>CAYUOW010000055.1:0-17925 GCA_964446455.1 uncultured Desulfocurvus sp.
TGCTGCAACTGAAGGGCACCGGTCTCGAATGGGTGCTTGGCGGCTAAATCCGTGTGGCCGGATCAGTCGGCCCCGGCCAGCCGCAACGCCTCGGCGATGTGCGGGACGAGCTCGGCCACGGGCGTGGCGGGAGTGGGCCGGGCCAGCTGGCCCAGCAGGCGGTTGGCCAGGGCCGCGATTTGGCAGGCCTGGGACACATCGCGTCCGGCCATGAGCAACGCCGTGACCATGCCGGTCAGGGTGTCGCCCGTGCCGCCGATGGCCTCCATGGCCGGAGTCTGCGGGCCGGGGATCTCGGCCAGGATTTCGCCCTCGCGCGCCACAAAGTCCGAACTTCCCTTCACCAGCAGGTGTCGGGCCGCATCGCCGCCCTCCCAGGCCCGCTGGATGAGCTGGCGCGTGTCCGCCTGCGGACCCAGGAGGAAGCCCCGCGTATAGAAGGGGTGCGGGGCCAGTTCGTCGGCCAGGAAGGCCAGCTCGCCCGCGTCCGGGGTGAACAGGTCATACTCCCGCGCCTGGCCGCTCATCTTGGCCGCGTACATGAAGCCCGCATCCGCCACCAGCAGGGGCCTTTCGGCAAGCTCCAGCGCCGTCAGCAGCACCATGTCGTGCCCGGCCAGATCCGGAAAAAGATAGTGGAAGGTGAGCCCGCGCGGGCGCAGCTCCGCCAGGTGCTTCTTGAGCCAGGCGTAGGCCGTGGCGCTGCCGTGGCCGCGTCCGGCATCGCCCGCCAGCAGGGCCTGGGGCGCTGGGATGCCAAGGGCTGCGCAAGCGGCGCAGGCTGCGGCCAAGAGCGCCGGGGTGCCGCGCCGCACCGGCACCGTGGTGGCGTCCACCGCCAGGCCGGAGGCGTCCCACTGGCAAGGGCCCTGCGCCAGGCCGAAGCCCTCGTCCGGCACGGTGCCGACAATCAGCCAGGGTGCCGTCATGCGGAGTTCCCTTCACGTGGCAATTGGCGCTGGGCCTCGCGGAAGGCCAGCTCCAGGGCATAAGAGCAGAGCGTCTGGCCGCGCTCCAGCGGGGCCGGGGCGTCGTCCAGGGTGCGGCCCACCATGAGTTCGGCCAGGGCGGGCACGTCCGGGCAGCCGCCGCCGGAAATGTTCACGATGACGCGGGTCTCCTTGTCCACCGTGACCTTCATGTTGGCCGCCCGCACCATGAGCCATTGGCCGAAGTCCACGCTCTGGAACAGCGACACCGGCTCAAGCATGCCCGCGCGCACCGGGGCCACGGCCAGGGGAACGATATTCACGGCCCCAAGCGCCCGGCGGGCGGCGGGCTCGCGCATGAGCTCGAACTCCACCACCATGTCGCAGCCGGTGCGCATGTCCGGCGGGGGGCCCATGACGCGCACCTCGAAACCGGCCGCCTTGAGGGCCGCCTCGGCGCGGATGACCTCGGCCGTGTGGGAAAAGGCCATGACGCCACGCGATTCCGCGGCGTCATGGCCCTTGTGTTTCGCGGGGCCGGGCTTCTTTCCGCCCAGTCCAAACGGCAGCTTCACTATTTTTCCAGCACCAGGCGCACGGTTCCGTTTTCCTCGGCGCTCGAAACCACCCGCCAACCCTTGGCCTTGGCCGCGCGGCCAACGTTTTCCGGGCTCGCGCCGCAGTCGGTGAGCACCTCGATGCGCCCGGAAGCGAGCGCGTCCATCTCGTCGGAGGCGATGAGCACGGGCTGCGGGCAGGAGAGCCCGCGCGCGTCCACGATCTTCGTATCAGCCATGACGTGCCTCCTTAGGCCTTCTTGAGGTTCATGACGCCGACCAGCAGGCAGAAGCCCAGGGCTACGAAGGTGGCGGCCATGCCGTTGGGGCCCAGGCCAGCGGGAGAGCTGGCCCAGCCGAAGTTGTGCGCCAGGCCCGCGGCCACCAGCATGCCCAGGACGAAGATGGCCGAGTCGCCGTCGCCCTCACCCGCCAGGATGACCTGGCGTCCGGGGCAGCCCCCGGCCAGGGCGAAGGCCAGGCCGGCCACGGCCATGCCCAGGAAGTTCCACAACCCGTCCGTGTGGGCGATGGGCTGGCCCTCGAAGCCGGGCTTGAACTGGCCCAGGGCCAGGTTGGCCACAAAGGCCACCAGCACAAAGGCCAGCACGCCGCTGAACAGGTGGATCTGGCGGAACAGGAACAGGTCACGCAGGGCGCCCATGGTGCAGAAGCGGCTGCGCTGGGCCAGCACGCCGATGACCAGGCCGCCTGCGAGGGAGATGTACAGTGGGGCGCGCGCGGCGCCGGGGCCCTTCACCGAGGCCCAGAGCCAGTTCAGGGTTCCGCTCGCCGGATCGGGCTGGAGGAAGAAGCGCGCGGCCAGAAGCGCCACCGCCGCCAGGGCGATCATGGCGCCAGCGGACCAGGGCTGGGCCTGGGAACGGCTCAACGTGAACCCGGCCTTGAAGAAGCGGGTGCCGACGAACACGCCCGTGGCCAGGCCCAGGATGCCCAGGATGGCGTTGCCGTCGCCGCCGGCCAGGCGAAGCAGCGCCCGCCAGGGGCAGCCCAGGAACACGAGGGCTCCGGCCATGGCGCACATGCCGAGAAAGAAGCGCGTGGCCGGGGCCGAGCCGGCGCGGGCCCGGAATTCGCCGGTCATGAGCGCGGCCGCGAAGGAACCCAGCACGAAGGCCGGAATCTCCGGCCGCAGGTACTGCACTACCCCGGCCTGATGCAGGCCCAGGCTTCCCGCGATGTCGCGCACGAAGCAGGCCACGCAGATGCCCATGTTTGCGGGATTGCCCGCGAACTGCAACAGCGCGGCGGCAAGGCCGATGGCCCCGCCCGCCGCAAGGATGCCGGTACGCCCGGCGAAAGCATTGGCCACTTCCCACCCCCTTGTGGTTGTCCAAGTTGACTGAACGCGACGAGAATCCGTCGGAACGACATTGCGTTACACAGGTTTTGGAAGTGGTGCAACCTATTTGAGAAATCACAAGCATTGATACTTGAATGGCGCCCAGCGAGGTTTTCGATGCCTGCCGCGGGCCAGAAAAAAGGCGCCCCCTTGCGGAGGCGCCTTGTGTGGCTGAAGCGGATCTTGAGGCTATTCGGCGACCGGAGCGGGCTTCTGGGAAGCGCCGGTCTCCTGCTTCACCTCGGTGGCCACCTTGAACAGGATGGTCACCACCAGGGCGCCGGTGCCGTAGATCATGAGGGAGACGAGCAGCTCCTTGCCGGTGGGCCAGTAGGGGGCGATGGTCTCGAACGGGGTCGGGTTGAAGCCGCCGATCAAAAGGCCGAGGCCCTTGTCGATCCAGGTGGCGATGACCAGGATGGCCAGGGACCAGGGCAGCAGGCTGCGGTTGTCGCGCAGCTTGGGCGGAATCAAGAGGGCCAGGGAGCCAAGGCCCAGGGCCGCGGCGGTCCACATGAAGGGCACCAGTTCGGCGTGGCCTTCAAAGCCCTTGAACAGGTACACGATGGAGTGGGTGTGGCCCGGGATGTTGGAGTAGAAGGCCGTGAACACTTCCAGGAGGAAGAAGAACACGTTCACGCACATGGCGTAGGTGATGATCTTGGCCAGGGTGGCGATGCCTTCGGCCTCGGCCTTGAAGGTGGTCAGCTTCTCGGTGAGCATGATGACCAGGAGCAGGATGGCCGGACCGGAGCAGAACGCCGAAGCCAGGAAGCGGGCGGCCAGGATGGCGGTGAGCCAGTAGTGGCGGCCCGGCAGGCCCTGGTACAGGAACGCCGTGACGGTGTGGATGGAGAAGGCCCAGATGATGGACACGTAGGCGAGCACCTTGCTCCACTTGGGGTGGGGCAGATGCTGGCGGTCGCATTCAAGGCAGGTCCAGCCCACCAGGACGTTCAGGATGAGGTAGCCGTTCAGCACCAGCATGTCCCAGAACAGGATGGAATTGGGCGTGGGGAACAGCACCACGTTCAGCATGCGCTGCGGCTGGCCGATGTCGACCACGATGAAGCCCAGGCACATGACGACGGCGGCGATGGCCATGAACTCGCCGAAGATGACGAGGTCCTTGAATTTCTTGTAATGGTGGAAGTAGTACGGCAGCACGATCATGACGCCGGAGGCGGCCAGACCGACCAGGTACGTGAACTGGGCGATGTAGAAGCCCCAGGACACGTCGCGGCTCATGCCGGTGATGGTCAGGCCTTCCATGAGCTGCAGGACGTACGCGCCAGAGGTTCCGCCGATCAAGAGGAGCAGGAACCCGACCCACATGTAGTACTTGGGACTACCTTTAAGTGCTTTCTCGAGCATGACCGCCCCCTAAATGATGTAGTAGACGCCCGGTTCGGTGCCGAGCGACGGCTTGCGCCGGATGGTGTAGTGCTCGCGCAGGAGCTTGCGCACCTCGGAGTTGGCGTCGGCCAGGTCGCCGAAGACAACCGCCCCGGCGGAGGCTTCCACGCAGGCGGGCTGCTTGCCGTGGGCCAGGCGCTCAACGCAGAAGTTGCACTTCTCCACCACGCCGCGCATGCGGGTGGGGAATTCCTTGTTCAGCGTGGTCAGGTCCAGGTGCTTGCGCGGCTCCATGAAGTTGAAGCTGCGCGCGCCGAAGGGGCAGCCGGCCATGCAGTAGCGGCAGCCGATGCAGCGGTGGTAGTCCATGGCCACGATGCCGTCCGGGCGCTTGTAGGTGGCCTTGGTGGGGCACACGCGCACGCAGGGGGCGTTGGTGCAGTGGTTGCACAAAAGGGCGAACTCGCGCTTCTCCAGGCCCTCGTCCATGTAGTTGTTGGGCTGGTCGAAGGCCTGCTCGTACCCGGCGGCCCAGATCCACTTCACGTTCTGCTTGCCCGGGATGTCGGGCACGTTGTGGGCGGCGTGGCAGGCCTTGGCCAGCACTTCGATGGTTTCCTTGGTGCCGCACTTCTTGGTGTCGATGACCATGCCCCAGCGTTTGGCCGTGGAGGCGGTGGCGCCCTCCTTGATGCTGGAGCCCGCGCCGGAGACGGCCAGGGCGCTGCCGGCGGAAGCCGCGCAAAGCCCGGCCGCGGCGACGCCCATGAACTTCAGGAAGTTTCTTCTGGTGTGGTTCATTTCTTCAACCCCTCCGGCTGGATGTGGCAATCCCAACAGTAGGGGGAAACGGCTGCGTCGTTGTGGCACTTGTCGCAGAACTCCGCCTTGTTGGTATGGCACTTCATGCAGGTCTTCTGCAGGCTCATCTCGAACTCTTTGCCCTTGCTGTTCACGTACACGCGCTTGCCGTCACGCAGGGCCCAGTCGCGCCAGTCGTTCAGGAGCTGCATGTGCTTGGTGCGCATGAACTCTTTGCTCTCGATGCATTCCTTCTCGTTCTCGGGCATCTTGAGCTTGGGCTGGGAGTAGGCCGCCTTGCCCGCGTTGTACGCGAAGGGGGCCAGGAACACGCCCAGGAAGATCACCAGTCCGGTGATGATTTTACCGCCGTTGTACAGTTTCATCTTATTCCTCCTCCATGCCGGGCAGGGGCTCCTGGCGAAGGTTCATGGTGCGCTCTTCCTCGCCGTCGAGGATGAGGGCGTTGCCCACCAGCTCGTGCAGGCCGGTGATCTTGACGCCCGGGGCCCAGTAGTCGGCCAGGGGAATCAGCGTGGCGCGGTCGATGGCGCACACGCAGCTCATGGTGTTCACGCCGTGTTTTTCCTGCACGTAGCGCAGGGCGTTGCCTCTCGGCAGGCCGCCGCGCATGCGGATCTCCATGATCTCGTCGGTATTGAGGCCCGAGCCGCCGGCGCAGCAGAAGGTCTGCTCGCGGATGGTGTTCTCGGGCATGTCGTAGAAGTTCTCCACGACGTTCTTCAGCACGTAGCGCGGCTCCTCGAACATGCCCATGGCGCGGGCCGGGTTGCAGGAGTCGTGGTAGGTGGCAATGATGTCGGAGTTGCGGCTCTTGTCGAGGTTCAGCTTGCCGTGCTTGATGAGGTCGGCCGTGAACTCGGCGATGTGCACCATCTTGGTCTGCTTGGCGTTGTGGAACACCGTGCCGGTGATGGGGTTCACCGGGGTCTTCATCTGCGGGCCCTGCAGGTTGCCGTTCATGGTGTCCATGTACTGGTTCACCACGCGCCACATGTGGCCGCACTCGCCGCCGAGGATCCATTTGGCGCCCAGGCGATTGGCTTCCGAGTACATCTTGCCGTTGATCATCTTCATCATTTCGGAGTTGGTGAAGAGACCGAAGTTGCCGCCCTCGGAGGCGTAGGTGGACAGGGTGTAGTCCAGCCCGATGGCGTCAAACAGCATCAGGTAGCCCATGAAGGTGTAGATGCCCGGATCGGCGAACACGTCGCCCGAGGGGGTGATGAACAGGACCTCGTGGCCCTTCTCGTTCAGGGGCACGTTCAGGCGCTTGCCGGTGATGGTCTCGATGTCGTCGACCATGAACTCGACGATGTCCTTGAAGGCGTGCGGCTGGATGCCCAGGTGGTTGCCGGTGCGGTTGCAGTTGGAAACCGGCTCCAGGATCCAGTTGATGTTGACGCCCACCAGGTGCAGCAGCTCGCGCGCCATCATCGTCACCTCGGCGGTGTCGATGCCGTAGGGGCAGAAGAGCGAGCAGCGGCGGCACTCCGTGCACTGGTAGAAGTAGAGGAACCATTCCTTCAGGACGTCCTCTTCCATCACGCGGGCGCCGGTGAGCTTGCCCAGGATCTTGCCGGCCAGGGTGAACTCGCCGCGGTAGATGGAGCGCATGAGCTCGGCGCGGAGCACCGGCATGTTCTTCGGGTCGCCGCTGCCGATGAAGTAGTGGCACTTGTCGGCGCAGGCTCCGCAGCGCACACAGATGTCCATGAACAGCTTGAGGGAGCGGTACTTGTCCAGGCGCTCGCGGAAGCCGTTGACCACGATCTCTTTCCAGTTCGCGGGCAGCTTCCAGTCAACGTCTTCCGGGCTCCACTGGCGCGGGTTGCCGAACACGCCCGGCAACTCGTGCATCAGGTACTCGACCTTGTCCTGCTTGGCAGGGTAGGCCCAGCGGCCCGGGGAAAGGTCGTTCGGCAGATCCATCCAGTTGGTGGCTGGCGGAGTGTAGTTGATACTCTTGAGCATCTCATCGGGTTTGATGATTTTCGCCATGTCTTCTCCTCGCGGAAAAAGTTTGTTGCTCTCGGGTCCGGGGGGCTGGTGAGCCGCGCTTAGGCGGCTTCCTCCGGAGTCTTATCCAGGGGCAGGCCAGCCTCGAACATGGGTTCGCGGAAGTCGTCCTCGTAGGCCTCGTAGCTGTGCGGCTTCACGTTCGGGTCGTTCCAGGGGTTCTCGTAGTGCACCATGCGGGTGTCATTGGGCATGTTGCGCGTGGGGGAAAGGAACACGCCGCCCATGTGCATGAGCTTGGAGAAGGGGAAGTACACGAGCAGCGTGCTCACCAGGAAGAGGTGCACGAAGAAGCTCGCGTCGACGCCGGCGGGAACCTTGTAGTTGAAGGTCACCAGGCCCATGACCACGTCCTTGATGGACATGATGTCGACCTTGGCGATGTAGCGCATGTACACGCCGGAAAGGGCGATGCCCAGGATGAGGAACAGCGGGAAGTAGTCGTTCACCAGGGAGATGTAGCGCACCTTGGCGTCGGTGAAGCGGCGCGCAAGCAGCATGGTCAGGCCGCCCAGGATGAGCAGGTCGGAAATGTAGATGCTCGGGGTGAGGATCTGCAGGATGCTGTCGCTCCAGTCCAGGAAGGCGATGGGCGCGGGCACCGGCTGCATGAACAGGCGCATGTGGCGCACGATGACGATGAAGAAGCCGTAGTGGAACAGGATGGCGAAGAGCCACAGCCACTTGGCCGAAACGTAGGCCACGATGGGGTTCTTGCCGTCGTCGTGCTTCAGCACCGCCTTGGTGTTGCGGAACAGCGAGCGGAAGGTCAGCACCTCAAGGGCCATGCGGATGAAGGTCTGCGGCCCGGTGGAGGGGTTGTCCCACTTGTTCTGGGGGATCCAGTCGAGCGTCTGCTGCTGGCCGCCCGTGGTGGGGATGCGGAAGGGCACCGGGCGCTTGGCCCAGGAGATGATCTTGCACACGAACCCGACCACGAAAATAATGAATGCCGTGCCTGGGATGCAGTACGCGAAGATGGTTTGCATCTTTGCCGCGCCCGCCCCCACCGTGGCGATCACCACCAGGGCCAGGACCATAAGGAGTGAAAAGATCGCTTTCATCTGCCGTCACCTCGCTTGTAGTTTGGCCGCCCCGCCACACGCGCCGGGAGCGCCCTGCCGTGAAAAAAAACTAATCGGCCTTGTGGGCCGCAACGTCCGCTTTCATGAGATTGGCGCGGCGCACGATGTTCGTGTGCGCACGCTTCACTTCCTCCACGCGCATGCGGGCGACCTGGTCGCGCGCGGCCACGTAGAGGTCAAAGGCGATGATGGCCAGGTTGTCCACCCTGGTCTCGAAGCGCAGCAGTTCCTCCAGCTCGCCCTTGGCGGAAAGCTCGGCGGTGAACTCCTGGCGCAGAAGTTTCTTGAGGAGAAAGACGAAGGAAAGGGCCTGCCCCGGCGAAAGGTCCTGCACGGCGCGGATCTTCACCAGCGTCTCCAGGGACCGGGCGACCGCCTCGGCGTCGTTCCAGGCCAACAGCAGGGGAATGAGCTCGGAGGTGGACCGGAGGATGCTGTGGCCCACCGGATTGGTGAATTGATCGCGGTTTTTCCGCCAGACCGCCTGGGTCTCGGCCGGGTATGTGCCCAGAACGAGGTCCGCCCATTTCTGGGCCAGCTCTTCCGAGCGTACCGCCATCGCCTCAATCAGCCCCATGACCCCCCCCTGAACAGACCGTAGCACAAGACGACCGCCCGGCCTTCCCCACCCTGCGGAAAGCTGGCCGACGCCTGCAAAACTATTGTGAAATAGGGAACAATACCTCCGCTGTCTATTCCAGACTCCCCCCGAAACGTCAAGCCGTTTTGCCCAGAAAACCGGGCCCTCATTACCGTTTGCGGAGACGTGGGGAGACGCGGCGCATGTGCAAGCTCCCGCGCACATTTGTGCAGCTTGTTGCGCAGAATTTGCGGACCGCACAGTCCAGTATTTTTCGATCCGCCTAAAATGATGAGGTATTATTTTGTGGCACAAAGATTGCCAATCAGGAATAGTGTGCAGAGAGGGTTTGCACAGCCGGGGGCGGGGGTTCCGCTCTTCCACCTCCGCCCCCGCTTCCCCAAACCCCGCACATTCCGCAGCACGCCCGCAGCAGCAAGGAGGCCCAGCCCGCATGAACCACCGCCCCAACCGTCCGCGCGCCATAGCCATCGCCGCACCCGCCCCCTACGCGGGGCCGGGGCATCTCGTCATCATCGCCGCCCTGGCCGTTTTGGCGCTGTTGCTGTTCTCCAACCTCACCCGCGCCCACGCCGGCTTCTTCGGCGGTCCGGCCGAGGTGAAGGCCAAAGCCGGAGCGGTCACCATCCCCGTGGCCGACGTTTCTGACGGCAAGGCCCATTTCTATACCTTCAAGACCGGCGGCAAGGACGTGAAGTTCTTTGTCATCAAAAGCAAGGACGGCATCATCCGCACCGCGCTCGACGCCTGCGACGTGTGCTACCGCGCCAAGAAGGGCTACACCCAGGAAGGCGACGTCATGGTCTGCAACAACTGCGGCATGAAGTTCCACTCCACCAAGATCATGGAGGTCAAGGGCGGCTGCAATCCCTCGCCCCTGGCCCGCACCGTGGACGGCAAGAATGTCGTCATCCGCGAGGCCGACATTGCCGCCGGAGCGAAGTTCTTCTAGGTGAGGGCAGGGGCTCCGCCCCTGCACCCCGCCAGAGGGCATTCGCCCTCTGGACTCCCTGTTCGCCGGGAAGCCCGGCGGGGAACCGGCTGATGGGCAAGACGATTTTCTGACCATTCTGTTTCGGGCGCGGGCCCAGCTGCGATTTTCGCAGCAGGGCCCGCGCCCGAACATTAGGGGGTTTGGGGGGAATCATTCCCCCCAACGGGGTCAAGGGGCGGCGCCCCTTGCTCCACACGCAACCACCGCGCGCAATCAAAGGACCGCCCGCATGAACATCCTGACCATCGCCCTGCGCAACGCCCGCAAGAAATGGGTGCGCACGCTGCTTCTGCTGCTCGTGTTCAGCCTGGGCGTCGTGTCCATCGTGTCCCTCAGCTTCGTCTCGCGCGTGGTGGGCGAGGGGTTGGAGAAGAAGCTCGTCAGCTTCGGGGCCAACATCCTGGTCTCGCCCAAGAGCGAGAAGCTCACCGTGAGCTACGGCGGCTTCGCCCTGGGCGACATGCTCTTCGACGTGAATTACCTGGACGAGGCGGACACGGTCCGGCGCATCGACGGCATCGAACTGCGCAAGAACGTCAGCGTCATCGCGCCCAAACTGGTGGTCATGGACCATGTGCAGGGCGCGGCCGTGGCCATCGTGGGCGTGCGCTTCGAACAGGAGAAGCTCCTCAAGGGCTTCTGGGTGGTGGAGCAGGGCGTGATTCCCGGCGAGACGCCGGAACAGGCCGCCGAGCGCCAAGCCATGGCTCCGGCCATGCACGGCGATGCCCCCAAGCCGGACGCCCCGGCAGCCAAGGCCGTGGCCCATGTGCCGGCCGGTGCTGGCGGGCTTTTGGCCGGCAGCGCTGCTGCGGCCAAGCTGGGCCTCGTGGTGGGCTCCACGGTGCCGCTGGGGCACCACAAGTTTGTGGTCACGGGCATCCTCGGCCCCACGGGCAGCGAGGACGACAACGTGCTCCTGGCCGACATGGACGCCCTGCAGAAGGCCTCGGGCCATCCGGGCAAGGTGAATTTTGTGGAAGTGGCGGCCCTGTGCTCCGGCTGCCCCATCGACGACATCGTGAACCAGATCTCGGCCGCGCTGCCAGGGGTCGAAATCAAGACCCTGCGCGGCATCGTTGAACAGCGCATGGTCAGCGTGCACTTCGTGAAGAAACTCATCCTTTCCGTCAGCCTGGTGATCCTGCTCACCGGCTGTTCCATGGTGGGCATTTCCATGCTCTCGGCCGTCAACGAGCGCAAGAAGGAGATCGGCATCCTGCGCTCGCTCGGCTTCTCGCGCCGGGCGGTGTTCTCCATCTTCTGCGCCGAGGCCGCGGTCATCGGCCTTTTGGCCGGATTCGTGGGCTATCTGGCGGGCTACTTCGTGAGCTTCCGCATCCTGGCCGTGCTGGAGATGGAGGGCGCGGGCCAGCTGGCCTTCGAGCCCCTGCATCTGGCGGCCACGGCCTTCGTGCTGGCGCTTCTGACCTCCCTGGCCTCGCTGTTCCCGGCCTGGAAGGCCGCCAGCATCGAACCCAGCGAAGCGCTGGTCACCCTGTAGGAGGCCGCCATGACCGCAACACCCATTCTCGAAGCTGTCGGCGTCACCAAGGCCTTCACCCAGGACGGCCTCACCGCCCAGGCGCTCAAGGGCGTGTCACTTTCCGTGAGCCAGGGCGAGTTCGTGTCCATAGTGGGCCGCTCCGGCTCGGGCAAGAGCACCTTCCTCAGCGTGCTGTCCACCCTGTTGAAGCCCGACGCCGGGCAGCTCAACTATCATGGCCAGGACCTGGCCCGGGCCAGCGAGGCCGAGATCAACGCCCTGCGCCATGGCGACTTCGCCGTGATTTTCCAGTTCCACTACCTGCTGCCCTACCTGACGGCCTTGGAGAACACGCTGCTGCCTTTCATGCGCGGACTGAAGCCCGTCACCCGCGCCCAGAAGGCGCGCGCCATGGAGAGCCTGGAGCGCGTGGGCCTGGCCGACAAGGCCCACCGGCTGCCCGGCCAGCTTTCCGGTGGCGAGCAGCAGCGCGTGGCCATAGCCCGCGCCCTGGTGAAGGACGCGCGCATCCTCTTCGCCGACGAGCCCACCGGCAGCCTTGATTCCGCCACCGGCAGCACCGTCATGGAGCTGCTGAAGGGCATCCATGGCGACGGCCTGTCCGTGGTCATGGTGACGCACAACGAGGAATATGCCCGCCTGGCCGACCGCGTGGTCAGGATGGAGGACGGCTTGGTGGTATAGGGGGAAGAGAGCCGGGGAGGGGCGGGAAACTTTTTGGAAAAAGTTTCCCGCCCCTCCCCGCCCTTCAAAAACTTTTGTAGGGTGGACGTCAGGGAAGGCGGAAGTTTTCTCTCCCCCTAATTCGTAAGGAGCAATGTCATGAAGAAATCTCTTGGAGCCGGGACTCTGGCCCAGCCGACGCCCGTGTGGCTCGTCGGCAGTTACGACGCGGCCGGGAAGGCCAACATGATGACCATCGCCTGGGGCGGCATCTGCTGCTCCAAGCCTGCCTGCGTCACCGTTTCCGTGCGCAAGGAACGCCACACCTACGACGCCGTCATGCAGCGCAAGGCCTTCACTGTCAGTATCCCCTCGCAGATGCACGCCCAGGAGGCGGACTACGTGGGCATGGTCTCCGGCGCCAAGGCCGACAAGTTCGCCGCCACCGGCTTCACGGCCATCAGGAGCGAGCTGGTGGACGCGCCCTTCGTGCAGGAGTGCCCGCTGGTGCTTGAATGCCGCCTGCTCCAGGCCATCGACCTGGGCGCGCACACCCAGTTCATCGGCGAGATCCTGGACGTGAAGGCCGAGGACTCCGTCCTGAACGCGGAAGGGCATGTGGACATGCAGAAGCTCAAGCCGTTGCTCTATGCGCCGGGCTCCAGCATGTACTACGGCGTGGGCGAGGCCGTGGGCAAGGCGTACACCCTGGGCAAGGCCATCACGGGCTAGCCGAATTGGAGCGAGCCGGGGGCCCGCACGATTTCAAGCCCCCACAAATGAAGTGCCCTGGTCCGGACGAATCTCCGGGCCAGGGCACTTCACTTTAATGGGATTCCAGAGGGCACATGCCCTTTGGCGAGGTCCAGGGGCGGGGCCCCTGGTTTCCTGATTTTAGGGCTTCTTGAATCCGTACTCCTGCAGGGTCTTCTGCCCGGCCGGGCTCAGCACGAAGTCCACGAAGGCCTTGGCCTTGGGGTTCTTGCTCGCGGCCACCACGGCGATGGGGTAGGTGACGGGCGTCGTTGTGGGCACTTCGGTCACGAACTTCACCTTGGAACCGGCGATTTTCGCGTCCGTGGCGAACACGAAGCCCGCGTCCACTTCGCCGCGGGTGATGTAGTCCAGCGTCTGGCGCACGGATTCGCCGGGCACGAGCTTGGCCTGCACGGCTTCCCAGAGCTTGGCGCTGGTGAGCGCTTCCTTGGTGTAGCGGCCGGCGGGCACGGTTTCCGGGTTGCCCAGGGCGATGCGCTTCACGCTGATCTGTCCAAGGTCGTTGATGTTCTTCACGCTGATTTTGCTGTCCGCCGGCTGGATGAGCACCAGGGCGTTTTTCACGAAATCGTGGCGGGTGGCGGGGGTGATGAGATTCTTGGCCGCTGCCTGGTCCATGGTCTTCTCGTCGGCGCTGGCGAAGACGTCCACGGGCGCGCCGTTCTCGATCTGGCGCAGCAGCGGGCCGGAGGCGGCGAAGTTGGTGATGACCGTGGTGCCGGGATTGGCCTTTTCGAAGTCGGCCTTGATGACCTTGAAGGCATCGGTGAGGCTGGCCGCGGCGGAGACCGTGAGGTCCGCTGCGGCGGCCAGGGCCGGGGAAAGGCACAGGGCCAGGGCGAGGGCGAGGGCTTTGAGGGTCGGGGCCGGGTGGCGCATGGAATCCTCCGGTGTGGTTGGGGTTATTCGGCGATGAGGATGACGCTCAGGGCCTTGAAAAAGAACCAGGCCGTGTCGCCGACGTTGAGGGAGAGGGAGTCCACGGATTCGTCCGTGATGAGCGCGCACATGGTGGTGCCGTCGTCCAGCCTGCCCGTCACTTCGACTGCGACGTCGTCGCCGTGGATTCTGGTGATGGTGGCCGGAAAGCGGTTGCGGGCGCTCAGGGTGGTCTGGCCGCGCTCCTTGGCCAGCAGCACGAAGGGCGCCTTCACGATGGCGGCCAGGTGCTTGCCCTCGCTGATGCCGAGGTTCGTGGCGCTGTCGTTGGTGATGACGGCCACGATCTCCTTGCCGCTTTTGGTCTTGAGGCTCACCTCGGTGAGCAGCTCGCCGCCGCGCACCTTTGTTACCGTGCCCAGAAAGGTGTTGCGGGCGCTGGTCTTCATGCCGGGCTCCTTCTGGATGTAGTGGGTGAGGATGCGCCTGCTGTCGTCCTCGGAAAAGGCATAGTAGCCGGAAGTGAGCACCACGCTGGCGTGGCCCAGCATGCGCTGCACCACGGGCAGGGGCACGCCCTGGCGCAGGAGCTCCACCGCGCGGGAATGCCGCAGCACCGTGGGGTTCAAAAGCTCGCGCGAAAAGGGCACCCGCCCGGCCTGCTCGGAAATCTTGCGCCGCACGAAGCCCTGGTCCAGGCGGAAGAGCCGCCCGCGCATGGCCGCTCCCTCGGGCGTGTCCAGAAAGCGCGCCAACTCATCCATGAAGCCCGGCGGCAGAAGCACGTGGCGGTCCGGTTCGTTGCCGGGCTCCTCGCCTTGCGCGCCGTCCTCCGCGCCCACTCCGCTGCGGATTATGACCTCACTGGCCGTGAAGTCCAGGTCGCGCGTGTCGTCCAGGGCCAGCACTTCGCCCACCTTGGCGCCGGAATGGCGCAGCATGAGATATACCAGCCGCAGCCGGCGACGCGAGGCGTGGATCTGCGGCGTGCGCGCCGCCGCGGTCCAGGCGTCCACGGCGGCGGTGAGGGAGTCCAGCTGCATGCTGTCCAGATAGCGCACGCCCTCGGGCACGAAGAACATGCGCGCCGGGCGTGGGCGGCGCTCGGTCGGTTCCAGCGGTTCGGCGTGCCCGCGCCGCCGCAGCAGCCCGCGCATGGCGTCCAGCAGCTTCGTCACCGCGTCGTCGCCAAGATTCGATGCCAGCTCCAAGACCTGCTGTTCCGCGCCGCTGTTGATGGTCATCATGCCTGCATTCATAGCAGAGAGGTGAGCAACATGCATGCCAGACACCGGATATGGAATTTCCGTGACAGGATTCATATTATAATGGTGTCATGTTGTATGTCTTGCGTGAGTGGTTATATCAAAAGCATCAGTCTTGCTTGTTCTGCTTTCACGCAAAAAAGTGTTTCCGTGTGACTAAAGGTGAAGATTCTACAGTCGGTGTTCTTCAAAAGTGCAGACTGGCTACAAAAGTGTAGGGCGGCGGGAGGCGGATTGTCGTCCGCGAACCACGAAGCCCTGTAAAATCAGTAGCTAGACCATCGGCACGGGACTTGTACTCTCCCAGCCAGGAGGCTGATATGCCAAACTCAATCCTGCTTCTCATCGTGTTGGCCGTGGCGGTGCTTGCCCTGGTGGACGTCGGCCTGGGCCATGCCCGGCACGGGCACTTCGGCATCGAGGGCACAATGGAGCGCATCACCCTGCGCGAGTTCCTCACCCGGCCGCTGCCCATCTTCCTGTTCGGCATTGGCGTGGCCTTGCTGCCCGCCCGGCCGCTGCCCGGCGCGGCGCTGCTCGTCCTGGCCGGAGGCCTGGCCCTGGCGGGACGCCGCGGGCGCTGCCGCAAGGGCGCTGACTGTCCGGAGGCCGCGTGAGCATCCCCGGCCCTGCCGCCACGGCGGGAACGCAGGTGGCCTACCGGTCCATAGGGCTGCTGCGCTCGCCCCACAAGGAGGTGGCGGGCATGCCCATTCAGCCCGTGGGCGCGCGCGGCGTGGCCGGACACATCGAGGTGGCCCCGGAGTTCGCGGCGGGTCTCAAGGACCTGGAGGGTTTTTCCCACGTCATCGTGCTGTATCACCTGCACCGCATAGAGGGCTTCGAACTCTTGGTGAAGCCCTTCCTGGACACGGACGACCATGGCGTGTTCGCCACGCGCTCGCCCAAGCGGCCCAACGCCATCGGCCTTTCCGTGCTCGAGCTTGCGGGCGTGGACGAGGCCGCGGGCCTGGTCCGTCTGCTGAACGTGGATGTGCTGGACGGCACGCCGGTGCTGGACATCAAACCCTATGTGCCGGCCTTTGATTCCTGGCGGGCCGAGCGTATCGGCTGGTTCGCGGGAAAGATGGAGGCGGCGGAGAGCTGCCGGGCCGACGGGCGCTTCAGTTAGCCGCAACCAGCCGGGAGGGCGCATGGCGAGTTTCGTTCTGGTGCACGGGGCGTTTCAGGGAAGCTGGGTCTGGCAGCGCGTGGCCGAGGCCTTGTCCGAGCACGGGCATACCATCCACCGGCCCACGCTCTGCGGTTGCGGTCATCATCGCCACAGGCCGGACGCCGGGGCGGGGCTGGCCGCGCACATCCGTGACATTGCCCAGTACATCGCCGACGAGGGGCTCATCGACGTGGTGCTGGTGGGCCACAGCTACGCGGGCCTGGTGTGCTGCGGCGTGGCCGAGGTGCTGCCCGAGGCCGTGTCTCGACTGGTGCTGGTGGATGGCGTCCTGCCGCTTGCGGGAAAATCTTTTGCGGAACTGGGCGGAGAGCCGTTTGAGCGCATGCTGCTGGAGCACGCGGAGCAGGGCGGTTTGGTGCGGCCCTGGCCCCTGCCGACCTTCGGCATCGGCGCGGAATCCGCCGCGTGGTTCCAGGAGCGCTTGGGCCCTTTCCCTCTGGCCGCCTTCATCGAGACCTACCCGGGCAGCGCGGTGCTGCCCGTGGCGCAGCGTGCCTACATCAGCTGCCTGCCCGCCAAGAACCCGCTCTTGCGTTCCATGGCCGCCCGCGCCGGGGCCGAGGGCTTTGAGATGCACGCGCTCATGAGCGGGCACTGCGCGCCGGTGTGCGCGCCTGTGGAGCTCGCGGCCCTGCTGCACCGGCTGGCCAAGGGGACGTCAGCCCCGGCTGCCGGCGCCCCGCCCCATCTGCCCCCGCTGGACCGCAGGCTGCTGGAGGACATGCGCCTGCAGCTGCACCACACCTGCCGTCGACTGGCCGAAGGCGGCGAGGTGCCGCCAATTGGAGCGGAGCCCACGCGTGCCGGTCCTTGCAGCGGCTAGCGGATCGCAGACGCACGAAAGCGCCGGAGCGGGAGGATATCCCTGCTCCGGCGCTTTTGCGTGTGCGCCAGGGGGGTTAGATCTGAATGACCTTGCCCGCCGCGCCCAGGCTGGTCACCACGTCGAGCATGTTCGTGGTGTCGCCCACCTTCTTCTTTTCCATGAGGCCGAAGAAGCCCAGGCAGGTGCCGCAGACCAGGATGCTGACGCCGCTTTTCGCCAGGGCCTCCAGCTTTTCCAGGCAGGGGTGGCCCTCGCAGGCCAGCTTCACCCCGCCGTTCACCAGCACGATACGCCAGAGGTTCGCGCCCAGTTCCGGCAGGGTGGCCAGGAAGTTCAGCATGAGCTTGCCACCCAGTCCGTCGTCACCCTTGCCGATGACCTCGGCCGTGATGAAGGCCACGGTCTTGCCCTGCGGCGCGGCCTCGGAGCCGGGCTGGTCCTGCGGGGCCGGGACCGGGGCGGACGCGTCGCGGCTGGCGGTGAGGGTCCAGGTGTTCAAATCCTGGGTGGAGGAAACGGCGTAGCCCTTGCCGGAAAGCAGGCGCGAGACGTTCTCCAGCGCGCCGGGGTCGTCCAGCAGCACGGTGAGGGCCAGGGGCGCGTCTCTGTCCAGGCAGTCCATGCAGCGCAGAACAGGGCCGGGGCAGGCCAGGCCCCGGCAGTCCAGGGTGGGGATGCTCATATATTACTCCTTCGGATTTCAGGAATCGTAATGCTCGATTGCGTGCCCGGCATGATGCCAAGCGTTTCAAGGACTAGCGGCAGCGGCAGGCGCTGTCAATGACTGCGCCAAGGAGCAGGGCCGGGCACGGAACGGCAGGCGCGGCGGGCGCAAAAAAGCCGGGACAGGGCGAACCCCATCCCGGCGGATGATCCTGAGTGAGCAGGGAGAACTACTTCAAGAGTTCCACCAGCTTCTTCACCACGGCAAAGGCGTCGGCCACGTAGAGCACGTCGGCCTTGCCCTGGGCCCAGCCGCAATTGGCATCCATGTTGATGGCCCGGCGTTCGGCGATGAAGCGCCAGCCCACGACGTGGGGCTCCTCGCCGTGGCAGCAGGTGGCCAGGCCCTTCTGGTGGCGCGGGG
>CAYUOW010000056.1:0-17827 GCA_964446455.1 uncultured Desulfocurvus sp.
GGCCTTGGCCCCCGGCGTCATGCGCAGCAAGATGTCCGAAAGCTCCCCCACCGCGCCCTTGCCCAGTTCATTGGCCTCATGGGCGGAAAGCAGTTCGCGCACGGCGTGCTCGTCCGCGGCGCGCAGGGCCAGGGCTTCGGGGTCGCGGCCGGTCACCCTGCTCTTCAGGCGGTGCAAATATTTCGGCAGTTTGCGCCAGAAGCTGCGCCGCTGCTTCTGCCCGCAATACCGCGAGGCGAACAACGCCACCGCATCGCGCACGGCCAGTTCCGCCGTCGGCAGCGCCAGGCCCTGGCCCTCGGCCAGCAGCCCGGCCGCAGCAGCCACAAAGCGCCCATACTCGGCCGCGTATTCCGGCAAAGTCGAAACCTTGTCCAGGCCATGCCTGCGCTTGGGATCCTTGGCCGCCACGCTGGGCACCACCTCGCGCACGCCGTAGAGCATGGGCAGGCGCGCGTGCTTGCCGTGGATGGCCGCCACCAGGGCGAAGAGCATCTCCAGCAGGTTGTAGTTCTCCAGCCCTTCGGCCAGCCGCGCGTAGTCGCGCAGGGACTGGGTCCGGTGCACCGCATAGTACACGGGCACATAGGGCGAGGAGATCTCCAGCAGGCGCTCCGTGGCCAGCTCCGCCTCCACGCGCACCTCCAGAGCCTGGGGGTACGCGGGCCGCAGATGGATGCCCGCGGGCTCGATCTGCGCGTTCAAATAGTCGCCCTGGGCCGAGGAATAATCCGGCCGCTGCTCCAGGAAAGATTGGCAGGCCGCCACAGCGCGCGGCACCGTGAAGTCGTCGTCCGCGCAAAGCACCACAAAGGGCGTCTCCACCAGCCGCGCCACCTGCGAAAGCTTCTGCATGTAGCCCTGGCCGGGGAAATGCCGGTAGTGCACCCGTCCGGGCAGCTCGGCGGCCTCGGGCAGGGCCTGCGCGCTGGAGTCCGCCACCAGGATGTCCGCGTCCACGCCCCGGTAGTAGGCCAGGGCCCGGCGCAGATAACCGTGCCGTTCGTGGGTGGGGATGAGATACGTGATGGGTGCGGCCATGGCCGGAAATCCTCCAGTGAAACAGCAGGAAAACCTAGAGGGCTTGCGGCCCGCTGTCAACATCCGTACCGTTTGCGTTCCGCACCGCGCCCGCATCGCCCGCCCGGAAACGGCCCGGACCTTGCAAAAAGCGCCGGAACGGGCAACAATGTCCGCCAACACCCCTACGAGGGCGGACACGAGGAGACAGAATGAGCGCCTGGAAGGATTTCGTCACCGACATCGCCGGATTGCTGACGCGCACCGAAGCCCACACCTACGGCGGCGTGCGCATCGACGTGGAACAGGCCTTCGCCCACTGGGTCGCCTGGGCCCTGGGCACCCGCACCGCCTGCGGAACCGTCTACTTCGCCGGAAACGGCGCCAGCGCCTCCATGGCCTGCCATTTTTCCGCCGATCTGGCCAAGAACGCCCGCGTGCGCACCCAGGTGTTCACCGACCCCTCGCTCATGACCGCCGTGGGCAACGACGTGTGCTACGAGGCCGTGTTCGCCGAGCCCCTGTCCTGGTTCGGACGCGAAGGCGACCTGCTCGTGACCATCAGCAGCAGCGGCAATTCGCCCAATGTGGTCAAGGCCCTGGAAACCGCGCGCCTGAAAGGCATCCGCTCCGTGGCGCTCTCCGCCATGCGGCCGGAGAACGCCAGCCGCACCCTGGCCGACCTGTCCATCTACGTGCCTGCGCACACCTACGGCCTGGCCGAGACCTGCCACGCCGCCGTGCTGCATCACTGGATGGATTTGATGGAAGCCGAGTGCCGCTAGGGATTTTGTAGAGAGCGCAGGGGCTCTGCCCCTGCACCCCGCCAGGGGGTATGCACCCCCTGGACCCGCAGGGCAAAGCAAAGCGCCTGGGCCGAGTGAACTCGGCCCAGGCGCTTTGCTTTGCGGAGGTGCCGGGAGAGAGGAAGTCTCCTGCGCCACCCCGGAAGGCCGAAACGTGTTTCCCCTGATTGGGGCAGGTGCCCAGGAAACTGCCGCCGCGCCCTCCAAGCCGTGCCTCTCCAAGTCCAACGAATCCTGCCCGCCATTGCCGTTCCTGCCCGGAACAATCCCGCGTGATGTCCTGCCCGGCCTTGCGGGCTGGGCATCACGCGGCAACGGGAGTCCAGAGGGCCTTGCGCCCTCTGGCGGGGTGCAGGGGCGGAGCCCCTGATTTTCCCCAGCCTACGCCTGCGGCTGCCCTGCCCTGTCGGGCGCGAGCAGCGCGGCCAGGCCGTAGAGCGCGAGGGAGGCGGCGAACACGGTGGAATAGCCGAAACTGACGGCGAGGATGTTGGCCAGCGGCGTGGCGACCACGGACAGGGCCCCGTTGACGCTCCAGGCCCAGGGGATGAAGGGGCTGGTGGCGCCGCGATAGGTGGACAGCGCCAGCGGGAAGGGCATGCCCATGAAGAAGCCCAAGGGCGCGGCGATGGCGATGGCCAGGGCGGCCTTGGCCGGGTCGGGCCAGGCCAGGGCGAGGTCCAGCAGGCGCGGCAGCAGCAGGCCCAGGGCGGCGGCCAGGGTTGCGGCAATGCCGCAGGCCAGGCGTATGCCCGCGCGCGGCCGGGGCACGAAGCGCGAGGAGAAGGCGCTGCCCAGGCCGGAGGCGATGAGCATGGCCGAAAGCACCAGGGCGAAGGCCTGGGCCGGGTCGTTCAGGAAGAAGGTCAGGCGCTCGATGAGCACGATCTCGATGAACAGGAAGCCCAGGCCCAGGCAGACGAAGTAGCCGAAGCCCGCGAGGATGTTTTTGGTGCTGATGCCGCCCAGGCCCCGGCGCTTGGCCAGGGGCAGCAGGAACACGATGAGCGCGAAGGCCGCGGCCTGGGCCAGCACGGCCACGTTGACGAGGTAGCCGATCTCCTGGCGCGGCAGCACCTCGATGCGCGAGAGCACTTCGGGGATGCGGTCCAGGCGCAGAATCTCGTGGAAGAAGGGGCGGTCCTGGGTGCTGGGCGCCAGGTTGAAGAAGCGGAAGGCCGAGGAATCGGTTTTGCCATCGCGCAGGTAGGCCACCAGATCGTCCATCAGGGCATCGCGCGCGGTGAAGGCGTCATCGCCCGCCAGGGCGTCGGAGGTCACGTTCTCAAAGGACACCGGCGGCAGATCGTTGTAGACCTCAACTTTCTTCGGGTCGATGCCGGGAAAATAGGGCGTGTCGAAGCTGCGCTCCGCCGCGAAGGCGCGCACGGCCGCGATGTCGGCCTCGCTGAAGGGCTTGTGCGAGGCCAGGATGCGCGCGGTGAAGGCGCTGCGCAGCACGATGATGTGCTTCGCGGGCTCCTTCACGCCCGCCAGCAGCAGCCCGGCGCGCACGGTGGTGGCGGCCTTCAGCGCGTACACGGGCAGCTCGCCTATGCCCATGGGCAGGGAGAGCAGGCCGCCCGCGTCGAGCGACTGCAGGAGCCGGGCGATGCCCTCGGCCGTGAGCACGTACTTGTTGGCCTGGCCCTGGTCCAAAAACTCCGGCGAGATGTCGATGAGGCTGTAGGGCTTGGCCGCGCGGCCCGCCAGCACCAGGGGCGAGCCCAGGCGCGGAGTGGAGGCGTGGCCCGTGGGCGCATCGTGCCCGGCGACAAAAGCTGCGGCCGGGGCGGCTGCGGGAGCTTTCCTGGCTGCGGGCGCAGGCTTCTTGCTCTTGCCTGCCTTTGCGGCGGGCTTCGCGGGCTGGGCTGAAGCCTTGTCCACGTCTGCGACGACCGCTTCCGCGACGTCGTCAGCGCCCTCGGAGGCGTTGTCCAGGCCCTGCAAGGCCTCGGCTGGCGACTCGGACAGGGGCAGGCGCACGGACCAGCCCGTGGGCGGGGCGCTGGGCCCATGGGACAGCAGCAGCGCGTGCAGCACCGGGTCGCTCTCCACCGTGTCCACCTGGCGCGCGCCCAGCTCCAGGGCCTCGCGCAGGCGGAAGCCGCCGCGCCCGCCGGCCAGCAGCACGCGCTCCTGCTTGCGCAGCAGGTAGGGCAGGCAGTCCAGGCTGGCCTTGATGTAGCCGGTGTCGTACGCGCCCTCGCGCGGCAGTGCTGCCAGGCGCTCGCCGTCGCGGTACAGGCCAAGCGCCGGGGGCGGGCCACCGGCGCCGAGGAGCTCGTAGTTGTTGGAAAGGTCCGGGTCGTGCCGCTCGATGTAGTTCTCCAGCAGCATGTAGTAGCCGCGCGGGCTTTTCACCTCGGCCACGAGGCGGTTGTCCTCCACGTTCATGGCCACGGACACGGGCTTGTACTGGCTGAAGGCGGCGTTGTTGTGCGCCACGACAACGAACGCGGCCAGGCCGCAGGCACACAGGGTTAACGCGCCGAAGCCCAGGCGGGCGGCTGTTTTTTGTCCGGGCAGGCTGGTGAGGGCGGCCAGGGCCAAGGGCGGCAGAAGCAGCAGCGGAGCCAGAAAGGGCGGCACAAAGGCCAGGCAGGCGAGCAGAGCCGCCGCGCCCAGGCCCGCGCCGATGAGGTCGGCCATGTAGACCTTGGGGATGTCCTCCTGCCGGGCCAGGAACGAGAGCCCCACATACAGGCCCGAGGCGAAAAAGAAGGGGAACAGGGCCAGGTAATACTTGCCGATGTTTATGAGCTGCCCGGCGAAGAGCTCCTCGTTCTGCAGTTCCAGCGGATTGAAGGGGATGAGGCCCAGCGCCGCGTAGCCCAGGGCGGACAGGAGCAGCATGGCCGTGGGCAAGGCGTAGAACAGCGCGGCCTGCCGGCGCTCAAAGGCCTTGCCGAAAAGGCAGAGCACCACGCCGCTGACGGAATAGCCGGCCATGGCCATGGAGATGACCCAGTAGCCGTACTCGCTCCAGTTGGTGATGGCGAAGTGGCGCACGAGAAAGATCTCGAACGCGATGGAAGCGAGGCAGACGAGGAAGATGCCGAGGTAGCGCATGGGGCCCCTGACCGGCTCCGGGCCAGCGGCATCCGGGTCGGCACGTGCAAAAATATGCGCTTGCCTAACGCATCCGCGCCCGGGAGGCAAGGCCGGGAAGGCCGCTTCAGGCCGGTGAAGACAGGGGCTGCCTGCCCGTGGGCTGGAAGCTCAGGCACAGGGAGAAGGTGCTGCCCTCGCCCGGGGAACTTTGCACCGTCAGACTGCCGCCCATGCGCCGGGCCAGCTCCCGCGCGATGGCCAGGCCCAGGCCCGTGCCCGCGAAGCTCTTGGTCAGCGGGGCCTCGGCCTGGGTGAAGGGCTCGAACACGCGGGCCGCGAACTCCGCCGCGATGCCTATGCCTGTGTCCGCCACGCTGATGCGCAGGGTGCAGGTGGCCTCGTCCTGGCAGGTGGCCTGGGCGCTCAGGCTCACCCCGCCGCGCTGGGTAAACTTGATGGCGTTGTCCAGCAGGTGCCGCAGAAGCAGGGTCAGGTGCACGGGGTCGCCCTGCAGGGAAAGTTCGGCCAGTTCCGGTGCGGCCATGAGGGCGAAGCTCAGGCCCTTGGCCTGGGCCTGGGGGGAGTATTCCACCTCCAGGGGCCGCAACACCTCGCCCAGGCGGAAGGGCCGCATCTCGATGCGCGTCTGCCCGCTGCCCAGGGCGGCATAGTCCAGAATGTCGTTCACCAGGCTGGTGATGTGCTGGGCCGACTGGGTGGCCCAGGAGAGATACTCGCGTTGCTCCTCCGGCCCGGTGGTCTCATGCAGGAGCTGGAGCATGCCCAGCAGCCCGTTCAGCGGCGTGCGTAGCTCGTGGCTCATGTTGGCCAAAAACGCGCTCTTGGCCTGGCTTGCGGACTCGGCCGCCTCCTTGGCGGAAAGCAGCGCCCGCTCGGAAAGTTTGCGTTCGGTGATGTCGCGCGAGAAGCTGGCGATCTGGACGATCTCCCCGGCCTCGTTGCGCACAGGGTGCAGGCGAATGGCATAGGTGCGGCCCTCGCGCTCCTCCTCGAAGCGCATGGGCTGCCCGGTCTGCACCACTTCCTCGTAGCGCTGGCGGCGGCCGTTGCGCACGTAACCGGGAATGAAGTCCAGGATGTTCTGGCCGGTGAGTTCTTCCGGGGTCTTGCCGCGCCGCATGGCCGCGCTCTCGTTCAGGGCCAGCACCTGGCCATCGGGCACCAGCAGGAGCACGCCGTCGCTGGAGGCATTGAAGATGGCCCGCAGGCGCTCCTCGCTCTCGAACAGGGCGCGGCGCGCTTCCTCCTGCAGGGCCTTGTGGCGCTCCAGGGCCTCGGCCATATGGTCCAGGGCGCGGCCGAGCTCGCCCAACTCGCCCTTCTGCACGGAGAAGCCCGTGCGGGCGCTGTAGTCTCCGGCGTGCAGGGCGCGCACGGTCTCCATGAGCCGGGCCGAGGGCTCCAGGATGCGGCGGCGGGCCCAGGCGCGGGAAAGGACCAGCACCAGCACCACGATGCCGCAAAGGCCCAGAAGGTGCCGCGTGAGCTTGGCGGCGCTGGCCGCGTACACGGCATCGCGAGGGATGCCCACGCGCACGTAGCAGACCTCGTCGCGGCAGATGTCCAGCCGCTTCATGACGTAATAGCGCTCCACCCCGTCGATGCCCACGCCCCAGCCGCTCATCTCCATGCCGGAGCGGAT
Organism: uncultured Desulfocurvus sp.; assembly: GCA_964446455.1. Classification (GTDB taxonomy): domain Bacteria; phylum Desulfobacterota; class Desulfovibrionia; order Desulfovibrionales; family Desulfovibrionaceae; genus Humidesulfovibrio. Next base: position 6,544 of record CAYUOW010000056.1, read on the forward strand.
CATGCTGGCCTGTTCCTCGGGCAGCTTGGCCCCGGTGTAGCGCGGGGCCTCGGGCAGGCGGTAGATGATGCGGCCGCTTTGGCTGGCCAACACCAGGGTGGTGCCCTGGGGCAGCGCGGCTTCCTCGAAGATCTTGGCCGCCTCGGACACGGAGAGGTGGGCCACCAGCACCATGCGGATGCTGCCGCCCTTGTCCTGCACGGGCGAGGCGTAGCTCACCACCGCGCCCTCCCCGATGCCCTCCAGGCCGCCGGAGGAGACCCCCACGGCGAAGCTTTGCCCCTGCAGGGCTCCGGCCACGGCCTGGTCGTCGGCCAGGCTTGCGCCCTGGGGCAGGGGCCGGGCCGCGGCCACCACGGTGCCGTCGGGCCGGACGAGGATGAGGTTCTTGTAGTGCACGGCCACGCGGGCGAAGTCGGCCAGCACGGGCTGGCAGGTGGCGGGCACACAGCCGGTCACCAGCGGGTTGGCGGCCAGAAGTTCCAGAAAGGTGCGGGCGTTGGTGGTCTCCTGTCCCAGGGCACGGGCCACGAGGCTTGCGGCGCGGGCGGCGTCGGCCACTGCGGCCTCGCGCTCCAGGGCGCGGTCGCGCATGTGGCTGAACAGGGAAAGGGCCAGCATGGGCAGAAGCGTCAGGGCCACAAGGCCCATGAGCATTCCGTGGAGGCTGTCGGCCTTTTGCCGCCAGCTGTGCGGCCAGTGCGGCACGCTAGGCACCCGCCCTGCGCGGGCAGCAGACCTGGAGCAGTTCCAGGGCCTTTTCCTCGGCCAGGGGCTGGGAGAACAGGAAGCCCTGGCCGTACTCGCAGTTGAGCTCGGCCAGGAAGTCGCGCTGGCGTTCGGTCTCGATGCCCTCGGCAACAACGTCGAAGCCCAGGTTGTGGGCCAGGCTGACGATGGTGCGCACGATGATCAGGTTCTCGAAGGCGTCCAGGTCGGACACGAAGCTGCGGTCGACCTTGAGCGTGTTGATGGGGAAGCGGCGCAGGTAGGAAAGCGACGAGTAGCCGGTGCCGAAGTCGTCGATGCTGACCTTGACGCCCATTTCGCGCAGGCCGCGCAGCTTGTGCACCACGCTTTCCGGGTTCTGCATCACCAGGGTCTCGGTGATCTCGAGCTTGAGGCGCTGCGGGTCCAGGCGGTTGTCTTCCAGGGCGCGGGTAAGCTGGCGCACCAGGTCCGGCTGGGCGAACTGCTTGGCCGAAAGGTTCACCGCCACGGTGAAGCTCTTGGGCAGGGCGAAGCGCTCCTCCCACTGGGCGGCCTTTTCGCAGGCCTCGGCAATGGCCCACTGGCCGATGGGCACGATGATGCCGGTCTGCTCCGCGTGGGGGATGAAGTCGTTCGGCGGCACCAGGCGGCCGTCCACCTGCCAGCGGATCAGGGCCTCGAACCCGGCGAGGGAGTTGTCCTTCAGGTTGAAGATGGGCTGATAGTGCAGGCGGAACTGCTGGCGGTCCAGGGCGTGGTGCAGGCTCTGGTTCACGTTCAGCGCATACTGGGCGCGGGTGCGCATGGCCCATTTGAAGACCTTGACCTTGCCGCCGCCGAGCGCCCGGGCGTGCTCCATGGCGATGCCCGCGTCCTGCAGCAGTTCTTCCGGCTGGGCGTAGTCCGCCGGGCCAAGCACAACGCCGATGCTGGCGGAAAAATGCAGGGCGTGCCCATCCACATCCATGGGCCGGGCCAGTTCGGCGCAGATGCGCCGGGCCACGTGCAGGGCCTCGCTCGGGGTCTTCAGCTCCTCCAGGATCAGGGCGAACTCGTCGGCCCCGCAACGGGCGACCGTATCCAGTCCGCGCGCCACACCCTTGATCTTCTCGGCCACGGCGCGCAGCACCTTGTCGCCCGCGGCGTGGCCCAGGCTGCTGTTGATGGGCTTGAAGCGGTCCAGGTCGAGGAAAAGCACGGCGTATAGGTAGTTCAGCCTGCGGCGCGAGCGCTCCATGGACTGCTCCAGGCGGTCCATGAACAGGGCGCGGTTGGCCAGGCCCGTGAGCGGGTCCTGGAAGGTGCGCTCCTGGATGGTCTCCTCGGCCTTGCGGCGCGCGGTGATGTCCTCGGCCACCATGGCGAGCAGGCCCGGGCCGGGCACATAGGCCTGGATGCGCAGCCAGCGCTTGATGTCCGCCAGGTAGCTCTCGATGAGGCCGCTCTTGCCGGAGCGGACCACCTCGGCCGCAAAGTCGCGCAGGTAGCCTTCCAGGTTGGGCAGGATGTCGCCCACCATGCGGTCCAGCAGGGCCTCGCGCGGGCGGTTCATGATCTGCTCCATGGCCGGGTTGATCTCCAGCACACGGGCCTGGGCCAGCTCCATCACCGGCCCGGTGCCGTAGGAAAGCAGGGCGAAGCCGTTGAACATGGAGGTGAACAGGCTTTGGTAGCGGGCGCGGCTGTCGGTCAGGGCCTTGGAGGAGCTGCGCAGCTCGTCGACCGTCTTGGCCAGGGCCTCGCTGGCGCGCTGCACGGCCAGGCGCTGGCGGTGCATGTCCACGAAGACCTGGACTTTGTTCTTCAGGATCTCGTGCTCGAAGGGCTTGATGAGGTAGTCCACGGCGCCGGCTTCGTAGCCCTTGAACACGTGGCGCTGCTCTTTGCTGATGGCTGTGATGAAGATGATGGGGATGTGCCGGGTGGGTTCCTCGGCGCGGATGCGCTCGGCCGTGGTGAAGCCGTCCAGGCCGGGCATCATGACGTCGAGCAGGATGAGGGCGAAGTCGTGCTTGTCGAGAAGCTTGAGCGCCTCGTACCCGCTGCGCGCGGTAACGATGTTCACCCCTTCCCGGCGCAACAGCCCCGTGAGCAAGAGCAGATTCACCTGCTCGTCATCCACGGCCAGAATGTCGATGACTTCCGGCACGTATTCGGCTCGGCCCATGCCCAGACGCTCCTCTCACCATTGGTACGCAGCAGGTCCGCACCCGACCACACGCGTCACTTCACCACTCAATTCCTGACATTACCCGACGAATACAGGAATGTACAGGTTCTTTCGGCGTGTGAGCTCTTGCCCCCGGCCATTTCACTTGTCTGGGCCGTGGTTTTTAACTATACTTATTTTTCAAAGTAAGAAGTCCCTTACCTCTACCAAATTCCCAAGGGAGCCGTCGTATGCCTCAAGCCGCAGCCCAACGCCCCCTTTCCGCCCTGGACAAGACAGAGATTCAGGGGGTGCTTGAAAGCGAAAGCATCTCGGTTTTCTTCCAGCCCGTGGTCTCGGTGCGGGCCAGAAACATCCTCGGCTTCGAGGCCTTTTCCCGCTCCATTTCCGATACCGGCGCGCGCATGGACGCCCACGACCTCTTCGGCCAGAACTGGGACCCGGAAACCCGCCTGCAGCTGTGCCGCCTGTGCCGCCGCAAGGCCCTGGAAGCCTTCCGCCCCATCTTTGAGCGGCACCCGCAGATGATGCTGTTCCTGAACACCGACGGCGGCGCGCTTTCCGCCGCCACCAAGCTCGGCCACCTGGACGCCATGTGCCAGGCCCTGAACATTCCCGGCAAACGCGTGGTCATCGAGCTGGAGCGGCCCTACCTGAACTCGCCCGACGTGGCCCGCTTCATGCTCTACTACCGCGAGCGCGGCTTCGGCCTTTCCGTGGACCTGTGCGGCGGCATGAGCATGCCGGCCGAGGAGCTCTTCGCCCTCAAGCCGGACTTCATCAAGTTCGACCGCCCGCTGTTCACCGACGTGGACGGGCAGGAGTTCAAGCGCGACATGGTGCAGTCGCTCTCGCGCCTGGCCGACCGCCTGGGCAGCGTGCTGCTGGCCAAAAGCGTGGAGTCCGAGGACGAGGCCCTGCGCCTGCTCGAGTGGAACGTCATTCACCAGCAGGGCTACTACTACACCAAGGACAAGGATGCCGCCGAGCGCGACCCCATCCGCGCCTTCCAGCTGAAGGTGGAGGAGATAAACCGCCGCTACCGCGAGAGCGCACAGGCCAGCGTGGCGGCCAAGCGCAAGCGCTACGAGGACTTCCACAAGGTGCTCAAGAAGGTGGCCTACAAGATGGCCGACACGCGCGAGCACGATTTCGCCGCCGCGTGCGAGCGCATGGTGGCGGCCGAGGAAAGCCTGGTCTGCGCCTATGTGCTCACGGACGACGGCATCCAGCTCATCCCGCGCGTCTTCAAGCGCAGCCTGGGGGTGGACAGCCCGCTGCTGGGGCCGGAAAAGGGCCGCGGCGCGGACCACGGCATCCGCGAGGACGTGCTGCACCTCAAGAGCGGCTTCGACAAGTACGTGCTGCCGGTGCAGATCTCGCCCTACATGAAGCTCATGGTCAGCACCATTTCCGCCCGCTTCTACAACGCCGAGGGCTCGCCCTTCATCCTCTGCCTGGAATTCCAGTCGGAGTAGCCGGGCGTACGCGTCGGGCTTACGCATCGCCGCGGAGGGCGGCGATGGGGTCGAGCTTGGCCGCGGCGCGCGCGGGCTTGATGCCGAACACCAGCCCGATGATGAGCGCACTTGAGAGCGACAGGAAGAAGACCTTCCACGAGAAGAGGATCTGCAGCATGCCCAACCGGGTAAGCAGCTGCCCGAGCCCCAGCCCCAGCCCCAATCCCACCAGGCCGCCCACGGCCGTCAGCATGGCCGCCTCCAGCAGAAACTGCGTCAGGATGGCGTTCTGCGTGGCGCCCAGGGCCTTTTTCAGCCCGATCTCGCGGCTTCTTTCGCTCACGCTGATGGAAAAGAGGTTGGCCAAGACAAAGCCGCCCACGGACATGGACGCCGCGGCCGTGACGCCCAGAAAGGCCACCAGCCCGCCCTTGAAGGCGGACAGGAACTTCAGGATCTCGTCCGCCGTGATGATGGAGAAGTCGTCGTCCTGGGTGGGGGCCAGGTTGTGGCTCATGCGCAGGAAGGCCCGCAGGTTCTCCACGTGGTCGCCCATGCGCTGGGGCTCCAGGAACTTGATGCGCATGGCGCGGAAGTACTTGCGGTCCAGGTTGAAGCGGCTGGTGAGGGTGCTGATGGGGATGATGATGCGGTCGTCCACGTCGCCGCCGCCGCCGGAGGCCCCGCGGTACTTGAGCCGCCCGATGACCTGCACCTGGAACTTGCCCACCTGGAAGGTGCGCCCCACGGGCGACTGGTCTCCGAAGAGCTCGCGGGCGGGCTTGTCGCCCAGAAGGGCCACGCGCGCGCCCAGGCGCACGTCCTCCTCCGAGAGGTCGCGCCCCTCCACCAGGGGCCAGTTCCAGGCCTCGGCATAGTTCTCCGTGGCGCCCACCACCAGGCTGCCGGGCAGGTTCCTGTCCTGGTAGCGCATGGGGATGTCCTGCCGGGCGCGCATGGGCACCACCATGGACACGCCGGGCAGGGACTGGGCGATGCCCCGGATGTCGTCCTGGGTGAGCGTGTTGGTGCGCATGCCCACCGCCTGCTTCTTGAAATTGCCGCCAAAGACCAGCGCGGCGTCCGGCCCGAACCACTCCACCAGCTCCACGGCCTTGCGCTCGGCCCCGTCCACGGCGGTGACGATGAGCGTGAGCGAGGCCACGCCGAAGCCCACCCCCAGGATGACGAAGAGCGAGCGGGCCTTGTAGGCCCAGACTGCCGCCTGGGCCATGCGACGCAGCCGGACCCAGAGGGCCAGGCGCGCGAAGAACGGCGTGCGGGCCTGGTTCATGCTCCCTTGCAGGCCTGGCCGCCGCCGGCCATGCAGGCCTCCAGGCAGTTCGCCAGGCGCTTGATGCCTTCGTCGATGGTGGCGGCGTCGGCGTTGGAATAATTGAGGCGCAGGGTGTTCTCGCCCGTGCCGTCCACAAAGAAGGCCGCGCCGGGCACAAAGGCCACCTTGCACTCGACGGAGCGCTTCAAAAGCTCCGTGGCCGAAAGCCCTTCGGGCAACGTGACCCAGAGGAACATGCCGCCGTCAGGGTCGGTGACGTGGACGTTCTTGGGGAAGTACTTGGCGATGGCCGCCTGCATGGTGCGGCACTGGTCGCCGTACAGCTTGCTGATGCGCGCCACGTGGGCCTCGAAGTCGTTGTCGGCCAGGAACTGGTGCACGATCATCTGGTCCAGCGACCCGGTGTGCAGGTCGGCCGCCTGCTTGGCGATGACCAGGCGTTCCATTATCTCCCCGCGCGCCACGATCCAGCCCAGGCGGAAGCCCGGCGCGGCCACCTTGGAGAAGGTGCCGAGCAGCATGGAGTTCTGCGGCCGCTGCTTGAACACCGGGGGCAGGGCCCGGCCCTTGAAGCGCAGTTCGCCGTAGGGGTCGTCCTCCAGGAAGAAGATCTTGTGGCGCGAGAGGATCTCCGCCACCTGGGCGCGCTTTTCCTCAGAGTACGACAGACCCGACGGGTTCTGGAAGCTGGTGACGGCGTAGAAGAGCTTGGCGCCCTCCACGGCCTTTTCCAGCGCGGCCAGGTCCGGGCCGTCGTTCTCCAGGGGCACGCTGCGCCACTTGGGACGGAAGATGGTGAAGGCCTGGATGGCCCCCAGGTAGCCCGGCTTTTCCATGACCACGGTATCGCCCGCGTTGATGGCCACCTTGGCCACCAGGTCGAGGGCCTGCTGGGAACCCGTGGTGATGAGGATGTCCTCGGGCTGCACGTCCATGCCCTTCTTGTCCTGGTAGCGTTTGGCGATCCACTCGCGCAGGGGCTTGTAGCCCTCGGTGGTGGAGTACTGCAGGGCGCTGGGGCCGGACTCGTACAGGACCTTGGCCGCGGCGGCGGCGATTTCCGGCACCGGGAACGAGGCCGGGTTGGGCAGCCCGCCCGCAAAGGAGATCACCGACGGGTCGGCCGTGACTTTCAGGATCTCGCGGATGAAGGAACGCTGGGCCTTGGCCACACGGTCGGCGAACTGGGGCATGAGGGGGGTCTCCTTTGTGTTTCTCTGTCCGGGGACTGTAGGCTTGCGCCCCGGCGATTTCAACCCTCCCCGGCTTGACAAGCCGGGGCCAAGCAGAGAATCAGGAAGGACAAGAACCCGCCTGGGAGGGCACCCCAATGACCGACGCCGACAAGGTATACCGCGACATCGAGGCCATCCGCGCCAAGAATCCCGTCGTCCTGTCCATCACCAACTACGTGGTGACCAACACCACGGCCAACGCCCTGCTGGCCCTGGGCGCCTCGCCCATCATGAGCCACGCGGTGGAGGAGATGGCCGAGCTGGTGGCCATTTCCGGCGCCCTGGTCATCAACCTGGGCACCGTGGCCCCGGAATACCTGGCCGCCATGGAGCCCGCCTGGACCGCGGCCGACGAGGCGGGCGTGCCCGTGGTGCTGGACCCCGTGGGCGCGGGCGCGAGCATGCTGCGTACCGTCACCCCCCTGGCGCTTCTGGGCGCGCACCGGCCCTTCATCATCCGGGGCAACGCCTCGGAGATCATGACCCTGGCGGGCGACGCGGGCAGCGCCGCGCGCGGGGTGGACTCCACCGCCAAGAGCGACGCCGCGGGCACCGCCGCGCGCACCCTGTCCATGAAGCACGCCTGCGCCGTGGTGGTCAGCGGCGAAACCGACCTGGTCACCGAGAGCGGGGCCAAGGTGCGGGTGCTGGGCGGCAGCGCGCTCATGCCGCGCGTGACCGGCCTGGGCTGCACGGCCACGGCCATTTGCGCCGCCTTTGCCGCGGTGAACAAGAACCCACTGGAGGCCGCCCTGCACGCCTCCATCACCATGAAGATCGCGGGGGAAATGGCTGAGGCCAAGGCCAGCGGCCCCGGCACCCTGCAGCTGCACCTCTACGACGCCCTGTACAACATGAAGGCCCAGGACGTGACCGACCGCATCAAGGTGGTGCGCTAGGCGTGCGGGGAAGCATCGACTACGGCCTGTATCTCGTCACCGACCGGGACCTGTGCCTGGGCCGCCCGCTTCTGGACGTGGTGGCCCAGGCGGTCGCCGGGGGCGTGAACGTGGTGCAGCTGCGCGAGAAAAAGGCCGATACGCGAGCGTTCGTGGACCTGGGTCGGGCGCTTCTGGCCCTGCTCGCTCCCCTTGGCGTGCCGTTGATCATCAACGACCGCCTGGATGTGGCCCTGGCCATCGGCGCCCAGGGCGCCCACGTGGGCCAGAACGACATGCCCGTGGCCGAGGCCAGGCGCCTGCTCGGCCCGCAGGCCATTCTGGGCCTTTCCGTGGAGACCATGGACCAGCTGCGCGAGGCCGAGAGCCTGCCGCCCGGGCTGGTGGACTACTACGGCCTGTCGCCCATCTTCCAGACCCCCACCAAAACCGACGCCGGGCCCGGCTGGGGCCTGGCGGGCCTTGGCCAGGCCAGGGCCGAGGTGGACGCGGGCACGAGGCGACCGCTGGTGGCCATCGGCGGCATCGGCCCGGACAACGCGGCCAGCGTGCTGCGCTGCGGAGCCCAGGGTCTGGCCGTGGTTTCGGCCATCTGCTCCGCCCCGGACCCGCAGGCCGCAAGCCGCGCCTTGAGCGGCCTGGTGCGCCAGGGGCTTGCCCCGGCCCCGTAACCGAAACAGCCGAAGCGAGGAGGCCAGCATGAGCGCGCCCAACACTCCGAGGGACCAGGTGGCAGGCACCGCGACCGGGATGGACGGCTACGTCATCCGCCGCATGGAGCGGCCGGAGCTGGACCTCGCCCTGGACAAGGCCGCCGCCGAGGGCTGGAACCCCGGCCTGTGCGACGCCGAGGCCTTCTGGGCGGCGGATCCGGACGGCTTCTTTCTCGGCCTCTTGAACGGCAAGATGGCGGCGAGCATCTCCGCCGTGCGCTACGAGGCCCACGGCCCAAACGGCCAGAAAAGCCAGAAGCCGGCCTTCGGCTTCATCGGCCTGTATATCGTGCAGCAGGAGCTGCGCGGCCGGGGCTATGGCCTGCGCCTCTGGAAGGAGGCCATCAACACCCTGCACACGCCCTGCATCGGCCTGGATGCCGTGCTGGGCCAGGTGGAGACCTACCGCAAGGACGGCTTCCAGCTGGCGCGCATCAGCAGCCGCTACGAAGGCCAGCCCGGCGGCGAGATGCCTCCGGGCCTGCACCCGCTCTCGCAAACGCCCTTCGAGGAGGTGCTGGCCTACGACGCGCAGTGCTTCCCGGCCCGGCGCGAGGCCTTTCTCAAGGCCTGGCTGGCCCTGCCCGGCCACGTGGCCCTCGGCATCATGCACGGCGGGCACCTGGCGGGCTACGGTGTGGTGCGACCCTGCGTCACGGGCGCCAAGATCGGCCCGCTGTTCGCCGATGACGAAGCCGCGGCCCACAGCCTGCTGCACGGCCTGCTGGCCTCCGCCCCCGCGGGCCCGGTGTACTTCGACACGCCAGCCAGCAACCCGGCGGCCGTGCGCCTGGCCGAGGCCCACGGCATGCGCGTGGTTTTCCAGACCGGCCGCATGTACCTGGGCGACGCGCCGGAATACGACCTCTCCCGCGAGTTCGGCGTCACCAGCTTCGAGCTGGGCTGACCGGAAACGCAAAAAAGGCCGGAACCCTGCTGGGCTCCGGCCTTTTGCTTTCAAACGCAGCGCGGCTAGTCGTCGTTGCCCCGCTTCTTGGCCTGGCCCGGAGGCATGCCGTTCTTCCAGCCCTTGTGCTTGCCCTTGTTGTTCCAATACTTGCCGCCCTGCTCGTCGTCGCCGTGGCGGCCGTCTATGCCCACCACGCGCGGGCTCACGCCCAGGTCGTGGGCGATGGAGCCCCAGCTGCGGCCCTGGGCGCGCAGGGAAATGACCCTGTCGCGCGAGACGCCGGCGGCGGAGGCCATGGCGTCCACGCGGGCGCGCTCCAGGTCGGCCTCGCGGGCACGCAGGCGTTCCTGCGCGCGGGCCACGTCCGTGGAGCCGCTGGGCCTGCCGGTGATGATCTCCTTGGCCCTGTCCACATCGTCCAGGATGCGCTCGATACGGCCCAGGTTGTCGTCCACGCTCACCGTTGCGGCCTGGGCGGCGCCTGCGGCCAACAGCAGCGCAAGGCCCGCGGCGGCGGCCATGCTGATCAACGCTCTGGTCTTCATCTGCAATCCCCTCCCCTGTTGCGCCTGGCTTGCCGCAAGGCCGCGGGGGGTGCGGCTGGTCACGGTCCCTGGACGTTGTCCCTCTCCTTAGCCTGACCGCTCCCGATCAGGCCGCTTCTTCAGTCAAAACCCGTGGCGCAGGTACTGCTTGTCCGCCCTGTTGATGAGCTGGGTGTAGCGGTAGCCTTCCTTGGCCTGGGCCTCGTCGTACAGGGCCAGGCCCTTTTCGCGGCAGGAGGGGCAGGCGTCCACGGGAATCTCCACGCCCAGGCAGTCCGGGTTCTTGGTGGAGCGGCTCAAAACCTTCAGGAGCCCCCGGCAGGAGTCGCACAAAAGCAGCGACTCGGTCTGGGCCTCTGATATCCCGTCGGTATCGTAGTAGATGTCCTTGTGGCGCACGAACCAGCTGTCGCCGCCGATGTCCTCGATCTTCCCGTCCTGCATGGCCTCGGCCAGGTGCGGCGGGTTGAAGTACAATTCGGGCAGGGTGTCGCACAGCTTGGCCAGGTATTCGGCGATCTGCGGGCGCTGGCTGTGGCGCACGGCGTCGAAGCCCGGCTCACGCACGCCGGAGTAGTCCAGCCCGGCCATGGACAGGCAGATGCCCAGGTTCACGTAGGGCAGCGCGCCCTGGATGGAGTAGCCCCCCTCCAGCACGGCGAGATCCGCCTGCAAAAGCTCGGTAAGGTGCGCATAGCCCTGCGCCGTCAGGTTCATGTTGGTGATGGGATCGGTGAAGTGGTTGTCCTGCCCCGCGGAGTTGATGACCACCTCGGCCCCGAAGTCCTTGAGGATGGGCATGACCACGCGCTCCATGGCCATCATGTAGCCTTCGTCGCTGGTGCCCGGGGGCAGCGGGATGTTGATGGTGCGGCCCAGCGCCTTCGGCCCGCCGCAGTCCTTGGGGAAGCCCGTGCCGGGATAGAGTGTGCGGCCGTCCTGATGCAGGCTGATGAACAGCACGTCCGGGTCGTGCCAGTAGATGTCCTGGGTGCCGTCGCCGTGGTGGCAGTCGGTATCGACCACGGCGATGCGCCGCTTGCCGTGGTTCTCGCGCAGGTGCTCGATCATCACGGCTTCGATGTTGATGTTGCAGAACCCGCGCGAGCCGTGGACCACCTTCATGGCGTGGTGGCCCGGCGGGCGCACCAGGGCGAAGGCCTTCTTCGCCCGGCCCTGCATCACCAGGTCGGCCGCGGTTATGCAGCCGCCCGCGGCCACCAGGTGCGAACGCGTGGCCACGGCCTCCAGCTCCGGGAAGCAGAAGTGCGTGCGCTCCACGTCCTCGCGGCTGGCAACGCCGGGCTTGTACTCGTCCACGCCCTCGATGTCGAAGAGCCCCTC
>CAYUOW010000057.1:0-17808 GCA_964446455.1 uncultured Desulfocurvus sp.
CCCCTAATCCGGCAGCCGGTCCAGCACCACGCCTTCCTTGGAAAGCGCCTCGGTCAGCCTGCGCTTGAGCTCCGGCCCGATCTCCTTGGCCAGCTCCTCGCCGATCTTCTGCCCCTCGCGCATGAGTCCGGGCAGCGCCGCCGCGGCCTTCCTGCCCGCGGGCGATTCGTAGAAGGCCAGCACGTCGATGATTTCCTGATGCGTGAAGGTCTTGGCGTACAGCGGGATGATGCGGTCCAGCATGCCGCCGGGCCCGTCCAGCTTCTCCTTCATCACCGCCATCACCTCCCGTTCCACCACGGCCAGCGACTGCGCCGGAATGTCCGGCCGCTTCTGCTTCAAGCCCAGCACCACCTGCCGCGTGATGGCGGCGGGCATCTGCTTGCTCAAGGCCGCACCGCCGGAGACTTCCAGCAGCCGCTTGATGTCGGCTTGCTTCTGCGGGGTCAGCTCATCGGCCCGGGCAGGGCACAGGGCGGCAAGAACGAGGCACAGGGCCAGGGAAAGGACGAGGCGTGGTGCGGCCATGGGGGCTCCGGCGGTTTGAGGTGGCGCAAAGGCGCGTTGCGCTAGCGGTAGCAGTCTGTCCGGCCAAGCGCAATCACCGTTGCCCGAAGGCCTCGCCCGGTGTATGGGCCAAAGCAAGGAGAAACCCATGCGCACCCTCACGTTCCGCGTCACCGGTCTGGTGCAGCACGTATGGTTCCGGGGCTGGACCCAGCTGACCGCCCAGGGCCTTGGCCTGCGCGGCTGGGTGCGCAACCTGCCCGACGGCTCCGTGGCGGGGCAGGCGCAAGGCCCGGACGACACAGAGCGCAGCGCGGCCCTGCTGGGGCGCTTCCGCGAACTGTTGCACGAAGGGCCGCCCTCCAGCCGCGTGGCGCGCGTGGAGGCGGAAATCACCGACCTGCCGGAAACCTTCGACGGCTTCCAGGTGCGGCGCTAGGGCTGCCCGGTGGTCTGCCCGGCCGTCTGATTGGTCGACTGGGCCGAGGCCGGCTGAACGGGGACGTTCTGGCCCGCCATGACCCGGCGCTGGTGGATGTCCCAGCTTAAACTGTAGGCGATGTAGTAGGCCCGGATGTTGCGCACGTAGACCACGGCGCCCTGGCAGCCCTGGCGCAGGGCCACGCGCTCCACGCTGCCGAACCACACGTCCGGGTCCAGGCCTTCGGCGCGGGCCTGCTCGCGCAGCTTGCGCACCCGCGCGGGCCCGGCGTTGTACGAGGCCAGGGCGAAGTAGAAGCGCTGTTCCGGGTCCAGATGCTCGCCGCTGGTCTCCTCGTCGCGCATCTTGCTCATGTAGCGCACGCCCGCGTGGATGTTCTCCGGTGCGGGGCGGATGTCCTTGAAACCCAGCGAGGCCCCGGTGGTGGGCAGCACCTGCATGACGCCCACGGCCCCGGTGCGGCTGCGCGCGCTGTTGTCCAGGCCGGATTCCTGGAAGCCCTGGGCCATCATGTGCAGCCAGTCGAAGCCGTACTCGCCGCTGCGCTTCTGGAAATCCGGCACCAGGCGCGCGGTTTTGGGCGAAAGGAAGGGGTTGGCCAGGCGCAGCGCGCCCGCCTGGCTGTCCGGGAAGTTCTTGTGGAAGAGGGCGGTCTGCCGCTTGGCGTTGTCGCGCAGGGCCTTGTTCACGGCCTCCAGCAACTGGGGATTGTCCTTGCGCACGGCCCAGGCGATGCGCCCGCCCTGGGCGATGGCCTGGGGCTGGATGGCCAGCCCCGGCAGCACCTGTGCCCACAGCCGGGCGATGTGCTCGTCGGCCGCGACGTTCTCCACGAATCCGGCGGAGAGCATCTCGAGCAGGTTCTCCGTCTCCAGCACGTGGTCGGCCTGGATGATGTTCATGGCGGGCAGGCCGCGCTGCTCGAAGTCCTTGCGCAGGGGCTCCAGGTGTTCGGCATAGCTGCCGCTCGCCACCATGTGGATGGTCCGTCCGGCCAGGTCGTCCAGGCTGCGCACTGGCGGGGTCTCTGCGCGGCTCACCAGCACCTCGCGCACGTTCTCGAAGTAGGGCACGCTGAAGGCCACCCTGGCTTGGCGTTCCGGGGTGATGGTCAGCCCCGCGGCCGCCACGTCGCCACGGCCGTCCAGCAGGGCGGGCAGGAGCTCGTCGCGCAGGACCGGCACAAAGACCACGCGCACCTTGGCCTGGCCCTTTTTGAGGCCCTTGTTCAGGCTTTGCTCCAGCAGCAGGGCCAAGTCGTGCTCCAGGCCCTTGAAGCTGCCGTCCGGGGCCATGGTGAAGTTGGTGCGGTTGAGGGCCACCAACACGCGCACCTGGGCGCGCTGACGCATGGCGGGCAGGTCTGCCGTGGAGGAGTTCAAAAGCTCCACCGCCTGGGGCACGGCCTTTGCCGTGGCCTGGCTGGACGCCTGCGGGGCGGAGGCTTTGCGCGCCTGCCCGGCCAAGGCGGCGGAGCCCAGGGCAAGGCCCGCGCAGAGGACGCAGAGCAGCAGGGCGATACGGCCTGTGGCGCGGGGCGCCTTTGGGGTGTGAATGCGCCGGCAGGGCAGGGGGCGCTGAGTGGGGGTGCCTGTGTGTCCGGGGCCGAGCGCGTTTGGCGTATTCATGGCTCCGGCATATCAAATTTTCGCAGAAAGCCAAGCCTCGGCAGGAGGTTCCGAACGGCGAGACCTGGGCCGCAAATGAAGAAGGGCCCCGGTTTTTCAACCGGAGCCCCTTGACGTCATGATGCCGGGAAGAGCTTGGGCACAAGCAGCCGGATTGCTACTTCTTCAGAGCCTTCCATTCCTCGATCACTGCCTTGCAGGCCGGGGAGGCCTTTTCGAGGTTTTCCGGTTTCGCCACGCATCCTCTTCTTCCGCCGCCGCCTGTCGCCACGTCGGCGCACGGGCCACCGGCGGAAATGAGGGCAGCGCATTCCTTTTCGAAGTTCGCCCTGTTCGCTTTATCGGCTGCCTCATCGGCAGCAAAGGCACTGGTGCAAATGAGCAGCGTCACCAATAATGCAAGGAGGGTCTTCATCGTTTTCTCCAGGTATAGGGGTGAATTAGCACTCATACAAATCGCCGATTCTCATGCCCGACTGGATTCGTCAAGATAATTCCACGTGTCGGCCCTGGATGGGTGAGGATTTTGTTGCAGGCGGGAAAAGAAAAAGGGTCCCGCCTTGTTAGCGGGACCCCGTTCTTTCTGGTGCCGAAGGGGAGACTCGAACTCCCATGGCCTTGCGACCACTAGACCCTGAACCTAGCGTGTCTACCAATTCCACCACTTCGGCATTGGGCGGTCGGCGTGTGCCGTTCCGTCGTTGCGAAGGAAGCATTTAGCCGCATCGCGGGTTGTTGGCAAGCGTTTTTTGCAGGCGGCGCGAAAATTTCTGTCGCGGCACCCGCTTTTGACGCCCTCCCGGCCTTACCTCTCTCCTATCTTTCGTCAATGGGCACGTAGTCGCGCAGCACCTGGCCGGTGAAGATCTGCCGCGGGCGGTGGATCTTGCTGCCGGACTGCTGGTGTTCCTCGTACCAATGGGCGATCCAGCCGGGCATGCGGCCGATGGCGAACATCACCGGGAACATCTGTACGGGAATGTTCAGCGCGCGCAGGATGATGCCCGAGTAGAAGTCCACGTTGGGGTACAGCTTGCGCTCCACGAAGTAGGGGTCGGCCAGGGCCAGGGACTCCAGCTCCATGGAGATGTCCATGAGCTCGTCGAGCTTGCCCAGCTTGAGCAGCAGGTCGTGGGCCGCCTGCTTCAGAATCACCGCGCGCGGGTCGTAGCTCTTGTAGATGCGGTGGCCGAAGCCCATGAGCCGGAACTTCTTGGCTTTGGCCAGCTCCAGCACCTCTTTCGGGGTGCGCTTGCCGTCGCGGATTTGCTCCAGCATCTCCACCACGCCCGCGTTGGCCCCGCCGTGCAGCCGCCCCCACAGGGCGCAGATGCCGGCCGAGACAGACGCGAACAGGTTGGCCTGGCTGGAGCCCACCATGCGCACGGTGCTGGTGGAGCAGTTCTGCTCGTGGTCCGCGTGCAGGGTGAGGAAAAGCGAAAGGGCCCGCACGGCCTCCGGGGAGGGGTCATAGTGCTTGTGCGGGATGGAGAACATCATATGCAGGAAGTTGCGGCAGTAGGACAGGGCCGGGTTCGGGTACATGAACGGCAGGCCCATGCTCTTGCGGTAGCTGAAGGCGGCGATGGTGCGCACCTTGCTGATGATCTTGGAGGCCGCGAGGTAGAACTCGCCCTTGCTTTCAATCTCCAGCAGGTCCGGGTGGTAGCAGCCCAGGGAGTTCACGATGGCCGAGAGCATGGCCATGGGGTGGCCGCCCGGCGGGAAGCCCTCGAAGTGGTGCTTCACGTCCTCGTGCAGCAGTTCCTCCGCGCAGAGGCCGGCGGAGAAACGGGAGAGCTGGTCGCGGGTGGGCAGCTCGCCGAAGATGAGCAGCCAAGCGGCCTCGGTGAAGGAGCCGCGTGCCGCGATCTGGTCGATTGGGTAGCCCCGGTAGCGCAGAATGCCCTTTTCGCCATCCACGAAGGTGATGGAACTTTTGCAGGGGCCGGTGTTCATGTAGCCCGGGTCATAGGTGATGCACCCGGTCTGCGAGCGCAGCTTGGTGATGTCCAGGCCGCGGTCGCCCAGGGTGCCCTCGATGATGGGCAGCTCATATGTCTTGCCATCGATGATCAATTGTGCGGTCTTCGTCATGTGCTCTTCCGTAATGTGCTGTCGTTCATATGCTGGCGGCGTCACAATGTCGTCGGGGCTTCGGTGGTGCCGAATATTGTTCTGCCACGGCCGTTGCGAGACCCCGCAATCCAATGGGCTGCCTACTAGGAATCGCCGCGGTTGTCCAGCAACCGCAAAGATGGCTTGACATTAATGTCATTCGGCGCGAGGGGAAACCGCCGGCCGTCCACTGACAGGCTGGCGGCTTGCTTCCCGAGGCGAAAGGCTTATAGTCTCGTCTCGCCACAAAGAATCAACGCGAACTGGAGCATTCCTGGTGAGTGACGCCCCGTCCCGCAAAGTGGACCTCTCCCGCAGACATTTCCTTTCCTCCCTGGGCACCCTGGGAATCGGCGCGGCGGGCCTGCTGCTGCCCGGTGCGGCCCAGGCCGCCAAGGGCCGTCCGGACGAGGAACTCGTGTCCGTGCACGACCTTTCCAAGTGCGTGGGCTGCGGAGCCTGCGTGGAGGCCTGCCGCGAGGCCAACGGCCACAAGTTCCCGGAGCCCGTGCGCCCCTTTCCCGCCATGTACCCGGAAACGGTGAAGGTGGAGGACTGGAGCACCAAGCGCCAGGTGACGGACCGGCTGACGCCCTACAACTGGCTGTACATCCAGACCGCGCGCGGCCAGTACCAGGGCCAGCGCTTCGAGGTGCACATCCCCCGGCGCTGCATGCACTGCCAGAACCCGCCCTGCGCCAACCTGTGCCCCTGGGGCGCGGCCGCGCGCGAGGACAACGGCATCGTGCGCATCGACGACAAGATCTGCCTGGGCGGAGCCAAGTGCAAGACCGTGTGCCCCTGGGAGATCCCCATGCGCCAAACCGGCGTGGGCCTGTACCTGAAGCTTCTGCCCAGATACGGCGGCAACGGCGTGATGTTCAAGTGCGACCGCTGCGCCGACCGCGTGGCCGCGGGCAAGAAGCCCGCCTGCGTTGAAGGCTGCCCCTACGGCGTGCAGGACTTCGGCCCCCGCTCGGAGATGGTGGCCAAGGCCCACGCCCTGGCGCGCAACATCGGCGGCTTCGTCTACGGTGAGACCGAGAACGGCGGCACCAACTCGCTCTACGTTTCCCCTGTGCCTTTCGACACCCTGGACGCGGCCGCGACCACGGGCCCGGGCAAGCCGCACCTTTCCCCGGTGCGCGACATGATGGCCGACGAGGACAAGCTGGCCTACGCCGCGCTTTTCGCCCCGGTGGCGGGCGTCATCGCCGGGGCCTTGCGCCTGGGCTCGCGCCTAACGGGCGGAGGGGCGGGCGGCAGCGCTGGCGCTCCGCAGAAGCCCCGGGAAGAGGCCTTGCCCAAGCCGGCGGACAGGAAGTCCGAAATGGAGTCCCTCGCGCCGCCAATGCCGCCTCGCAAGGATTTTCAGCTGACCCTGAACGACGAGCCCGCGAAGGACGACTCCAAAGCCGAGTCCGAGCCCGGCACGGGCAAAGGGGGAGGCCTGTGAGCAAGCCGATGAACGCTCCGGTGACGGGGGCGCCCGTTTCCCGACGCGTGGCCTGGGCCTATGTGGCCATGGTTTCGCTTCTGGCCGTCACGGGCACCATGCAGATGCCCATCGCCAGCCGCTACCGCATTGTGGCCGTGCCCGGCCTGGCCTGGCTGGGCGACTTCTGGCTGACCCACAAGCTGCATTACGTGGGCGCCGTGGGCCTGCTGGCCCTGGGCGGCTATCTGGCCACGCGCTGGCTGCTGGAATGGCGGCGCGAGTATGCGCTTTCGCCCCTGGGCTGGGCGCGGGTGGGCATCTTGCTGCTGCTCATGGCCACGGGTGCGGTGCGCGTGCTCAAAAACCTGCCGAGCATCTCCTTCTCGCCGCAGCCCACCATGTTGGTGGACTGGACGCACCTGGGCCTGGCGTTGCTGCTTGGACTCGTGGCCCTGTCCCGCCTGCTCTTCAAGGCCTCGTACTGGGCGCAGCCGGGTAAGGCCGGCAGGGCTGCCGCGGGCGAGGTCCGGCGCGGCGCGCCCGTTTCCTAGCGCCCCATGCCCCGCCAATGAAAAAGGGCCCTGCGGAAGATCTTCCGCAGGGCCCTTTTCGCGCGCTTGAGGGGTCGCGCTAGATGACCACGTTGTCCTGCTTGATGCCCGCTTCCTCGGCCGCGGCCATGACGTCGCGCAGGATCTGCAGGGTCTGCTTGGCCTCCAGCGGGTCCAGCTTGCGGATGGCGAAGCCCGCGTGGATGATCAGGTAGTCGCCGATGGTGATCTCTTCGTCCAGCACCATGAGCGACGCGGTGACGGTGGTGTCGCCTTCGCCCACGCGGCAGGTGGCCACCTGGTCGGCGATTGCGATGACTTCAGCGGGAACGGCGAGGCACATGGCGTTACTCCTGGCTGGCGTGGCTTAAGGTGTTGCTTGCGGGGCCGGGCACGGCGCGCTTCTCGTAGCTGCCGCCGGCCTTGACGATTTCTTCCAGCACGAAGCCGAGCAGGGGCTCCTGCCGCTCCTTGCTGACGGGCGAGAGCTCGAGCCCCATGGTGTGGTAGTCCTCGGGCTCCATGCCGATGATCACGGCCTCGGGCCGGTTGCCCACAATCTCGCACATGATGAGCGTGTCCACAAGGTCGGTCTGGTGCATGGAGTCCTTGAAGGCCAGGCTCTTGCGCAGATCTTCGCCCGTCAGGCGGTACACGCTACCCGGAGGGCCGTCGCCCAGCACGGCGTCCACCACGATGAGCATGTCGCAGTTCATGATGGGGTCCATGAGCCGGGTGCCGAGGGTGCCGCCGTCCATGACCGTGACGTTGTCGGAAAATTCGTAGAGGCGCTCAAGCTCCTCGGCCGCGCGCACGCCGATGCCCTCGTCGGTGAAGAGGATGTTGCCCACGCCAAGGACGAGGATGCGTTTTTTCTCGGTGCTCATGCGGCCCCTTTCGTTGTTCGGACGGGCTTCGTACGGCCGGGCTGTGTTCGGCCGGGCTTTGTGAAAAAGGACGGGAACCCGGCGAACCGGATTCCCGTCCTCTACAGGATGCTAATGCGGTTTACAACACCTTGAAGCTGGCGGTCTTGCCGGTCTTGGCGTCGAGCACGTGCACGCCGCAGGCGATGCAGGGGTCGAAGCTGTGGACCGTGCGCAGGATCTCGACCGGGCGGGCCGGGTCGAAGATCGGGGTGCCCATGAGGGCCTCTTCCACGGGGCCGAGCTTGCCGGCGGCGCAGCGGGGGCCAAGGCTCCAAGTGGAGGGCACCACGAGCTGGAAGTTCTCGATCTTGCCCTTCTTGATCTTGATCCAGTGGCTCAGCATGCCGCGGGGGGCCTGCACGAAGCCGACGCCTTCCGCTTCCTGGGGCATCTTCCAGGGGGTGTACAGCTCGGAGTCGCCGGCCTTCACGTTGCCGACCAGGGCGTCAAGCCAGGTCTGCATCTGGTTGGCGATGACCAGGGTCTCGATGCCGCGGGCGGCGGTGCGGCCCAGGGTGGAGAACAGGGCGTCGGGGCCCACGTTCAGGGTCTTGAGCACGAAGTTCACGGCGTCCACCGTGGGCTTGTGGCCCTTGGCGAAGGCGACGAGAACGGTGGCCAGGGGACCGGTTTCCATGGCCTCGCCGTTGTAGCGGGGGGCCTTCATCCAGGAGTAGCGGTCCTTGTCCTTCAGGTTGGTGTACTTGGGCTCGGTGACGCCGTCATAGGGGTGACGGGCCTGGTCGCCCACGTACCAGCTGTGCTTCACGTGCTCCTGAATGGCCTTGGGGTCGAAGGCGCCGACCTTGCTCAGGTCGCGCTTCATGATGACGCCCTGGGGCAGGAAGCGGGAATTCAGGTCGTACTCGTCGGTGGGGAACTCGCCGCAGGAGAGGAAGTTGGTGGTGCCGCCGATCTTGCTCCAGTCTTTGTAGAAGCCGGCAACGGCCAACAGGTCCGGAATGTAGAAGTCCTTGATGAAGGCGATGACTTCATCGGTGAGGGCCTTGAACTCGGCCACGCGCTCGGGCTTCAGGGCGTCGTAGTTGGTGACGCCGCCGACGACCGTGAACTGCGTGTGGGGGTTCTTGGCGCCGAAGATGGCCATGGCGCGGGCAGCCTTGACCTGCATGTGCAGGGCGTCAAGGTAGTGCTTGGTGGCCATCAGGTCGGCCTCGGCGGGCAGGTAGTAGGCCTCGTTCTTCTTCTCGCCCAGGAAGTAGGCGTTGGTGAAGATGCCGAGCTTGCCGGAAGCCACCAGGGCGCCGACCTTGTCCTGCACGGCCTTGAACTGGGCGGCGGTTTCCTTGCGGCCAGCGGAGAGGCTGTTGGACAGTGCCGCGGTCTTGGCCGGGTCGGCCTTGAGCGCGTTGGCGACGTTGACCCAGTCAAGCGCGTGCAGGTGATAGAAGTGCACGATGTGGTCATGCAGGAACTGGGAGCCCATGACCAGGTTGCGCATGATGGTGGCGTTCTTCGGGATCTTCACCTTCACGGCGTTGTCAACGGCGCGGGTGCTGGCGAGCGCGTGCACGTAGGTGCAGACGCCGCAGGAGCGCTGGGTGAAGTGCTGGGCGTCGCGGGGGTCGCGGCCCTTCAGGATGATTTCGAGGCCGCGGAACAGCTGCGAGCTGCTGCGCACGTCGACGATCTTGCCGTTTTCAACGGTGGCGTCGATGCGAAGGTGGCCTTCGATACGGGTGACCGGGTCGACGATGACCGGGCCGGAGAAGTTGCTCTTAGGCGTGACCGGGATGGCCTGAGGTTTGGAACCAGACATATTCTGTCCTCCTATGGGGAGTTAAAGTCGCGTAATCTGCCTTGTCACAACCGGATTGGTGTACCGGTACGCCTACTTCTGCTCTTCGTAGAAGGGGCTCATGGTATCCCAGAACTTGGGCTCGCTGCAGCCGATGCAGGGGTGACCGGCCTGGACGGGCCAGTTCACGCCAACGCCCTTGTCCAGGGGGTTGAACTTCTTGGTGGGGCAGTTGTTGTAGGTGTAGGGGCCCTTGCAGCCGAGCTTGTACAGGCAGTAGCCTTTCTTGGCCTCGGGCGAGTTGAAGGAGGGGGCGAACTGGTCCTTCTCGAAGAAGGGCAGGCGCTCGCACTTGTCGTGGACGGTCTCGCCGAAGAAGGCCACGGGGCGCTTCAGGTCGTCCAGCTTGGGCAGGGGCTTCTTGTTCACCACGGTGTCGATGGCGGCGACCACGGTGCCGACCAGGTTGGCCGGGTTGGGCGGGCAGCCGGGAACGTTGATGACGGTGGCCTTGGGGAACACCTCGGCAACGCCCACAGCTCCGGTCGGGTTCGGCTTGGCCGCCTGCACGCCGCCGTAGGTGGCGCAGGTGCCGTACGCGATGGTGGCCAGCGCGCCGGGGATGACCTTCTTGCAGATGTCGATCATGGTGTGACCGCCGACCATGCCGTAGATGCCGCCGTCCTTCAGGGGGATGCCGCCTTCAACCACGCACAGGTAGGGCTTCTTCATGGCGTCGTGCAGGGCCTTTTCGGCCATTTCGCCAGCGGCGGCCATGATGGTCTCCTGGTATTCCAGGGAGATGACGTCCAGGATCAGGGCGTCGATGTACGGGGCGGCAGTGCGCAGGATGGATTCGGAGCAGCCGGTGCATTCCGCGTTGTGCAGCCAGATGACGGACGGGCGATTGTCCGCAGTGAGCGCGGCGGCGATTTTGGGAGCAAAGGCCGGACCCATGCCCATGGCCGCAGCGATGGTGCCGCAGAATTTCATGAAGTCGCGACGGGAAATGCCGCGCTCTTCAAGGCGTTTTTCGGCGCCGCTCAAGCCATGTCCTACGGAAACCTTCATACAACACCTCCAGATTATGGTAAAACGTGACGGATACGCCTCTTGAACATGTTCTTTGACCTGCGTGGCACGATTGTTCGTCGCGTGACACGTATGTCATACGAAACCAAAAAAAATATACAACCAAATCAGTGAGTTAGCTGTGTGTCCCATACATGGATACGGCAACAATGGCAAGGGTCTGCACAAAAAAAACTGGAAAGGTCAGCGCTCTTTTTTGTGTTCTTTTGCGAGCAATCGCTTGAATTGCTGGACAAATTTCTGCATGCCTCCGGGCGTTGACGCTTCGGGGCGGCTGGGCCATATTTCGGCCCAGTCACGCTTTTGTGTCAATTCGTGGTAGAGAAAAAAGGGGGTTGGGGGGGCAAATGAGCGTCATCGTGGAACTTTCGCTTTTTCCCATGGACAAGGGCCAGAGCGTGGCGGCCCACGTGGCCCGCGCCGTGGACATCATCCGAAAAAGCGGCCTGCCGCACCAGCTTACGCCCATGGGCACCTGTATAGAAGGTGAGTGGGACGAGGTCATGGCCGTGGTGGACGCCTGCTTCAAGGCGGTTGCCGGGGAGAGCGAGCGCGTGTACCTGACGCTCAAGGCCGACTGGCGCAAAGGCCGCAGCGGCGGCCTGACAGGAAAGACCCAGGCGGTGGAACGCGTGCTGGCGACCAAGGAGAACATATGACCAGACGCATCGTCTGCCTGCTGGGCAGCCCGCGTCCCAAGGGCAACAGCGCGGCCATGGCCCAGGCATTGTGCGCGGCCGCGGCCGGGCAGGGCGCGGAGGTGACGACCTTTGCCCTGAACACGCTGAAGTACCGCGGCTGCCAGGGCTGCCTCTTGTGCAAGACCAAGGCGGACGCCTGCGTGCTGAAGGACGGCCTGACCCCGGTGCTGGAGGCCGTGCGCGCCTGCGACGTGCTTGTGCTGGCCACGCCGGTGTACTTCGGCGAGGTCACGGCCCAGCTCAAGGGGTTCATCGACCGCTGCTACAGCTTCCTCACCCCGGACTACGCCTTTAATAAGGAGAAGCGCACGCGGCTCGCCCCAGGCAAGACGCTCTGCTTCGTCATCGCCCAGGGACACCCGCGCGAGGACCTGTTCACGGACATCTTCCCGCGCTACGCCTACTTCTACAATTGGCTGGGCTTCCCCCACAGCAGGCTGTTGCGCGCCTGCAAGGTCTACCACCTGGGCGACGCCGAGCGCCGCGCCGAGGTGCTGGAAGAGGCCCGGACCCTTGGGGTGGAACTGGCTACTGGGCTGCCGACTGGATCGCCGGGGGCTGAGCGCTGACGTCCTGGCCCGGGCAGTTCAGGCCGTCCAGGCAGAAGAGGCGCACCTGCTCGCGGTTGTAGATGGCGCGCAGGTACTTGGGATCGGCCATGACGAGCTTGGCCCCGCTGGCGCATTGGGTCACGTGCTGGGCCTCCAGGGGGCGCACCTTGGCCGGCAGCCCGTCCACCACGAAGCGGGCCACGAAAAGGTCGCGGGCCACATCGCGCTGGGCCAGCTTGAGCCCGGTCTGGCTCACCTCGCGGCAGGTGGCGGCCACGTCGATGTCGCACACGGCCTCGACCATGCGCTTGCCGTCCTTGCTCTCATACGTGCACCACTCGATCTTTTTGAAATAGGGATAGCGCGCCAAGGCCTGCTCAACCGTGACGGTCTCGTCCAGGCTGATGCGCGCCTGGCGTACCGTGTCCACCGGGCCGGAGCAGGCGGCCAGGCAAACGCAGAAGAGGACTCCAAGGCAGGTCAGGGCGGAGCTGGGCGATGCAACTGTCGGGCGTCTTGCGGGCATGTGCCATACTCACACAGCAGGGCGGCGAATGCAACGCGCAAGCCGTCATTTCCCGTCCGGGGCTTGCATTGTGCCGGGCAAACGCATAAGGCACAGTGACAAAGTTGCTGAACGGACGCGTCTTTCGCCGCCCGCTCACCGCTCCCACGCAGCATTCCGAGCCCATTCGAGGCGCCTTCCAGGGGCGCAGAACCGGCGCGAGGCCACCAAAACCCGCGCCCGTGAACGAAACGGCTCTCGGATGCGGGCACTCACTTGCAGGTGGGGGGAGCGGCGGCCCGCAGGGGGCCGGGGGACCAGAGGAGCGGGAGCGCCCGCGCATCATTTTCGAGGGGGAGAGTACACACAATGGATATGGTTTCGGTTCTGCTCGCGTTTTTCCCGGTCATCGCCATCTTCTTCCTGCTGCTGGTCTACCGCGTCGCGGCCGACACGGCGGGCTACATCGGCTGGGCCGTGGCGGCCCTGGTGGCCTGGCTGTATTTCCAGACGCCCCTCGAGGTGGTGCTGACCGCTTCCGTGGCCGGCCTGGTGGCCTCGCTGCCCATCGCGCTGGTCATGGCCGCCAGCATCATGCAGATCACCCTCATGCAGGAGACCGGGGCCGTGGCCCGCGTGGTCGCCCTCATGAAGACCATCGCCCCCGGGCAGCAGACCGTGCAGATCATGATCATCAACGTGGGCTTCGGCATCCTGTTGACCAGCCTGGGCGCGGTCACCGTGTCCATCCTGCCCCCGATCATGATCGCCCTGGGCTACTCCACCTTCGCCGCCATCCTGCTTCCGGCCATCGGCTACGACGCCCTGTGCACCTACGCGCTTCTGGGCATTCCGGCCGTGGTCTTCGCCCAGTTCGTGGGCAAGCCCGTGCAGGAGGTCGGCCTCTACTTCGCCTACTACATGCCGGTCATCAGCACCTGCATCGCGCTGGGCATGCTGCAGCTCACGGGCGGCACGGCCATGGTCAGGAAGGGCCTGGTGCCGGCGCTTCTGGCCGGCATCACCGCCGGCGTGGTGGCCATCCTCATGGCCCAGGTGGGCCTGGTGACCATCACCGGCATCGCCGCTGGCCTGGCGGTCATCCTTGTGCTGGTGTGCTACGTGAAGCTTACCGGCAAAACCCTGCAGGACCGCTCCCTGCTGAACGAGAAGGACCTGGCGGCCGAGGCGCGCCTCTCCCTGCCGCGCGCCATCTCGCCCTGGATCCTCCTGACCATCTTCTCGCTCATCCTGAACGCGCCCTTCCTGCCGTTCTTCAAGCTGACCTTCGTGGAATACGCCATGCCGCTGGAGATCATCCCCGGCAGCCCGGAAAAGCTGCGCCTGCTTTGGCAGGCCTACTTCTGGGTGGTGGTGTGCACCTTCCTGGCCCTGCCCATCATGAAGGCCACGGGCGAACAGGTGGTGCGCGGGCTCAAGACCTCGGGCAAGCGCGCCATGCGCCCCATCATGAGCGCCTCGGTGTTCTTCGCCATTGCCTACGTCATGAACCACTCCGGCAAGGGGCTGGACTGGAAGCTGGCCGTGCCCACCCACAACATGATCTACGTCATGGCCGACGCCTCGGCCGGGTTGTTCGGCAAGTTCTACGCCGCCATGGC
This sequence comes from uncultured Desulfocurvus sp., assembly GCA_964446455.1. Taxonomy (GTDB): domain Bacteria; phylum Desulfobacterota; class Desulfovibrionia; order Desulfovibrionales; family Desulfovibrionaceae; genus Humidesulfovibrio. The sequence goes on from CAYUOW010000057.1 coordinate 13,844, forward strand.
CCCGTTCCTGGGCATGCTGGGCGGCTTCATCTCCGGCTCGGAGTCCTCGTCCATCGCCATGCTGACCAAGCTGCACCTCTCCACGGCCGAGAAGATCGGCGCCTCGGGCGTCGTCGTGGCCGCGGGCAGCGCCATCGGCGGCGGCCTGGCCAGCGTCATCTCCCCGGCCAAGCTGCAGAACGCGGCCTCCAGCATCGACAAGATCCGCGAGGCCTCCACGGCCATCCGCCCGGCCTTCGTGGTGTCCATGCTCATCACCGCCGTGTGCGCGGCCATGACCATGTACTGGGCCTACTAGGCCCGCGGCCAAGCCTTCCCTCTGCGGGGCCGGGGGCGCATGCTGCGCCTTCGGCCCCGCGCTTTTTTTCGGGGGCAGCGTCGATATTGACCAGTCGGACCCATCCGTAATACAGGGGCGGACATGAACATCACCTTGAAATGCTTCGCAAGCTTGTCGCGCTTCAGCCCGCCGGACGCCGACGCCTACCCCATCGCGCAGGGCGACACCGCCGGAAGCGTGGTGGCCCGGCTGGGCATCCCGCCGGAGGAGCTGAAGCTGGTGTTCGTCAACGGCACCCACGCCGAACTTTCCGCGCCCCTGGCCCAGGGCGACCGCCTGGGGCTTTTTCCCGCCGTGGGAGGTGGCTAGCCATGCGCACCAAAATGGCACAGGAGCATGCCGCGCTGGAGCAGGCCCAGCAGCAGCTGGACAAGCGCATCCGCGAGCTGGCCCACCCCACGCGCCTGGCCGATGGCCGCGAGCTGCCGGTGCTGGCCTTCTACCATGTGCAGGACATCGCCCGCACCCTGGGACGCAGCCGCAACGCGCCGGCGCTCCGCCCGCACGGGCGCAGCGTGGCCCAGGTGGAATGCGCGGCGCTCAAGCTGGGCATCCTGCCGGAGCGCTACCTGCGCAACTACGACACCTACAGCCTGGAGGAGCAGCTGCGGCTGCTGTGCTCCCGCGCGGTCTTGGTGGGCCTGGGCGGGCTGGGCGGTTACGTGCTGGAGCTTCTGGCCCGGGCGGGCGTGGGGGCCATACGCGCGGCGGATGGCGACGAGTTCGTGGCCTCCAACCTGAACCGCCAGCTGTACGCCACGCGGCGCAGCCTGGGCGGCTACAAGGCCGCGGCCGCCGCGGCGCGGCTGAAGCAGGTGAACCCGGCCGTGGACTTCGAGCCCGTGGCGAGCTTCCTGGCCGAGGCGGACATGGGGCGGTTTTTTGCGGGAACGGACGTCTGCCTGGACGCCCTGGGCGGACTTGTGGACCGCCCGGCCCTGGCGCGGCAGGCGGCGGCCTCCGGCGTGCCGCTGGTGACGGCGGCGGTGGCGGGCCAAAGCGGCCTGGTGGCCACGGTGCTGCCGGGGCAGAAGTGCCCGGCGGAGCTTTTCGGCGCTGGCGCTGGCGCGGAGGATACCCTCGGCACCCCGGCCCCGGCGGTGGCCACGGCCGCCTCGCTCATGGCCGGGGAGGCCGTGAACATCCTGTGCGGGCGCGAGCCCAGGCTGGCCGGAAAGATGCTGGTCTTCGACCTGGCGCAGATGAGCTTCGAGACCGTGACGCTGTAGGCGCCCGGGTCTGAATGCGCCGGGCTAGCCCTGGTACTTGTGGCGGATGGCCCGGACCACGTCCTGGATCTCCATGAAGGCGTCCACCACGTCCGGGTCGAACTGGGTGCCGCGTCCCTTCACTATCTCCGCCACCACCTGCTCCTCGGGCCAGGCGTCCTTGTACACCCGGGTGGAGATGAGCGCGTCGTACACATCGGCCAGGGCCGTTATGCGCGCGGCGATGGGAATGGCCTCCCCGGCGATCTCCTCCACGCACAGCTCGCGCACCTGGGTGAGGTCCTCGGGCAGCTTGCCCGGGTAGCCCTTGCCGTCCCAGCGCTCGTGGTGGCCGATGGCGATCTCCTTGCACAGCTGGTCCAGTTCGGAGGTCGTGTTGGCGAAGAGCGCCGCGCCGTACACCGAGTGCCACTTCATGATGGCCGCCTCGTGCGGCTCGAAACGTCCGGGCTTCTTCAAGATCACGTCGGAGATGCCGACCTTGCCCACGTCGTGCAGCATGGCGGCCAGGCGCAGGGTGTCTTTCTTGCGCTTGATGGTGAACTCGTCGATGCCCTTGTTGCGCGCCCACTGCTGGTACACCTCGGCCGTATAGGCGCCCACGCGCTGCACGTGCGCCCCGGTCTCCTTGGGGTCGCGCATCTCGGCCATCTTCATCATGCGCAGCATTATCTCGCGGGTCATTATGCCGCGCTCGATGGTCACCGAGGCGGAGTTGGCGAACAGCGGCGCGTACTGTATGTCGTAGTCCGTGAAGGGGTGCACCTGGCCATCGCAGTCGCTGGCGTTGATGAGCTGCATCACGCCCACGATCTTGCTCTGGAAGGTCTTGAGCGGGATGGTGAGCATGGACCGGGTGCGGTAGCCGGTGTCCTCGTCGAACTTCTTGTTGAACGAGTACGGCTCGCCGCCGGAAAGCTCGTAGGCGTCGGGGATGTTCAGGGTCTCGCCGGTCATGGCCGCGTAGCCCACGATGGACTGCTCGTTGATGGGCACGGCGAGGTCGGTGTACAGGTGCTTGCTGGCGTCGGCCCCCTTGAACAGGGTGTCGTTGTGCACGTAGCTGAAGCGCAGGTGGTCGCCCTCGATGAGGAAGATGGACCCGGCGTCGGCATGGGTCATGCTCCGCGCCTCATCCAGCACCTTGTCCAGGATGGCGTCCACATCCTTTAGTGTGTTCAGTTCCTCAATGACCTTGAGGATGTCGCGTACAATGTCGAAAGGCTGGCGGTCTGTGCACTCCACGTTGTTACTCCGGGGGGGGTTGATGGTCGTGCCGTGTCATACCCTTACCGCGTATGCTTGCTGAAATCCAGGGGCGATTATGACAAATGTGCAATGTATGATCCAGGCCGCCGGGGCCGCCAGCGTGGAGGAGGGCCTCATGCTGGCCGCCTGCGGAGTGACCCACGTGGGCCTGCCCCTGCGCCTGGCCGTGCACGCGCCGGACGTGACCGACGAGGAGGCCAGCGCCATTGTGGCCGCCCTGCGGGGCCGGGCGGAAACCGTGCTCATCACATATCTGGAAAACGCGGCGGAAACCCTTGCCCTGTGCCGCTTCCTGGGCGTTTCCGGCCTGCAGCTGCACGGGCACATGCCCCTGGCCCAGGTGCGCGCCCTGCGCCAGGCCGCGCCGGAGCTCTTCGTCATCAAGAGCCTGGTCGTCGGCACCGCGCCGGAGGACGCCATTCTGGCCGCTGCGCGGGAACACGCTCCCCATGTGGACGCCTTTCTGACCGACACCTTCGACCCGGCCAGCGGCGCCACGGGCGCCACGGGCAAGGCACACGACTGGGCCGTGAGCGAACGGCTGGCGCGCGCGCTGCCTCGTCCGCTCATCCTGGCGGGCGGGCTCAATCCGGACAACGTGGCCCGGGCCATTTGCGCAGTCCGCCCTGCCGGTGTAGACGCCCATACCGGCCTGGAGGATACACAGGGACGCAAGGATGAAGGGCTGGTGCGGCGTTTTGTGGAAGAGGCCAGGCGGGGCTTCGCGGCGCTTGACCGTGCAGGGCTTGCCAAAGATTGCGATTCGGCGTAGAAAGCTGCACCTTTCGAGAGTTCTGGCGTGAAATATTTTGGGATTTCCCGCCACGCCAGACGCAATTTGAGGAGACTGCATGTCCAAAGAAGAAGCCATTGAGGTTGAGGGCGTCATTCAGGAAGCCCTTCCCAACGCCATGTTCCGCGTCGAATTGCAGAACGGGCACAGCATTCTGGGCCACATTTCCGGCAAGATGCGCAAGCACTACATCCGCATTCTCCCCGGCGACAAGGTCAAGGTGGAGCTTTCCCCCTACGACCTGACCCGCGGCCGCATCACCTTCCGCTTGCGCTAATCCTCCCTCGCACAACCGAAGCACCTCAGGCCCGCCTCTGGCGGGCTTTTTGTGTTT
>CAYUOW010000058.1:0-17621 GCA_964446455.1 uncultured Desulfocurvus sp.
GCCGTTGCCGATCAAGTTGGTGATGGCGCGCGCCTCGCTCATGAAGCGGTCCACGCCGAGGAGCACCGCGATGGAGGCGATGGGAATGGTGTGGAGCGAGCCCAGCGTGGCGGCCAGGGTGATGAAGCCGCCGCCGGTGACCGCGGCCGCGCCCTTGGAGGTCAGCAGCAGAATGAAGAGCAGGTAGAGCTGGTGGCTGAGGTCCAGCGGCGTGTTGGTGGCCTGGGCCAGGAACACGGCGGCCATGGTCAGGTAGATGCAGGTGCCGTCGAGGTTGAAGGAGTAGCCCATGGGCAGGGTCAGGCCCACCACGGACTTGTTGCAGCCGGCAACCTCCATCTTGGCCATCATGCGCGGCAGGGCGGACTCGGACGAGCTGGTGCCGAGCACGAGCAGGATCTCTTCCTTGATGAAGCACAGGTAGCGCCACAGGCTGAAGCCCGTGAGCTTGCAGACCGTGAACAGCACCACGAAGATGAACACGATGCACGTGGTGTACACGCCGGCCATGAGGTACATGAGCTGCTGGAGCGAGCCCACGCCGTGGGCGCCGACAACATAGGCCATGGCGCCGAAGGCGCCCATGGGCGCGAAGTACATGATGTAGTGCACGACCTTGAACAGGCCCTTGCTGAATTCATCGATGAACTTGGTGACGTTCTTGGCCTTTTCGCCCAGGGCGGAGAGGGCCAGGCCGAAGAAGATGGAGAAGAACAGCACCTGGAGGATCTCGCCCTTGGCAAAGGCGTCCACCACGTTGGTGGGAATGATGTTCAGGATGAAGTCCACGGTGGAGAGCTTCTTGGCGCTGCCCGCGTATTTCTCAACCGCGCTCATGTCCATGGTGGACACGTCGAGGTTCATGCCCGCGCCGGGCTGGTACACGTTCACCACCACCAGGCCGATGACCAGGGCCAGGAGGGTCATGGTCCAGAAGTAGAGCATGGCCTTGATGCCCACGCGGCCGACCTTGCCCATGTCGCCCATCTTGGCGATGCCCACCACGACGGTGCAGAAAATGATCGGGGCAATGATCATCTTGATCATCTTGATGAAGGCGTCGCCAAAGGGCTTCATCTGCGCGGCGAGGCCGTCCTTGCCGGGGAAGAACACGCCCAGGGCGATGCCGATGCAGATGCCCATGATGACCTGGAAATACAAAGACTTGTAAAATGCTTTTTTCGCCGGTGCGTCAGCCATCCCCCTGCTCCTTGAACCGCGTGAGGCGGTGCGTGGTTGTGCGCGGGGCCTGGCCCCTCGCGACGTTGTGGCCCCTTGGCGGGGTCTGCGTGCGCGCGCAACCTGCCAGGACGGCCCTTTGCGGCGTCGTCGTGCAGGATGTGTGTGCTTCAGCCTGCTTGAGCAATAGGCGTGCCAGCTCCAACGAGGCTTTCCCGATACTGGAGTATGGCCTGAAACAAATCTGATTTCAACAGGTTGTGGTGCTTTTCGGGTTGGAAGGAATAGGGACGAGGCGGGCGGTTATGTGTGGCGCGTGCCACATGTGTGGCGCCTCATATGTGTGGCGCCACACATTGTTTCCTGGGGAAATCGGGAAGAATCAGGAAATCTGATGCTTTGCCATGTTGCGGTACAGGGTGCGGCGGTCCACGCCCAAAAGCCGCGCGGCCTTGGCCCTGTTGTTGCCCGCATGTCCCAGGGCGCGCTCGATGTCTTCGCGCGTCAGGCCGCTCTGCTCGCCGCGGCGCTGGGCGGGCAGGGCGGAAAGGCGCGGCAGGGGCTGCCCGGCGCCGAAGCGCAACAGGTCCGCGGGCAGGTGGGCGCTTGTGATCTCGCCCCCGGGGCAGAGGATGCAGGCGTGCTCCAGCGAGTACTTGAGTTCGCGCACGTTGCCCGGCCAGGGGTAGGTCATGAACAGGCGCATGACCTCGTCCGAGCACTTGGTGATGCGCTTGCCGAAGCTGGCCTGGAAATGGTTGGTGAAGTGCGTCATCAACAGCGGAATGTCCTCGGTGCGCTCGCGCAGGGGCGGCAGCTGGATGACCATGACCTTGAGGCGGTAGTACAGGTCCTCGCGGAAGAGCCCCTGGCGGATCTTGTCCAAGAGGTCCACGTTGGTGGCGGCCAGCACGCGCACGTTGGCCTTGCGCGTGCGCGAGTCGCCCACGCGCTCGAACTCCTCGCGCTCCGGCACGCGCAAGAGGTTCAGCTGGATGCGCGGGGAGATGTCGCCGATTTCGTCGAGGAAGATGGTGCCGCCCTCGGCCGCCTCGAAGCGCCCGATCTTGTCGCGGATGGCCCCGGTGAAGGCTCCGCGCATGTGGCCGAAGAGCTCGCTCTCCAACAGGCTTTCGGACAGGGCCGAGCAGTTGACCTTGATGAGCGGGCCCTTGCAGCGCGAGCCGCCATAGTGCAGCGCCTCGGCGATGAGCTCCTTGCCCGTGCCGGACTCGCCGGTGATGAGCACCGTGCTCTCCACGTCGGAGAGCTGGTCGAGCACGGCGTAGATGTCCTGCATGATCTTGCTCTTGCCCACGATGCCCCGGTGGCTGTGCAGGTCGGTGAGGCGCTTTTCCAGGTCCGCCAGGCGGGTGATGTCGCGGATGACCAGCACCGCGCCGGCGAAGTTGTTGTCGCGGTCCAGCAGGGGCGAGCTGTTGATGATGACCACCTTGCCCGGGGCGTGGGTCTGGCACTCCACCCGGTGCTCGAACACGGGCTTCCTGGTCTCCAGCGTGGTGCGCAAGACCGTGAAGCAGGCGCGCTTGCACGAGCCGCTGACGCAGGACAGGTCCTTGTCCTGGCGCAGCTCCGAGCCGATGCAGCAGACCTCGGACAGGGCCCGGTTGGTCTGGATGATGCGCATGTCCGTGTCCACGGTGATGATGGCGTCGGGAATGGAGCGGAACACTGCCTCCAGGCCGGAGCGCAGGCGCTCCTTCTCCACGTGGATGGCCTGCATGGCGCGCTCGGTCTCCACCCGGTGGTTGATGTCCTGCACCATGGGCAGGAGGTACAGGGGCCGCCCGGCGGAATCGCGCACGATGCCCGCGGAAAGGTGCACCCAGACCTCGCGCCCGTCCTTGGCGATGTAGCGCTTGTCCTGCTCCCAGGAGTCGATCTCGCCGCGCTTCACGCGGTCGTACTGGCGCAGGCTCTCCTCGCGCTCGTCCGGGTGGGTGATGGCCGCGAAGGTGATGCTCTTGAGCTCCTGCTCGGTGTAGCCGGTGATGCGGCAGAAGGCTTCGTTGGCGCGCAGGAAGGTGTTGTCCAGGCTGACCATGGACGCCCCGATGGGCGACTGGTCGAAGGTGTGGCGGAACTTTTCCTCGCTCTCCTTGAGCGCCCGCTCGGCCTCCTTGCGGGCCGTGATGTCGATGTTCAGGCCCTCGATGTACAGGAGTTCGCCGCTGGTGGGGTCGCGCACCTCGCGCGCGGTGAGGGAGATCCAGCGGGTGCTGCCGTCCTTGCAGATGAACTGGGTTTCGAAGCCCTTGATCTGCCCGGTCTCGCGCAGGACGCGGAAGAGCGTGTCGCGGTCGGCCGGGTCCACGTAGAGCTGGCTGCGCAGGTCCTTGAAGTGGGCGATGAGCTCCTCGGGCGAGTCGAAGCCCAGGATGCTGGCCAGGCCCGGGTTGACCATGAGGTAGCGGCCGCTCTTGGTGGACTGGAACACGCCCTCGATGACGTTCTCGAAAAAGCTCTGGTAGCGCGCCTCGGCCCGGCGCAGCAGGGAAAGGTCCGTGGCGGTGAGGATGAGCACGGTCTCGCCGTCCTCGCGCTCCACTAGGCGGGAGGCCAGCAGCACGGGCACGGTCTGGCCCTGGGCCCCGGCCACGCGGCACTCCACGCCGCTCACCCCGTCCAGCAGGTCGGCCAGGCGGAACTCCCCGCGCGGGAAAAGGGTCTCCAGGTTGGGCAGGGCGCAGCCGCCGCAGAGCATGGCCCGGGCGCGGTCGTTGGCGCTCAGGACCTCGCCGGTCGCGGCATCGAGCACCAGCACGCCCGCGTTGACCGCGTTCAGCAGGTCGGCGTCGCCCGGCAGGGGGGCGGTGGCGTCTGGCGGTGCCTGGCGCATGGGCTACTCCGAAGGTTCCAGGGGAGTGTCCAGCAGGTGCAGCAGTTCCATGGGCCGGGCGATGATGCGCCGCGCGCCGCTCTGCTGAAGCTCGGCCTCGTCGCGGAAGCCCCACAGCACGCCCACGGGCAGCATGCCCGCGCCGCGCGCGGTCTTCATGTCCGTGGCCGTATCGCCCACGAAGACGATGGAGCCCGGGGAGAGGCCCAGGTCCTGCGCCAGGGCCAGGGCGCCCGCCGGGTGCGGCTTGTTGGGCACCTCGGGCCGGGCCCCGCGCACATGGGTGAAGGGCCCGCCGGGAAAGAAGGCCTCCACGGTCAGGTCGGTGTACACCTGGGGCTTGTTGGAGAGCACGCACACGGGCAGGCCGCGCAGGCGCAGGGCCGCAAGCAGTTCAAGAATGCCGTCGTAGGGCCTGGTCTTGTCCTTCCAGCGGCGCTTGTATTCGCCCGCCGTCAGGGCCGTGGCCTCCTTGAGGATGACCGGATCGCGCTTGTCCTCGGGCAGCATGCGGCGCACCAGTTCCTCGATGCCCAGGCCCACGAAATAGCGGTAGGCGTCGTCCGGGTGGGGCGGCAGGCCAAGGGCGGCCAGGGCGGCGTTGCCGGAATCGGCCAGGTCGGCCAGGGTGTCCAGCAGGGTGCCGTCCAGGTCGAAGATGACGGCGCGCGGGGGGGTGCTCATGGGGGGCTTCCTCGTCAGGCTTTTGAAATGCCGTGCGTGGGGGTTACGGAACGCCCAGGCTGTACACCCATAGGCAATTCGGCGCAAGCGGGCGCGGGCTTTGCGGTCCGGGCTCCCCGCCTCTTGCCCCCCGGAAGGTATCGTGGCATCAACGGCCATGGCCAAACCCTTCGTGTTCCGCCTGGAAAAGGTGCTGGACTACCGGCGACAGCTGGAGGACCAGGCGCGCATGGCCCTGGCCGAAGCCCAGGCCAGGCACGACGCCCAGCAGAAGCTTCTGGCCGAGACCGAGGCCCTGCTGGCCGAGCACATGGCCAAGGGCTTCGGCGACACGGCCACGCAGGCGGAAATTTGGCTGTGGATGCGCTACCGCGAGGCCCTGGAGCGCGACGTCGCCACGGCGGTCGTTGAGCTGGAACGGCTGGCCTCGATTTTGCAAACTTGCCGCCAAGAAGCCGTGCTCCGCTCCCGGGAGAAGAAGCTCCTGGAAAAACTCAAGGACAGGCAGGCCAGGAAACACCATGTCGCAGCAAACCTCGAAGAGCAAAAAGAGTTCGATGAAACGGCCACGCTTCGCTATAAGCCCCAAGATCGTTAAGGTCCTGCTGGCGCTTTCCGTGGTGGCCGCGCTCAAGCTCACGGTGCTTGGAGCCATTGGACTGGACCTTTGGCGTCAGCTGGGCGAGCAGGACATCCTGCCCATTCCCAAGGCCCTGGCCGCGCAGCCCGCCGAGAAGACCCCCGCCCCGCCCGCCGTGGCTCCGGGCGCGGAAGCCGCCCCGGCCGAGCCGGACATGCTGGCCGAAAGCGCCGTGCCCCAGGCCCGCGTGAACGAAAGCCAGGAGGCCAAGGGCGCCAATCGCCGCGAGGCCGAGCTGGCCGCCAAGGAACGCGCCCTCACCGCCATGGAGAAGAGCGTCGACGACAAGCTGGCCGAGCTCAAGCGCGTGGAAGCCTCCATCAAGAAGCTCCTGGACGAGGCCGACAGCCTGAAGGACGCGCGCATCAAGCGCCAGGTGGACACCTACCAGGCCATGAAGCCCAAGCAGGCCGCGGAAGTGCTCTCGAACATGGACCAGGAACTCGCCGTCAAGATCCTGACCGGCATGAAGCCCAAGGTGGCGGGCGAGATCATGACCTACGTGAAGACCGACAAGGCCGCCAAGCTCACCGAGGCCATGACCAAGATCCAGGCGCCCGTGCAGGGCGGCCCCGGCCAGTAGGCCCCGGCCGAGAGCCCCGGCGCAGACCGGATATTTGAACCCATCAGCCCCGTCCTGGCGGCCCGCGCGGAGAACTCCCCGTGGACGCCCGGGCGGGGCTGTGCTACGTGCGGGCCCATGACAAAGACGGCGAAGACCATGCGCATCAAGCTCCTGCTGACCTACGACGGCACGGACTTCTGCGGCTGGCAGCACCAGGGCGGCGTGCGCACGGTGCAGAGCGACGTGGAGGCGGCCCTGGCCAAGATCGCCCAGACGCCCATCCATGTGCAGGCCGCGGGCCGCACGGATTCCGGCGTCCACGCCCTGGCCCAGTGCGCGCACTTCGACGCCCCGGCGCACCTGTCCCACGTGCCCTGGGCCAAGGCCCTCAACTGCGTGTTGGCCCCGGACGTTCGCGTCATCTCCGCCTGCGAGGCTCCGCCGGGCTTCCACGCCCAGTTCGATGCCCGCTCCAAGATCTACGCCTACACCCTGTGGACCGAACGCAACTACGTGAGCCCCGTGCGCCGCCGCTTCGTGTGGTCGCCCACGCCGCCCGCCCTGGATATTTCCGCCATGGACGAGGCCGCGGCCATTCTGGTCGGCACCCACGACTTCAACAGCTTCCGCAACCTGGGCACGCCCCTGGGCGACCGGGGCACGGTGCGCACCCTGGCGCGCATCTGGCGCGAGCCGGGCGGACCCAACGAGATGGTCTGGCGCTTCCAGGCCAACGGCTTTCTGAAGCAGATGGTGCGCAACATCATGGGCTGCCTGGTGGCCGTGGGCAGGGGTAAAGTCACGCCCCAGGACGTCCGATGCATCCTCGAGGCGCGCGACCGCAGCATCGCACCGCCCACGGCCCCGGCCAGGGGCCTGTGCATGGAGCGGGTGTTCTACCCTTCCGACCTGCCGGACGGCATGACGGGAGAAGGGGAGAGCCCTGCCGCTGCGGCCGCGGTTTCAAAGGACGCGGGAGATGACGACCATCAAATGGCAGGGGGCTGTAAGCTCCCTTGACGCCGACCCCGCCACGCCCGCGGCGGGGGTCTCCCTGTACGTGGAAGGCAGCCGGGTGCGCGTGGGCCCGGCGGACCCGACCTCGGACGATGCCCGCAGCTTCCTCTCCTCCTCCACCCAGACCCGCCTCGTCGGCAGCCTTGAACACGCCCTGACCGGCGCGCTCTCCCGTTTGAGCCAACGCCTCGAGGCCGTGGTCTGGCCCGCCTCCGGCACTCTGGTCACCGGGCAGGACGGGGTAGTCAGCGGGGCGCGGCAGGTGAACGTGCCCGCGGATTTCAGCGCCGGTCTTCCGGGCGGCCTTTCCGCCAGCCTGAACGCCCCGGGCGTGTCCAGCCTGGAGGAGCGCCTTGCCACGCGCAAGCGCGATGGTGACGCGTCCTCCGGCCTGGCCGCGGGCACCTACGGGCTCACCCTGTCCCTGGGCGAGGCCTCGGACGGGCTGAGCGTCAGCATCGGCTCCGGCTGGACCACGGGCCAGGTGCTGGACGCCGTGGCCGACGCGGTCAATGCCTCCTCCCTGGCTGTGGGGGCCACGGTGCGCACCAGCACCTCCGGATTTTTGAACGGTCTGGAAACCTTGGCCTTGAGCGCCGACGCCTCCCAGGCCGGGCAGGAGGTGAAACTCGCGGCCTCGGCCAGCGCTTCCAACAGTTTTGCCAGCTGGCTGGGGCTTTCCGCCGCCAATGTCAGTCCCGGCTGGGCAGACAGGCCCGTGGAGCCCGGCAGCTTCGACGTGACGGCCCTTTCCACGGCCAAGCCCACGCGCTACGCCAGCCAGGGCTTCGACCCCGAGGCCCCCACCACCCTGGCGCCGGGCAGCTACACCCTGGACTACATGCTGGGCCCGACCACCGTGGGCACCACTCCCGGCAGCGCGGGCGAGTCGGGCAGCGTGAGCATCCAGGTCTCGAGCGGCGACACCTGGCAGGATGTGCTCTCGCGCATGGCGCGGGTGCTGGGCTCGGCCAGCCCGGCCCTTGTTGCCCAGCTGGTGCCCGCCAAGCGCACCTGGACCCTTCCGGCCAGCGTTGGCGGCGGCACCGGCCTGGCCGATGCCGTGGGGCTTGAGGTGCTTGCCGACACGGACAAGAGCGGCTGGAAGCTCAGACTCTCCGGGGCGGATGCGGCCTCGGACGGGCTGCTTGCGGCCTTGGGCCTGGACGCCACGGCTCAGCCTGGGGCAACGGCCAGCGCGGTCATCGACGGGCAGGCGCGGGAGAGCGCCACCGGCACCTTCAGCGCCGCGTCCGGGCGCATGACCGTGGGCGTTTCCGGCACCTTCGGCGAGGCCGCGCCCGTGAGCGTGAGCGAGGCGGCCACCAGTCTGGCCGATGCCCTGGCCGACGTTCTGACCGCGTACAACGAGGTGGGCGGCCTGCTGGCCAAAAACCAGGAGAGCCTGGCCCCGGGCGTGGCCGAGAACTGGAGCGGCCTGGCCGCCAGCCGCGCCAGCGCCCTGGGGAATATCGGCGTGGAGCGCGCCAGCCGGGCCCTGTGGCTGTCGGAGGAGGTCTTCCTCACGGCCCTGTTCGCCCGGCCGCAGGACGTGCAGAGCGCGCTCCTTGGTCCGGACGGCTTCCTGCCCGCGCTTCAGGACATGACCGCCGATGCGCTCAAGGACAAGGGCGTGGAGGACTGGATTTCCGCCAGCGCCAAGGACCGCGAGGACGAGACCGGGCCGGAGCAGTACCAGCGCGCCCTTGAAGGCCGCACCGAGGCCCAGGTGGAGAAATCCAGCCAATTGCTTGACTTGTATGATTCGGCCTTTGGCGGCGCAGTGGATTTTTCGCCCAGCGGCGGCGCTGGCGGGCTGCTGCGCCGCAAGGGATGAAGGGCCGAAAATCGGCTCATGCGTAAGGCTGCGCGACTTTCGCTCCGGGCCGCGCGCAGGGGGTACGGGAGGGGGGTGTGAAATTTTCTTGCAACATCCCTTGATTTTGGTCTTTTCCCTCTTGCTGTTTTTGATTCGCTGGGATAGTGCGGCCAATAGGTCAAGGCAAGCTTGGGGCGTCTTGACGCGGCTTCAGGTGGCCGCGCACGGGACGACACAAGGCGGGTATTCCGTGTATTTCACTTGAGGAGTAGGAAGCGATGAAGTCCATTTACGTTGGCAATTTGCCTTTCAGCGCCAAGGAAGACGAAATTCGCGATCTGTTCGCCACGTACGGTGAAGTGCAGATGGTCAAGTTCGTCATGGATCGCGAAACCGGCCGCTTCCGTGGCTTCGGCTTCGTGGAGATGGAGGACGCAGGCGCCGCCAAGGCCATCGAGGCCCTGGACGGCAAAGACTTCGGCGGCCGCACCCTGCGCGTCAACGAAGCCAAGGAGCGCGCCCCTCGCCCGCCCCGCCGCTACTAGCCCCGCAGCTACCGGAAAGAAAGCACCTTGATGACGAAGCCCCCGCAGCCGAATGGCGCGGGGGCTTTTTGTTTGCGCCGCGACCGGACTCAAACGTGCAGGAGTTTCAAGCCCACGATGCCCGCGGCGATGAGGCCGATGCAGCCCAGGCGCAGGGCCCCGGCGGGCTCGCCCAGCACCAGCATGCCGAACACGGCCGCGCCCAGGGTGCCGATGCCCGTCCACACGGCGTAGGCCGTGCCGATGGGCAGGTGCCGCACGGCCAGGCCCAGCAGGCCCATGCTGGCGATCATGGCCCCGCCCACCAGCAGGGACGGCACGAGCCTGGTGAAGCCCTCGGTGGACTTGAGCCCCACGGCCCAGGCGACCTCGAAGAGTCCGGCGATGACCAGATAAATCCACGGCATGATGGTATGTCCTTGAAGCTGGCGGGGTCGTCCCCGTGGAAGGAGTGGCGCAGGCGGGTCGTCCCGCCGGGCCGGTGAAAGATGTTGGCGGTGCGGTAGTTCAGGGGCGGGCGGGTGTCAACGGGCAGGCGCGGCCCACAACCCCGCGCACAACTCCTCCAGTATCCCCAGAAGCTGCCCGCACACGCCCCCGGCCGCGGGCGGCGGGCCGAAGAGCGCGGTGCGCATGTCTCGCAGGTTCTTGGAGAACATGTCGTCCGCGCCGTCCACGCCGGGCGTCTGGCGCACGGTCATGTCCAGGCGCTCCGCCAGCAGCAGGCCGGAGAGCCCCTTGCAGAACAGCGTGGCCAGGCGCGCGAACTCGGCCGAGCGTTCGCGCCAGAGCTGCGCCGCCGGGCTGCCGGGCGCTGGCGGCGGGCATTCCAGGGCCTCGCACACCAGGGCGTACACGCTGTTGATGCCCGGGCCGGGCACGCCGCGCCGCCAGCCCAAAAGCCAGGGATTGCGCCAGAACAGCAGCAGGTGCTCCTGCCCCAGGTGGATGGCTTCCTCCAGGGCGGCCTTGGCCGCGAGCAGCACGGGGTCGGCCCATTGCGGGACTTCTGCACCTACATGCCAGGGGGGAGTCGTGGAGCTGCCTGGGCAATCCTCGGCCGCCAGTTCGCACAAAATATGCGCCAGCCAGGCGTTGGCCTGGGGCGAATCCGGCGTTTCCAGGTGCGGGTAGGAGAGCACGTAGCGCCCCTTCCCGAAGCGCCCCGTGATGACTGCCGGGCGGCTGGCGAGGAAATCCGGCCGCACCTGCAGGCCGTACAGGTTCTCCCAGTCGGAGAGAGCCTCCTCCGGGAAGCGCGAAAGGGCCAGGTCGGCCACCCAGAAATCCGGCCCCAGGCCCGCGTAGCGCGCCAACACCTGTACGCCGTCGTGCTTGTCGGAGGAGGGCGCGAACTGGGCGGGCCACCACACCTGGGCCAGGGTCTGCGCAGCGCCGGGAGGGATGAGCCCCCCGCCGGGGGTGTTGCCGGAAGCGGCGAGGTCCAGGCGCACGTCGCCGGAAAGAAAATGCTGCAGGCGCCCGGCAAAGCCCATGCGCCCCCAGGGGCATAGACCCAGGGACTCGCCCGTGCGCGGCCCGCCAGGAGAGGTGAGGGCCAGGCCCGCCCCGCCGCAGAAACCCAGATAATTGCCGCCGCCGTCCACAAACGCGCGGATGGCAGCAAGCCCGGCCTCGCCCAGGCGCAGGGCCCGGCCGCGCGCCCAGCCGCCGGGCACGATGAGCAGGGAAGGGGCGCCGGAGATCGTGGATTCCCCGCCAGCCGGGGCGTAGGCCCCGCACTTGCCAGACAGCGCGCCCTCGGCTATGTCATGTGCGCGTAAAATCCCGTGGGGCACGCCCAGCGCGCGCAAAGCGCGCAGCACAAGCAGGCCCCACAGGTGCGAGTCATCCCACAAGACGAAAACGCGCGTCATCTGCCGCCCCCAGGGTTTCCGGCACCCTATCTGCGCCGGAGTCCCCTGGCAATCCCCTTCGGGGCTCCACCGGGGCAGGGGGAGAGGCCTCGCAGAGGCCCGGCTCACGGCGCGCGACTGCATGCAAGGAGAGTTCATGTCCGATACCACCGCTCCCCAGACCCCCGCCGCTTCCGCGCAGGAAACCGCGCTGCCCAAGGGCTACGAGCCCGCAGACGTGGAGGCCCGCTGGGGCCGGCACTGGGAGGACAACAAGACCTTTTCGCCCAATCCGCAGGACGTGCTTTCCGGCGGCAAGGAGCCGTACTCCATCGTCATTCCGCCGCCCAACGTCACGGGCGCGCTGCACATGGGCCATGCGCTGAACCTGACCCTGCAGGACATCTTGTGCCGCTTCATGCGCCAGCAGGGCAAAAGCGTGCTCTGGGTGCCGGGCACGGACCATGCGGGCATCGCCACGCAGAACGTGGTGGAGCGCCAGCTGAAGAAAGAGGGCAAGAAGCGCGACGACCTGGGCCGCGAAGCCTTCATCGAACGCGTGTGGGACTGGAAGAAGGAATACGGCGACCGCATCCTGAACCAGATCCGCCGCATGGGCGCGTCCGTCGACTGGACATCCGAGCGCTTCACCCTGGACGAGGGGCTTTCCAAGGCCGTGCGCGAGGTGTTCGTGCGCCTGTACGGCGAGGGGCTCATCTACAAGGGCAACTACATCGTCAACTGGTGCAACCGCTGCCACACGGCGCTGGCCGACGACGAAGTGGAGCACGCGCCCAAGAAGGGCAAGCTCTACCGCATCCGCTACAAGCTGGCCGACGGCAGCGGCGAATTGATCGTGGCCACCACCCGGCCGGAGACCATGCTGGGCGACGTGGCCGTGGCCGTGCACCCGGAGGACGAGCGCTACACCTTCGCCGTGGGCAAGAAGGTCGTGCTGCCCCTGGTGGGCACGGAGATTCCGGTCATCGCCGACGCCTACGTGGACATCGAGTTCGGCACCGGCGCGCTCAAGATCACCCCGGCCCACGACATGAACGACTGGGCCCTGGCCAGAACGCACAATCTGCCCGTCATCCCGGTCATCGACGACAAGGGCTACATGAACGAGAACGCCCCGGAAGCGTACCGGGGCCTTTCCAAGAGCGAATGCCGCGACAAGGTCGTGGCCGACCTGGAGGCCCAGGGCCTGTTGGTCGACATCGCCGATCACGACCACAGCGTGGGCGAGTGCTACCGCTGCAAGAGCGTCATCGAGCCTCATGTTTCCGAGCAGTGGTTCGTGAAGGTTGCGCCCCTGGCCAAGGCCGCGCGCGAGGCCGTGCCCGCAAGCACCCAGATCTTCCCGGCCCAGTGGGAGAAGACCTACTACGAGTGGCTGGACAACATCCGCGACTGGTGCATTTCCCGGCAGATCTGGTGGGGCCACCGCATTCCGGCCTGGACCTGCGAGGGCTGCGGCGAGCTGATTGTCCAGACCGAGGATCCCACGGGCTGCCCGAAATGCGGCGGCGCGCTGAAGCAGGAAGACGACGTGCTGGACACCTGGTTCAGCTCGGCCCTGTGGCCCTTTTCCACCCTGGGCTGGCCCGGCGATACGGACAAGCTGAAGGCCTACTACCCCACCAGCGTGCTGGTCACGGGCTTCGACATCCTGTTCTTCTGGGTGGCGCGCATGATGATGATGGGCATCCACTTCAAGGAGCAGGTGCCCTTCCACCACGTGTACATCCACGCCCTGGTGCGCGACGAGCAGGGCAAGAAGATGAGCAAGTCCACGGGCAACGTCATCGACCCCCTGGTGATGATCGACAAGTACGGCACGGACTCCCTGCGCTTCACCCTGACGGCCTTTGCCGCCATGGGCCGCGACATCAAGCTTTCGGAAAAGCGCATCGAGGGCTACCGCCACTTCGTGAACAAGATCTGGAACAGCGCCCGCTTCGCCCTCATGAACCTGCCCGAGGCCCCGGCGGCGACGTTGGAAGACGCCATGAACCGGGCCGACGCGCCCCTGGCCAACCGCTGGATCCTGCACCGGCTGGAGGAGGTCAAGGACGAGGTGGAGGCGGCGACGCTGGAGTACCGCTTCAACGACATCGCCCAGGGACTGTACAAGTTCATCTGGAACGAGTTCTGCGATTGGTACGTGGAAATGGCCAAGGGCGACCTCTACGCCGAGGACGAGAAGGCCAAGGACGCCACCCGCCGCGTGCTGCTCACCGTGCTTTCCGAGACCATGGTGCTGCTGCACCCGGTGATGCCCTTCGTGACCCAGGAGATCTGGAGCGTGCTGCCCGGCATTACGGACAAGGAGCTGGCCCTGCAGCCCTTCCCGGCGCGTCGGCCCCAGTGCAAGAGCCCCCAGGCCGCCAAGGACATGGCCTTCTTCCAGGGCGTGGTGGGCGCCGTGCGCACCATCCGCACCGAGCTGACCATCGACCCGGCCAAGAAACTGCCGCTCATCGTGGACACCGCCGACGCGGGCGACAGCGCCCTGTCCGTCCTGGCCGACAATGTGCACCTCATCGCCCAGCTGGCCCGCATCGATTCGGCCGACATCGGCCCGGGCAAGACCGGTCCCCGCGCCAGCGGCACCGCCGTGGTGGAGGGCGCGCGCATCTTCGTGCCCCTCAAGGGCATCGTGGACTTCAGCGCCGAGGTGGCCCGCCTGGACAAGGAACTGGGCAAGCTGGACAAGCAGCTCACGGCCCTCAAGGGCAAGCTCAGCGCGCCCGGCTTTGCGGGCAACGCCCCGGCGGACATCGTGGCCGCGGAGCAGGAGAAGCTGGCGGGCCTGGAAGATGCCCGCGCCAAGCTGGCCGAATTGCAGGAGCGCCTCAAGGCCGCCCTGGCCGAGGGAGCGTAAGCCCCGGTGACCGCCTCTGCGCAGATACGCATACGGCCCTGCGTGGCCGCGGACGAGCCGCTCATGGCGGAGATCGTGGGTGACGCCGCGTCTGCGTACAAGGGTGTCATCCCGGCCGACCGCTACCACGAGCCGTACATGCCTCTCGAGGAACTGCGGGCGGAGATCGCCGCGGGCGTGCGCTTCTGGGGCGCGGAAGTGGATGGCGAGCTTGTGGGCGTCATGGGCATCCAGGACGTGGACAGCGACGCTTCCGGCGGCATCGGCAACGTAACCCTCATACGCCATGCGTACGTACGCACTGCGCAGCGTGGCCTGGGCCTGGGCGGGAAATTACTCACCCATCTGGTGGGTATTGCGCAGCGGCCCATGCTTATGGGCACCTGGGCAGCGGCCGATTGGGCCGTGCGCTTCTACCAGAAGCACGGCTTCACCTTGACCTCGTTTGCGGAAAAGGAAACACTTCTCCGCATCTATTGGAACATTCCGGCGCGCCAGGTCGAGACCTCCGTGGTCCTGGCCGATGCGCGGGCCATCACCATGATACGCAAAGCCAGCTTGGAGAAAACCATGTCCACCGTCTACCTCATCGGCGCGGGCCCCGGCGACCCCGGCCTCCTGACCGTCCGGGCCAAGGAACTCATCGAGACCTGCGACGTGGTGGTCTACGACTACCTGGCCAACAAGGAATTCCTCAAATACGCGAGGAAGGACGCCGAGATCATCTATGTGGGCAAAAAGGGCGGCGACCACACCCTGCCCCAGGACCAGATCAACCAGCTGATCATCGACAAGGCCAAGGCAGGCAAGAGCGTGGCGCGCCTGAAGGGCGGCGACCCCTACGTCTTCGGCCGCGGGGGCGAGGAAGCCGAGGAACTCGTCGAGGCGGGCATCGCCTTCGAGGTCGTGCCCGGCGTCACCGCTGGCGTGGCCGCCCCGGCCTACGCGGGCATCCCGGTCACCCACCGCGACCACACCACGAGCGTCTGCTTCATCACCGGCCACGAGGACCCCACCAAGGAGGAGTCCGGCCACAACTGGGAAGTGTACGGCAAGAGCAACAGCACCCTGGTGTTCTACATGGGCGTGAAGAACCTGCCCATGATCGCCGGCAACCTGATGAAGAACGGCCGCGACAAGAACACCCCCGTGGCCCTGGTGCGCTGGGGCACCCGCTGCAACCAGCAGAGCATGGTCAGCACCCTGGAGAACGTGGCCGCCGACGCGGAGCAGCGCAAGTTCGCCGCGCCCAGCATCATCATCGTGGGCGGCGTGTGCTCCCTGGCCGACAAGCTCTCCTGGTTCGAGAAAAAGCCCCTGCTGGGCAAGGGCGTGGTCGTCACCCGCGCGCGTGAGCAGGCCAGCGACCTGGCCGACGTGCTGAAGAACATGGGTGCCTGCGTGTTCGAATTTCCCACCATCACCGTGGAGCCCCTGGACGACTACGAAGAGGTCGAAAAGGCCATCCTCACCCTGGGCGGCGTGGACTGGCTCATCTTCACCTCGGTCAACGGCGTGAAGCACTTCTGGAACCAGTTGGCCGAGATTGGCCTGGACAGCCGCGCCATCGGCGGCATCAGCGTGGCCGCCATCGGGCCCGCCACGGCCGACGAGCTGAAGGCGCGCGGCATCACCCCGGACTTCGTCCCGCCCAAGTACGTGGCCGAGGAAGTCGTCGCCGGTTTGCTCGAACGCGGCATCGCGGGCAAGAACGTGCTCATTCCCCGGGCCAAGGTCGCCCGCGAGGTGCTGCCCGAGGAACTCGCCAAGGCCGGGGCCAATGTCCGCATCCTGCCCGTGTACGAAACCAAGTTGACTCAGCAGGACCCGGCTGAGATCGTGGAAGCGCTCGAAAAGGGCAAGATCCAGGCCGTGACCTTCACCAGCTCCAGCACCGTGGAGAACTTCTTCACCCTGCTCACGCCTGATACCCTCAAGAAGTACCCTGGCGTCAAAATCGCCTGCATCGGGCCCGTCACCGCCAAGACCCTCGCGCGTTACGGCTTTGCGCCGAACATCCAGCCCGAGGACTACACCATCCCCGGCCTGGCCGAGGCGCTGGGCAAGGGGCTGTAAGGCAAGAGCAGGGGCGCTGCCCCTGCCCGGGGCCCGGAGGCAGGGCCCCGGCCTCGCTCCTAGCTCAGATATTCCTCAAGATATCGGCCCATCTGCCTGTCGGCGCCCACAAGGTGCTGGATCATCCAGTTTTGCAGATAGTCGATGATGGCGGCGGAATCGGCCCCGCCTTGGGCGCAGGCCTCGTCGAAACGCCTGACGGTGTCGAGATATTCCTCGTGCTCTACCAGGTGCGCCTGGTAGCCCGGATAGCCAAACGCCTGCATGTAGCCTTCCTCCACGTGGAAGTGCTCCGCCGCGTAGCTCTTCAGCTTCTCCACAAGGTTCTGGGCCAGACAGGCCTGTCCGCTGGAGCTCTGGGCGTCCAGCAACTCGTTCAGGGTGTCCAGGAACTGCTTGTGCTGGTCGTCGATGGCCTTGAGGCCGAGGGCGTAGGCGTCGCTCCACTGAAGGCGGGCCATGGCTGCGTCTCCTTGATGGCGGAATTCGATGCTGCGCACTTTCTACGTAGCATATTCCCAAAAGCAATCAAGTGCAGGCCAAAAAAGAGGCTCCGGTCCCCTCCCTAGTGAGTTCCGGAGCCCCTGCCGCCTGGTCGGTTGCGGCAGTTGCCTTTCTTATCGGCCGCGTGGCGCGGGCGATTAGGCCTTGGGCAAAGAAAAAGGCCGGGCGTTGCGGCCCGGCCTTTTGGAAGCGTGTGTTGAAGCGGGCCGCGGGGCCTACTTCTTGTCGTCTTTCTCTTCGGCCTTGTCGGCCACGGCGCACTCGGTGGTGAGGAGCAGGCTGGCCACGGAGGCGGCGTTCTGCAGGGCCACGCGGGTCACCTTCTTGGGATCGATGACGCCGGCGGCGTAAAGATCCTCGAACACGCCGGTGCCGGCGTTGAAGCCGAAGGCGTTCTTGCCCTCGCGCACCTTCTCCACCACCACGGAACCTTCGAAGCCCGCGTTGGCGGCGATCATGCGCAGGGGCTCTTCGAGCGCGCGGCGAATGACCAGCACGCCGGCGGCCTCGTCGTCGTCGATGGTCTTCACGGTATCAAGCACCTTGGACACGCGCACGAAGGCGGTGCCGCCGCCGGGGATGATACCTTCCTCGACAGCCGCGCGGGTGGCGTTCAGGGCGTCCTCGACGCGGGCCTTCTTCTCCTTCATTTCCACTTCAGTGGCCGCGCCGACCTTGATGACCGCGACGCCGCCAACGATCTTGGCCAGGCGCTCCTGCAGCTTCTCCTTGTCGTAGCTCGACGTGGTGATGGAGATCTCGCCCTCGATCTGCTTGATGCGGGCCTTGATGTCTTCCTTCTTGCCGGCGCCGTCGACGATGGTGGTCTTTTCCTTGTCCACGGTGATGTGCTTGGCGGAGCCCAGGGAATCGGCGCGCACCTTGTCGAGCGTCAGGCCCATGTCCTCGCTCACGACTTGGCCGCCGGTGAGGACGGCGATGTCCTGGAGCATGGCCTTGCGGCGGTCGCCGAAGCCGGGAGCCTTCAC
>CAYUOW010000059.1:0-17619 GCA_964446455.1 uncultured Desulfocurvus sp.
CAGAGGGCCTTGTGCCCTTTGGCCCCCGGAGGGATATTCGCTGCGCTACACCAGTTCCACATCGTATTTCTGCATGAACTGCACGGGGTTGTACGAGAGCTTGGCCTTGCGCAGGCCTTCGTCGCCCAGGTCCTGTTCGCGGTTCACCAGGGCGAAGCGGTCTTCCTGGGCGGCCAGGAAGTGCTTGTTGATGGCCTGGTAGATGCCCTTGAAGCGTGTGTCGCCCTTTTCGAAATGGATGACGATGGTGTCCTTGTTCAGGCTTTCGCCCACGGTGTAGGCCACCACCTTGCCGCCGATGCGAATGGTGCCGCCCATGAGGCTGCCCAGGCGGTCGAAGTTTTTCAGCACGCGGGAGATGGCTTGGTTCTCGGCCACCAGGGCTTCGGAGGGGTGCTCCTGCCAGCCGTGCCATTCGGCCTGCATGTCGAGCACTTCCTCCACGCAGTCGGCCTGCATGGGGGTGTACTCGAACATGCTGGACTTCTCGAACTGGTGCAGCAGGTTCTTTTTCTTGTGGAACTTGTTGCCCTTGAGTTCGATGAGCTCCGGTACGGAGTAGACGTAGTCGAAATGGTCGCGGGCCTCGACGGCGTTCAGGCGGTCGCCGAAGGCCTGCCGCCAGATGCCGACCAGGGCCTCGGGCACGCGGGTGAATTTGGCCGGGCCCGAGAGACAGGGCAGCGTGGCCCAGTCCACCTTGGTCCAGTCGCCCACCGGGGCCCAGAAGGTCTCCTGCGGAATGGTCTGCTTGATCCACACCAGGTCGTGGGCGATGCGCCACTTGAGCCCGTAGTGCTCGGCCCAGCCATAGAGGTTGGCGAAGGCGTAGTCGGAGGTCACCTCCGGGCAGGCGGCCAGGGCGGTACGGTAAGCCTCCTGGTGCTTCAGGCAGATGTTTTCAAAATTCTCGCAGGTGGTGCTCATGAGTGGTTTCCGTTGCGGGTTTTGGACATGGCGAAGCGCTGCCAGTCCTTTTTGATGAAGATGTACAGAAGAATGGCAGCCTGGACGGCCTGTGAGGCCAGCATGGAGATCCACACGCCCGTGGCCGTGCCGAGCACGATGTGCCCCAGGACGTAGGCCAGGGGCAGGCGCACCACCCAGGTGCCCAGCCCCATGCCGAGGAGATTGTACAGCGTGGCCCCCGCGCCCGCCAGGGCCCCGGCCAGGATCATGGTGGTGAGGGTGAAGGGGATGGCCAGCACGTTGTACACGAGGTAGTTCTGGGCTTCGGCCTGCACCTCGGCCTTGGGGGCGATGAAGCCCGCGATGTCGCCCAAAAAGGGCCAGAGCAGCGCGGCGAACAGGGTGATGCTCGCGAGGCCTATGCCCAGGATGCGCAGGCCCATGCGCCGGGCTTCCTCGGGTTGGCCCGCGCCCAGCAGGTGCCCCACCAGGATGCTGGCCGTGAGGTTGAGCGCGAAGGCGGGCAGGAAGAGCAGGGACTCCACCCGCGCGCCCGCGGCCATGCCGGCCAGGGCGAAAACGCTGTTCTGGGGCAGGCTGGCGGTGATGGCGAAAAGCACCAGGTAGCCCGCGTGCCACACCACCTGCATGAGCCCGGCGGGCCAGGCCACCTTGAACAGATAGGGGAAGGCCTTGCGCACCCAGCAGAAGGGCGCGAAGATTTGGCGGCGCAGAATGCCGCCCCGGCGCAGCATGACGAAGCCGAACAGCGCGCCTAGGGTGATGGAGGAGAAGGTTGACCAGACGATGCCCTGCACGCCGAGCTTGGGCAGGCCCCAAAGGCCCAGGCCAAACCCCAGGTCGCCCAGGGTGTTCACCAGGGTGACGAGGATCATGGTGTACAAAGGCACCATGACCTGCCTGCGCGCGCGGAACACCGCGTTCTGCATGATCATCATGTAGTAGGGCGGCAGGGTGTACAGGAACACCTCAAGCACGTAGCCCGTGAGCGGAGCGATGTCCTGGGGCACCTGCAGGGCCAGAACGAAGAGGTCGCGCAGGGGCAGGCCCAGGGCCAGAAACACTAGGCCCGAGCCCGCTGCGATGGTGAGGCACAGGCCGGTGTAGCGGTCGGCCCGCAGGGTCTTGCCCGCGCCCAGGGACTGGCTGATGGCCGCCACAGCTCCGCCCGCCACGGCCATGGCGATGATGAGGAAGAGGAACAGCGACTGGGTGATGATGCCGAGCGAGGCCTGCACCCGATGGTCGATCTTGCCCGCCACCCACACATCCACGAAGCCGATGAGGAAGTTGAAGAGCATCATCAGCAGCTGGGGCCAGGAGAGGTTCCAGATGAGGCGTGCCGGTTTCTGCGAGAGGCTGTCTGGCTGCATGGATGTCCTGGTGCGGGGCTTGTGTGCGGGCATATCGACCGAACTGGTCATGTAGGCACGAATTGGCGGCTGCCAAGGGGGAGGCGTGGATTTTCTTTACCTGGCGCTCATGTTCTGCCATATCTGACAGCATGAACCCGGCGCACGACGCGCCGCAGGCCGGAGGTACCAATGAGCGCCAAAGAATCAAGCGGGTCCAAAGCCGGAGCCGTCGCCGCCGCGCCGGTCTTGCGCGTCCATCTGTGGCTGGAGTCCGGGGGCGGGATGCTCTTCGGCCTGGGGCGCGTGCAGCTGCTTGAGCTGGTGGAGCGCCTGGGCTCGCTGAACCAGGCGGCCAAGGCCCTGGGCATGAGCTACCGCGCGGCCTGGGGGCGCATCAAGCGCACGGAGGAAGCCCTGGGTGAGCCGCTTCTGGCCAAGGCCAGCGGCCGCAAGGGCTACGAGCTGACTCCTCTGGCCGCCGCGCTGCTCAAGGAATTCGCCGCCTGGCACCACGAAGTGGAGGAATTCGCCCTCAAGCGCGCCAAGGAGCGCCTGCCCTGGGAGATCCGGGCCTTTGCCGGAACCCCGGCCGAAGCGGAGCCGCCGCAGGCATAGCCAGCAACCCCGATTTTCAGTCGACAAAAGAAAAGGGCTGCCCTAGGCGTTTGGCTCTCCTTGCGGAGGCCGGAACGCCGGGGGCAGCCCGTTCGATTTTAGCTAAGGTCTAGCGGCGTCCGCCACGGTCTCCGCCGCGCCCGCCACGATCGCCGCCGCGGCCGCGGTCACGGTCGCCACGGCCGGGGCCGTCGCCGCGGGAGGAAGGCGGACGACGGAACTCGTCCAGGTTCACTTCCTGGCCGGCCTGCTCCATGAGCCAAGCCTTGCGGGACAGGCGGATGCGTCCGCCCGGCTCCAGCTCGATGACCTTGACCCAGACTTCCTGGCCAAGCTGCAGCAGGTCTTCCACGCGGTCCACGCGCTCCACGTCAAGCTGGGACACGTGCAGCATGCCCTCGGCTCCGGGCAGGATCTCCACCAGGGCGCCGACTTCGAGGATCTTCTTCACCGTGCCCAGGTAGTTGCGGCCCGGCTCCGGAGTCTGGTCGTAGTAGAGGACCATGGCCTTGGCCTTCATCAGGCTCTCGGTGTTGGGGGCGAAGATCGCCACCTTGCCGGAATCCTCGATGTCGATGGCCGCCTGGGTCTCGGCGGTGATGGCCTTGATGTTCTTGCCGCCGGGTCCGATGACGCTGCGGATCTTCTCGGGGTTGATGAACACCACTTCCATCTGCGGGGCCAGCTCGGAGAGCTGCGGGCGGGGAGCGGCCAGGCACATGGCCATGTGCTCCAGGATGTGCATGCGGGCGTCGCGGCTCTGGGCCAGGGCGCGGCGCAGCACGTCGTAGGGGATGCCGGTGGTGATCTTGATGTCCATCTGGATGCCGGTGATGCCGCGGGCGCTGCCGGCCACCTTGAAGTCCATGTCGCCCAGGGCGTCCTCGTCACCGAGGATGTCGGTGAGGACGATGTAGTCCTCGCCTTCCTTCATGAGGCCCATGGCGATGCCGGCAACCGGCTCCTTGATGGGCACGCCGGCGTCCATGAGGGCCAGGGAGGCGCCGCACACGGTGGCCATGGAGGAAGAGCCGTTGGAATCCATGACTTCGGAGACCACGCGCAGGGTGAACGGGAAGTCCTCGGCGCTGGGCAGAACGGGCAGTATGGAGCGCTCGGCGAGCGCGCCGTGACCGATGTCGCGGCGGCTGGGGCCGCGCAGGATGCGCACTTCACCCACGCAGTAGGGGGGGAAGTTGTAGTGCAGCATGAAGCGCTTGGTGTCTTCGCCCACCAGGGTCTCGATGCGCTGCTCGTCGCGGCTGCTGCCCAGGGTGGCCACGCACAGGGCGGCGGTTTCACCGCGGGTGAACAGGGCCGAGCCGTGGGTCATGGGCAGCACGCCGGCGTCGATGGACAGCGGACGCACGGTGGTGGTGTTGCGGCCGTCCAGGCGGATGCCCTCGGAGCGCACGCGCTCGCGCACGAGCTTCTTGTCCAGGTCGCCCAAAAGGGCGGAGGCCTGCTTCTGGGCCTCTTCATTGTCGGCGAACTTCTCGACCACGGCCTTCATGGCCTGGGTCTTGGCGACTTCCTTGGCTTCGCGGCGGGCCATCTTCTCGGTGATGGCGCAGGCGGCCTTGAGGCCCGGGGTGGCGATCTCCTCGACATAGGCGGCCACGGCCTCATCGACCTTCTTGGCCACCACTTCGATCTTGGGCTTGCCGACCTTTTCGCGCAGCTCGTCCTGGATGTCGAACATCGGGGTGAGCTGCTTGTGGCCCCATTCCAGGGCCTCGGCCACCAGTTCCTCGGAGACGAAGCTGGCGCCGCCCTCGACCATGACGATGGCCGAACGGGTGGCGGCGAAGATGAGGTTCAGGCTGCTCTCGTTGGCGATCTGCTTGTAGGTGGGGAACAGCACGAACTGGCCGTCCACGTAGCCCACGCGCGCGCCGCAGATGGGGCCCTCGAAGGGCATGTGCGACAGGTGCAGGGCGCAGGAGGCGCCGGTGATGGCCAGCACGTCCGGGTTGGTGTTGGCGTCGGCCGAGAGGACCGTGGCGATGACCTGGACCTCGTCGCGGAAGCCCTTCTTGAACATGGGGCGGATGGGGCGGTCGATGAGGCGGGAGACCAGGGTCTCGCGCTCGCTCGGACGGCCGATCTCGCGGCGGAAGTAGCTGCCGGGGATGCGGCCGGCGGCGTAGGACATTTCCTGGTAATTCACGGTCAGCGGGAAGAAGCCGCGGTCGATTTCAAGGGCCTGGTTCACGGCGGTGACATGCACCACGGTGCCGCCGGACTGGATCCACACGGCGCCGCTGGCCTGCTTGGCCATCAAGCCGTGGTCGAGGGTGATGTCCATGTTGCCGACGCGTGTGGAAAGGCTCAGCTTTTTGTGAGGTACGAGCATGAAGTCTCCTGACTGTTGCCGTCCCGACGCGTTCTCCCTGCCCGAGGTTTAGCCGGCTTGGGGAAGGGCTCTTGCGTGAATCGCAAGAACGCTCTCCGCAGCCAACTAAAGGGGTCTGGAGACTCGTTTGCGCCTGGGACGCGGTTACGGGCGGGCGAGGGGCGTCCGCCTGGGTGGGCCGCACGGGGCGGAGGCCGGATTGCTTCGGCCTCCGCCCCAAAGCGGGCGTTGAACTCTTACTTGCGAAGGCCCAGGCGCTCGATCAGATCACGGTAGCGCTGGATGTCGGTGTTCTTCAGGTAATTGAGCAGCTTGCGGCGCTGGCCGACCAGCTTCAACAGGCCGGTCTTGGAGTGGAAGTCCTTCTTGTGCACCTTGAAGTGCTCGGTCAGGTAGGTGATGCGCTCGGTCAAAAGCGCCACCTGGACTTCAGGAGAACCGGTGTCTCCCTCTTTGCGCTTGAAGTTCTCAATGACCTGGGTCTTTCCTTCGGGCGTCATAACCACAGCAGTATCCTCCTCGTCTGAAACCCATTATGGCGGGCCAGACTGTTGTGCCGGCAAGCTCCCCGTTCAGGTGGCGGGAGCGGCGTCCATCCACAGTCCGCGCAGGATCGTCCAGCGCAGTCCGCCGTCCTTGGGCTGGGCCTCCGCCAGCGCAACCGGTTCGCCCCCTTCATCGACCAGCATGACTTGCTCGCCGGGTTGCCCCAGGAGCTCGTCGCCGCTTGGTCCGCCCACCGGCAGCCAGGCCCCGTTCTTCACGAGGGCGGCCAGGGTGGGTGAAAGGACGATGGTGCGCCAGTGCGGGAGCATCTTCGCCAGCGGAATGACCCGCTCGGCAAAAAGCTCCGGCTCGCCAAGAACCGCGTCCAGGCTGTACGAGGCGTCAAGCCCATAGGGCTCGCACGCCTCCCGCGTGAGCTGCGCAAGCGCTGCTCCGCACCCGAGCCGAATCCCCAAGCTGTGGACCAGGGAGCGAATGTACGTGCCTGCCAGGCAACGTACCCTGAACCGTGCGAAGGGGAGCTCGATCTCCAGCGGTTCGACCTCATATACCTCGATACGCTTCTCCTTGACCGGCACCGTCTCACCCTTGCGGGCGAGTTCGTAGAGGGGTTTGCCCTCGTGCTTGGCCGCGGAGTATGCGGGCACTTCCTGTTCCGTGAGGTCCTTCCAGGACAGGATGGCCGCCCGCACATCTTCTTGCGAAATATTGCCGAGGCCCTTTTCCTCCACAACCGCCCCTTCCATGTCGAAGGTGTCGGTGGAAAGTCCAAGGCGCATCATGCCGGTGTAAACCTTGGCCCCGCTGGTGAGGTAGCCCGCCAGCTTGGTGCCCTGGCCCAAAAGCACAAGCAGCACGCCCTGGGCCAGCGGGTCAAGTGTGCCGGCATGGCCGATCTTGCCCTGGCCTAGGCCATGCTTGATGCTGTTCAGGCAGCCCGCGCTCGTGGGGCCGCTGGGCTTGTTCAGCACGAGCAGCCCGTCAAGCTGACCCGCGCTCCTCTTGCGCTTTCTTCCCATGCGCTATCAGCCTTACACCAGTTGGAGCTCTTCGCCAAGTGCCTTGACCAGGCGCATTTTGGCCGAGGAGAGCTCGTCAACGATGGTGCCGCCGGCCGCATTTCTGTGTCCGCCGCCGCCAAACTGCGCGGCCACGGCCTGCACGTTGTCCGCCCCGGTGGAGCGCAGGCTGAACTTGAAGCCTCCGTCGGGCTCCTCGCGCAGGATGACCGCCGCGCGCGTGCCGCGCAGACGGCGCAGGAAATTCACGATCTCCTCGGTGTCGGCCGAGGTGGTGCCCGTGCGTTCCATCATGTCCTTGGTGACGCAGGCCACGGCCAGCTGTCCGCCGAAGAACATCTCCGTGGTGGCGAAGCTTTTGCCCCACAGGCGGAAGCGGTTCACCGTCCACTGGTTGCGGATCTTGGCGTTGATGGCGCCGGGCTTGAGCCCCAGGCGGATGAGCCGGGCGGCCAGCTCCATGATGCGCGGATCTGTGTTGTCGAAGGTGAAGAAGCCCGTGTCCGTCACGATGCCCAGGTAGATGGCCTCGGCCAGGGGGCCGGTGAGCGGCACGCCCAGCTCGTCGGCCAGTTCGGCGATCATGGCCGCCACGGCCGCGTATGAGTCGTCCACCCAGTTGAACTGGCCGAAATTCGGGTTGCCCAGGTGATGGTCGACGTTGGCGATGGGCCGGGTGCCCATGACCTTGTGCAGCTCGGGGCCGACGCGGCTCTCGGTGCCGCAGTCGAGCACGAAGATCCAGTTGCCCTCCGCGCCGGAAAGGGTGGTGTGCATGGGCGCGGGCAGGGGCAGCCAGTCGAACTGGTGGGGCAGGCCGGTGGGGTTGTACAGGCAGAAGTCCTTGCCCAGGGCGGAAAGGATGTAGCCGAGCGCAATGGTCGAGCCGATGGCGTCGCCGTCCGGGTTGGCGTGGGACGTCACCAGGAAATGGTCGCTCCTGCGGATGAGATCAGCTATCTGCTGAACTGGGCTTGGCATACACCATGTCCTCGAGAAAATCGTCGTGGGTGAAGCGCAGATCCGGCAGGGAGCGCATGTTCATGCGCCGGGCCAGGCCGGAGCGCAGGAAGCCCTTGGCTTTGTTCAGGCCGTCCAGGGCCAGCTTGCGGCGCTCTTCCCCGCCGCCCACGGTGAAGGAGACAAGCGCGATGCTCATGTCCGCGTTGAGCTTGCAGCCGGTCAGGCTCACCAGCTCAAGGCGCGGGTCCTGAACTTCCTCAATGAGCATGGTGGCCAGCTCCTGAAGAATCTGGTCGCCCATGCGGATGGATCGTCTCGTGCCTGAGGCCTTCATTCAATTTCTCCCGCGCTGCTGAACACTTCCGTGTCCGCGCGCACAAGCTCCGCCGGGGAAATGGCTTCCACCATCGCCAAGGCCTTGGACAAGCGGCTTTCCACCTTCGTGGTCTCGCCGGAAACGGTCACCACGGCCAGCACAAGCTTCTGGTGCGCGTCCTGGGCGTCCACTTCGCTCACGGCCACGTTGAACGTGTTGCGCAGCTTCTGCTTGAGGCTTTGCGCCACCTGCCGCTTGCCCTTGAGCGAGTCGTTGCCGTGCAGGCGAAACTCCAGGGTCAACACGCCGATGATCATGTAAGCCTGCTTGAAGGCAATGGCAATGCCCGAAGACATTGCCATTGCCCGTTGCCGTTAGTCGATGGTGCGGGCGACTTCCTTGGTCTCGAAGGCCTCGATGACGTCGCCGATCTTGATGTCGTTGAAGTTCTCCAGGCCGACACCGCACTCGTAGCCCTTGAGGACTTCCTTGGCGTCGTCCTTGAAGCGCTTGAGGGAGGAGAGCGCTCCGGTGTAGATGACCACACCGTCGCGCAGCAGGCGCACCTTGGCCGCGCGGGTGAGCTTGCCGTCCACCACGCCGCAGCCGGCCACCATGCCGACCTTGGGCACGCTGAAGGTGTTGCGCACCTCGGCCTGGCCCAGGTAGACCTCCTGGATGTCCGGGGAGAGCATGCCGCTCATGGCGTCCTTGATCTCGCCCACCAGCTTGTAGATGATGTCGTAGAAGCGGATTTCCACGTGCTCGCTGTCGGCCATGTCCTTGACCTTGGCCGTGGGACGCACGTTGAAGCCGATGATGATGGCCTGCGAGGCCGAGGCCAGCAGGATGTCGCTCTCGGTCAGGCCGCCGGTGGCGCCGTGCACCACCTGGATCTTCACTTCCTCGGTGGAGAGCTTGACCAGCGCCTCGGTGATGGCCTCGAGGGAGCCCTGCACGTCGGCCTTGAGCACGAGGTTCAGGTTCTTGGCCTCGTTGGCGGGCTTGGAGAGCAGGAAGGACTCGAGAGTCACCTTGCTCTTGCCGATCAGTTCCTTCTCGCGCTGCTTGGAGGCGCGGGTCTCGGCGATCTTGCGGGCCACCTTGTCGTCGGCCACGACCACGAACTCGTCGCCGGCCTCGGGTACAACGTCGAAGCCCTGGATCTCCACGGGAATCGCGGGTCCGGCCTGCTTGATCTTGCGGCCCTGGTCGTTGAACATGGCGCGCACCTTGCCGTGCACGGTGCCGCAGACAAAGGCGTCGCCGTTCTTCAGCGTGCCTTCCTGGATGAGCACGGTGCCCAGCGGGCCGCGGCCCTTGTCCAGCTTGGCCTCCACGATGTGGCCGCGCGCGGGCTTGGACGGGTTGGCCTTGAGCTCAAGCACTTCGGCCTGCAGCAGAATCATTTCCAGCAGCTCGTCCAGGCCGATGCGCTGCTTGGCGGAGACGTTGGCGAAGATGGTGGTGCCGCCCCAATCTTCCGGCACGAGGTCGAACTCGGCCAGCTCGCGCTTCACGCGGTCGGGGTTGGCGCCTTCCTTGTCGATCTTGTTCACGGCCACGACGATGGGCACGCCCGCCGCCTTGGCGTGGTTCACGGCCTCGCGGGTCTGGTCCATGACGCCGTCGTCGGCGGCGACCACCAGGACAACGATGTCCGTCACCTGGGCGCCGCGGGCGCGCATGGTGGTGAAGGCTTCGTGGCCGGGAGTGTCGAGGAAGACCACTTCGCCGCGGTTGGTGGCCACGTGGTACGCGCCGATGTGCTGGGTGATGCCGCCGGCCTCGCCCGAGGCGATGCTGGTCTTGCGGATGGCGTCAAGCAGCGAGGTCTTGCCGTGGTCGACGTGGCCCATGATGGTGACCACGGGAGGCCGCGACTTCATGTCTTCCGGATTGTCGGACGGGGCGGCGGACAGGAATTCCTGCTCGTCGAAGGAGACGTTCTCCACCTCGTGGCCGAACTCGCCCGCCAGCAGGGTGGCGGTGTCCATGTCGAGGGCCTGGTTGATGGTGGCCATCATGCCCATGCCGAACAGGACCTTGATGATGGCCTGGGCCTTCACGCCCATCTGGTGCGCCAGGTCGGAGAGGCGGATGTGCTCGTCGATGCGGATCTTGCGCTTGCCGACGGGCTTGACCTCCTCGCGCTGCTCCATGCCGCCGCGATGCTTCTTGCGGCGGGAGGACTTGAGGCGCATGGGGGCGTCGCCGTCCTCGCTCACCACGGGAGCGGGGGCGAAGGAAGGCTTCTTCTTGGCCGTGGACGGACCGGCCTTGCGGCGATCGTCCTCGGTGCTGCCGCCGGGGAACTCCACAACGCGATGCGGCTTTCTGCGGCTGCGGTCGTCGCCGTCCTTGGGGGGCACGGCAGGGGCCGCGCCAGGGCCGCCAGGACCGCCAGCGGGACGCGGTGCATAGCCGCCGGGACCGCCGGAAGGACGCGGGGCATAGCCGCCGCCGCCGGGACGCGGAACGCCGGTGGGAGCGCCGCCGGGGCCGCCGGAGGGACGCTGGCCGCCGTAGCCACCGCCGCCGTAGCCGCCGCCCGCAGGGGCGCCGCCGCTGTTCTGGCGGGGGGTGTAGGGACGCGCGCCGCCCTCGTGGTGGGTGGCGGAGAATTCGGGACGCCGGGGCTGGCTGGGCGCGGGAGGCGTGCTGCCGGGCTCCGGACGGGAGATGACGCGCACCTGGGGCGCGGCGGGCACGATGACCTCGCGCTTGGGCTTGCGCTTGGGCTCATCGGCCTTGTCGCCTTCGGCCGGGGCGGCTTCGCCCTGGGGAGCTTCAGCCTGGGGCTTGTCCTCGGCTGCGGGGGCCGCGGCCTTGGCTCCGGCGGCTTCGTCCACCGGGGCTTCGGGGGCCTTGGCCTCGGGAGCCGGGGCGGGCTCTGGCTTGGCCTCGGAAGCAGTCTCGACCTCGACGGCCTTGGGCTCGCTGATGACGCGCACCTGGGGCTGCGGGGCGGCCTTGGCTTCGGGAGCCTTTTCTGCGACCACCTTGGCCGCGGGAGCCTTGGCCTCGGGAGCCGGGGCGGGCTCTGGCTTGGCTTCGGAAACGGTCTCGGGCTCGGCGGCAACGGCAGCCTTGGGCTCGCTGATGATGCGCGCGGGGCGTTCGGCCGCGGGTTCGGCCGGGCGGCGCACAACCTTGGCGGCTTCGCGGTGCTCGGCCTCCGGGGCCTTGGCCTCGCTGGGCGCAGATTCGGGAGCCGCGGGCTTCACCTCGGCGACGGGTTCGGAAGAACGCGCGGGAGCGGCTTTGGCCTCCTGGGCGGCGGGCGCCTTGGGGGCCTCGGCGGCCTCCTCGGGGTGCTCCTCGGAGCCGGGCTTGGCCTTGCGGCTGCGCACGATGACTCCTGGCTGTACCTCGCGGCGCACCACCTCGGTCTGAGCCGTGGGCGCACCGCGCAGCGACTGCCTCAAGCGGTCGGCCTCGTCATCCTCCAAGGTGCTCATGAAGGTTTTTACCTGGATGTCCATGTCCCGCAGATGCTGCAGGATCTCCTTGTGGCCGATGCCAAGTTCGGCCGCCAGGTCCTTCACTTTGAGCTTTGTCACCATTCACATTCCCCTTGTTAGCGCTTCTTCCGCCGGTCCCCGTAGCGGAGAAATCTCTCGCGGCATTCGGCCTGGCCGCACACGTAAAGCCCTCTGCCGGGCATTATGCCCTTGGGGTCGGGACTCGGCCCTTCCCCTTTTTCGCCATTGCCCCGGACGTGCCGGAGCAGTTCGGCCTTGGCCAGCCGCCGTCTGCAGATGCAGCACATGCGGACAGGCCCCTCGCCTTGCGGCTGGCCGTTATTGGTCATGTCCGTCTACTCGGCGGCGTCGGCATCCTCGGCTGGCGCGGGGGCCAGGCCAAGAATGTTGATGGCCGCGCGCATGTCGCGGATCTTCTCCGGCGTCATGCCTTCCACCTTGAGCAGCTGCTCTTCGGTGGCGTTCACCAGCTGGACCGTGGTATCAAGCCCGGCGGAGATGAAGGCGTCCATGGAGACTTCGGCCACGCTGGCCAGCTGGTCCATGCCTTTCTTGTCCGCATTGAGTTCGCCGTAGCGGCTCTCGGTGAAGATGTCGATCTTCCAGCCGAGGAGCTGCGCGGCCAGCTTGACGTTCTGTCCCTTGCGGCCGATGGCCAGGGTGAGCTGATCGTCGGGCACCACGACCTCAAGGGTCTTCTCGTCGTCGTCCACCATGATGCGGCTGATGACGGCGGGGGACAGGGCGTTCTGGGCGTAGACGGCGATGTCCGGGCTCCAGACCACGATGTCGATGCGTTCGCCCTTGAGCTCCTGCACGATGTTCTGGATGCGCGAGCCGCGGATGCCCACGCAGGCGCCCACGGGATCCACGTCGCGGTCGCGGGAGGTGACGGCCACCTTGGCGCGCAGGCCGGAATCGCGGGCCACGCCCATGATCTTGACCGTGCCGTCATACACTTCGGGCACTTCGCGGGCGAAGAGCGCGCCCATGTAGTCCGGGTGGGAGCGGGAGACCACGATCTGCGGTCCGCGCGACTCCTTCTGGACTTCGATGATGTAGGCCTGGATGCGGTCGCCGCGCTTGTAACGCTCGCGGGCGATCTGCTCCTCTTTGGGGAGCAGGGCCTCGGTGCGGCCCAGGTTGATGATCCAGCCGGTGCGGTCGCGGCGCTGGACGATGCCGGAGACGATCTCGCCCTTGCGGTCGCGATACTCCTCGTAGATGATCTCCTGCTCGGCGTCGCGCATGCGCTGGATGATGACCTGCTTGGCGCTCTGCGCGGCGATGCGGCCCAGATCCTCGATCTTGACCTTGAATCCCATCTCGTCGTCGAGGGAGATGTTGGGGTCGTGCTCGCGGGCTTCGGCCAGGAGGATCTCGCTCACGGGGTCGTTGATCTCGCTGACCACGACCTTGAACTGGTAGACCTGGATTTCTCCAAGCTCCTCGTTGAAATTCACTTCGATGTCCATCTGCTCGCCGTATTTGCGGGCAACGGACGACCGGACGGCCTCTTCCAGGGTATCGATGAGCAGGTCGCGGTCGATGCCGCGATCCTTGCTGATCTGGTCAATGGCCTTCTTCAGTTCCGAACTCATGGCGCTCCCTCCGGTGCCGCCGGTGCCGCGCTTGCGGCGCTCCCGGCGCGAGATTCTGCGTCCTTCAAACCAACAGGGGCCGACAAGCGGCCTGCCTTACGGGGCCTGGGGGCGGCCCGTCCAAAAACCAGTTCAGCCGGCAGGGGTTAGGAACCCTTGATGCCGGTGTCGGGAAATTCATGCACCAGGTGCGCACCCTTCAGGCGGTCGAAGGCCACGCGCGTCACCTTCCCGGCCTCGTCGACCAGGATGTCCTCGCCCTCGACGCCGGACAGGACGCCGCGCAGGTGCCTGCGTCCGTCCTGGGGCTCGTGCAGCCGCACGTCCACCTGCTGGCCCACATAGGGAGCCATCTGCGCGGTGGAAAAGAAGCGGCGCTCCAGTCCCGGGGAGGAAACCTCAAGCACATAGGCGCCGGGCAGCGTGTCCTCGGCGTCGAACACGGCGCCCAGGCTGCGGCTGACCTTTGCGCAGGCGGCGATGCTCACGCCGTCCTCCGCATCAATATAGATGCGGACGACCATGCGGCTTCCGGCCGAGGCAAATTCAATGCCCCAGAGCTGGACGCCCAAAGGTTCCAAAGCCGGGCCGACGGCGGCGGCAATTCGTTCGATCAGGGGTGAGCGTGTCATTCTTAAACCGTCTTTGCTTGCGGTTCCAATACAAATAAAAAAAGTGGACCAAAAGGCCCACCATATCTCGGGAACCGGCGAGGTACAGGCGGTCGAATCCTTGAGGCCATGGAGCGGGTGACGAGGATCGAACTCGCAACACCGAGCTTGGGAAGCTCGTACTCTACCATTGAGCTACACCCGCCCGCACGGCCTATCTAGTCGGGCCCATCTTCGTTGTCAACGAAAAAGCCCGATTTGACCAGCACTTTGTTTGCTGTCCGTTAACGGGCCGTGGAACTGGATTTTCGCGCCCAGGCACCGGCCTCGGTCGGTCTTGGGGGCGGGCAGGGAGGCGGGATTGTTGGCGCAGTCTTTGCATCTATCGCCGCAGACCAGGAGGATTCCATGCGCGAAAGCATGTACAGCGCGCTCTTCGGAGCCATGTCCAACGAGATTCGTCTCGATACTATCTCCAATAATTTGGCGAACGTGAACACCACGGGATTCAAAAAGGAGGCCTACGCCTTCCACGACACCTTCCAGCGTTTCGCCCACGATTATTTGACGGACGACCGCACCAACCTGCGCGGCAAGGAAATTTGGCCCAAGGCCTATGTCCAGGCCCGCCCGCGCCTGTCCGGACAGTACTCGGACCAGAGCCAGGGCAGCATGCAGGTGACGGGAAACCCCCTGGACCTGGCCATTGTGGGCAAAGGATACTTCAAGGTGCGCACGCCCGACGGCGACGCCCTGACGCGAAGCGGCAGCTTCACCCTGGCCGACGACGGGCGGCTCATCACCGAGCAGGGCTTCGAGGTGCTGGGAAATGGCGGCACGCCGGTGGTGCTCCCGCGCGACAACAAGATCGTCGTGGACTCCAAGGGCCGCGTCTCGGCCGACGGCACGCAGCTGGCCGAACTGGACCTCACGGACGTGTCTGATCCCAAGGCCCTGGAGAAAATGGGCAAGAACCTTTTCCGCATCAAGAAGGGCAGCCAAGCCACCGAGGTGCCCTCCGAGGACATCTCCGTACAGCAGGGCTACCTGGAAAAGTCCAACGTGGAAATCGTCACCGAGATGGTGAACATGATGGAGGCCCAGCGGGCCTTTGAGATCAACCAGAAGATCATGACCACCACCGACGGCATGGAATCCCTCGTCATAAACAAGGTTGGCCAGACCGGCTAGGTCTCGCGCCAGGCAAGTCCCAATAGTCAAGGAGGATAGACCACATGATGCGCTCCCTTTGGACTTCCGCCACCGGCATGGTGGCTCAGCAGACGAACATCGACGTCATCTCGAACAACCTGGCCAACGTGAACACCACGGCCTTCAAGAAAAGTCGCGCCGAGTTCGAGGACCTGATGTACCAGACCCTCGCCGTGGCCGGCACCCTGAACGAGGGCGGCAACCGTCTGCCCACGGGCTTCCAGGTGGGCATGGGCGTGCGCCCGGCCACCGTGCACAAGTTCTTTTCCCAGGGCAGCTTCCAGAACACCGGCAACACCCTGGACATCGCCATCGAAGGGCAGGGCTTCTTCAAGCTCAACCAGGACGGCAACGACGTGTACACCCGCGCGGGCAACTTCAAGCTCGACAACAACGGCCGCATCGTCAACGCCAACGGCTACCCGCTCCAGCCGGAGTTCACCGTGCCCACTACCGCAACCACGGTGACCATCACGGAAAAGGGCCGCATTTCCGCCCTGGACGCCAACGGCAAGGAACTCGCCGCAACGGACATCACGACCTACAACTTCGTGAACCCCTCGGGCCTCAAGGCCATGGGCCGCAACATTTACGTGGAGACCGACGGCAGCGGCGCCCCCACCCAGGGCACCCCCGGCGACACCAACTTCGGCACGCTGGCCCAGGGCTACCTGGAAACCTCCAACGTGGAGATGGTCGACGAAATGGTCGGCCTCATCATCGGCCAGCGCGCCTACGAGGTGAACTCCAAGGCCATGACCACCAGCGACACGCTCCTGCAGACCGCCATCAACGTGAAGCGCTAGGCCAGGAAGGGGAGACGGGCACATGAGACGCTACCGCACCGCGGAACGGGCCAGAAGGGCCATGCGCTGCCTTTGGGCGGCGGGCTTGGCGGCCCTGTGCCTGCTGGTGCTTGC
Source organism: uncultured Desulfocurvus sp. (assembly GCA_964446455.1). Classification (GTDB taxonomy): domain Bacteria; phylum Desulfobacterota; class Desulfovibrionia; order Desulfovibrionales; family Desulfovibrionaceae; genus Humidesulfovibrio. The sequence continues at coordinate 15,891 of CAYUOW010000059.1, forward strand.
CGCACCCGCCCATGCCGTGGAAATGCGCCAGGGCTGGTGGCTGCAGATCAAGGGCGCGGCCAGCGTCCAGGGCCCCAAGGTGCTCCTGGGCGACATCGCCCTGCCGCAGGGCGACATGCCCGCCAGCGCCTGGAAGGAGATGGCCGCGCGGCCTTTGTGGAACGCGCCGGAACGCACAGGGCACCAGACCGCGCTTTCGCGCGAGCGGCTCCTGTCGCTTTTGCGCTTCCACGCGGAAGACCTGGCGGGCGCCTGTGCGCTGCCCGCACAGCTCATCATCCAGCGCGGCGGCTCGGTCATCGACGCCCCGGAGATCGAGAAGCGCATTGTCGGGTTTTTGACGACGCAGGGCAGCGCCCTGAACGGCGACATCGAAATAAAGGACCTGCACGCCCCGGACGCCATTTTTCTGGGCGATGGACGCGACAAGTTGGAAATTTTGCCCTCGAGCCCGGTGAAGCCCGGCCGCATCAACCTGCTGTTCGAGGTGAAGGGCAGCGATGGCAAGGTGCTGCGCCGCTATGCCGCTTCGGCCTTCATCAACGTGTGGCGGGCGGTGCCGTGCCCCAGTCGGCCCATGAACCGCCTGGAGCAGGTGAACCTGGCCAACGTGCAGTTCAAGCGCAAGAACCTGGCCTACAACGAGGGCGCCTGGGACGGCACCGGCGGCCCCTGGCGCATGGTCAGAAGCGTGGGCCCGGACCAGGTCATCCGCATGGTGGACATCGAGCCCGTGCCGGTCATCGCCAAGGGCGACAAGGTGAACCTGGTGTTCGAGGGGCAGAACCTGCGCCTGAACGTCAAGGCCGAGGCCCTCTCCGACGGCGGCGTGGGCCAGGCCATCCAGGTCCGCAATTTGCAAAGCAACAGAAAGATACTGGCCACCGTCCAGGACGCCTCCACCGTTGTGGTGCGTTAAGGCCCGCAGGCCCGTTCAAACACAGAGGTCACGACCATGAACAAGCCCATTTCCGCCCTTGTGCTGCTTGCGCTGCTTGCCGGCTGCGCCGCGGACAAGAAGCCCATGCCCGAGCCGATTCTGACCCAGTTGAACAGCATCGAGCCCGAGCCGGTGAACAACCCGGGATCATTGTATGAATCCGGGCAGTCGGAGTTCCTCTTCGACGACAACCGCGCCAACAGGGTGGGCGACATCGTCATGGTCACCGTGACCGAGACCACCACGGGCAAGCACAAGGCCGACACAACGGCCACCAAGACCAACGCCAACACCTACGGCATCTCGGTCATGCCCAAGACGGGACTTTACGGGGCTCTGAGCAGCACCGTGCCTGGCGGAAAGGTCGGCAGCGACCCGGCCATCGGCACTACGAGCGACAGTTCGCTGACGAGCACCGGCGAGACCAAGGCGGAGTCGACCTTGACGGCCATCGTGGCCACCCGGGTCATCCGCATGCTGCCGGGCAAGGTCATGCAGGTTGAAGGCGCCCGCCAGATCCGCATCAACGACGAGACGCAGATTCTCGTGGTGCGCGGGCTGGTGCGCCAGCGTGATATCGACTCCAAGAACACCGTGCCGTCCTCGGCCCTGGCCGAGGCCCGCATCGAGGTCTACGGACAGGGGGCGATCTCGGACAAGCAGCGCTCCGGCTGGATGACAAGAGTCATCGACAACATCTGGCCCTTCTAGCTCTTTTTCTGGAGGTTCCCATGCACCGCATCGCACCCTACCACACTCCACGCGGCGAGCGCCTGCGCACCCTGGGCG
>CAYUOW010000060.1:0-16485 GCA_964446455.1 uncultured Desulfocurvus sp.
CCGCAGGGACGTGAGCCCGCCGCCGCGCACGCGGGCCATGGCGGGCTCCCACAGTCGGGCCACCACGGCCGCGCGCAGGTCGCCCGAAAAGCGCACCACCACGACTCCCGGGGTATCCTCGCGGACCGCGAGTCCCGGAATGGGTTCTGGCGCCTGCACTCTTTTCATGATGCCAATGGGCTATCGCAAAGCGCGCGGAAAGGCAAAGGGGGAAGTGTTTGAAGCGCGGGCGGGCAGCTTCCCGGATTTTCCCCGACGAATCCGGGCGAAGCGCCGCACAACCCACTTGACTTTTCGTTGAAAACAGAATTTTATTCTCGAAACGGAAGGGTATCAGAATGATCGACAAGATTGATATGACCATCCTGACCATTCTTCAGGACAACGGCCGCACTTCCAACGCCGACATCGCCCGCGCCGTGGGCATGGCGCCTTCGGCCGTCTTGGAGCGCATGCGCAAGCTGGAACGCAAAGGCGTCATCCGCGGCTTCGAAGCCGTGCTGCGCCCCAAGGACGTGGGCTTCACCCTCACCGCCTTCACCTTTGTGCGGGCCGACGAGGGCGTGGGCTCCACGGACATCGGCAAGGCCCTGGCCCAGGTGCCCGGCGTACTGGAAGCCCACTACACCGCCGGACAGGACTCGTACCTGGTGAAGGTGCGCGCCCGCGACACCGAACACCTGCAGTACATTCTCCAGCAGTTCGGGGCCATTCCCGGCGTGCGCGACACCCGCACCACCGTCGTCCTGACCACTTTGAAGGAAACCCGCTCCCTGCCCCTGACCGACGACTCCCAGTCGTCCGGCAAGCTCAACGGACAGGCCAGCACAAAAGATCAGCTCAAGGAGTAGCCAATGGCAGCAATCGACACCGCCGCTCTGGATCCGAAGATCATCGCCCGGGGCAAGGAATTCTTCCAGAGCATCGCCGGCGAGGCGCCCTCCATCTTCAACAAGGGCTGGTGGACCGGCAAGGTCATGGACTGGGCCATGAAGAACGAGGACTTCAAGGTCCAGATGTTCCGCTTCGTGGACGTGCTGCCCTACCTGACCACCAGCGAGTCGCTCTCCCGCCACATCGAGGAATACTTCGGCGACAAGGATGCCAACATCCCGGACGTGCTCAAATGGGGCGCGGGCAAGACCGGCTTCGGCGGCGGCCTGGTGGCCATGGTGCTGAACAAGGCCATCCGCTCGAACATCGAAGGCATGGCGCGCCAGTTCATCATCGGCGAGAAGGCCTCCGAGGCCGTGAAGGGCATCCGTCAGCTGCGCAAGGACGGCTTCGCCTTCGTCATCGACCTGCTGGGCGAGGCCCCGCTGAACGAGAAGGAATGCGACGAGTACATGCAGGGCTACATGGAGGTCCTGGCGGGCATCCAGTCCGAGTACAAGAAGTGGGACGGCCTGGACACCGGCGGCGAGCTGGACTGGGGCCATGCGCCCAAGATCAACGTGGCCGTGAAGCCCTCTGCCTTCTTCTCCCAGGCCAAGGCCGTGGACGTGGCCGGCAGCGTGGAGGGCATCTACCGCCGCGTGGAGCCCATCTACCGCAAGATCAAGGAAATGGGCGGCTTCATGTGCATCGACATGGAGCAGCTGAAGTACAAGGAAATCACCATCGAGCTCTACAAGCGCCTGCGCAGCGCCCCGGAGCACCGCGACTATCCGCACCTGGGCATCGTGTTCCAGTGCTACCTCAAGTGCACCGACGTCGACGTGTCCGAGATGATCTCCTGGGCCCGCAAGGAGAGCCTGCCTATCTCCATCCGCCTGGTGAAGGGCGCCTACTGGGATTCCGAGACCGTGCTGGCCAAGCAGAACGGCTGGGAAGTGCCCGTCTACACCATCAAGGCCGAGAGCGACATGGCGCACGAGCGCATCGCCCGGATGATCCTGGAGAACCACGACATCTGCCACTTCGCCTGCGCCTCGCACAACATCCGCACCATCTCGAACGTCATCGAGACGGCCAAGGCCCTGAACGTGCCCGACAGCCGCTACGAGTTCCAGGTGCTCTACGGCATGGCCGAGCCCGTGCGCAAAGGCCTGCGCAACGTGGCCAAGCGCGTGCGCCTGTACTGCCCCTACGGCGACCTCATCCCGGGCATGGCCTACCTGGTGCGCCGCCTGCTGGAGAACACCGCCAACGAGAGCTTCCTGCGCCAGAGCTTCGCCGAAGGCGCGGAGCTGGAGCGCCTGCTGGAGAACCCGGAAAAGAGCCGCGACCGCGAAATCGCCGCCAAGAAGGCCCCGGCCCCGGCCAAAATGGGCCCCGCCGGCTACCCGGCCTTTGCCAACCACGCCAACGTGGACTTCACCGTTCCGGCCGCCCGCGCGGGCATGGTGAACGCCCTGGCCAAGGTGCGCAAGGACTTCGGCAAGGTCTACCCGCTGGTCATCGGCGGCAAGGAGGTCAAGACCTCCGAGACGCTCGACTCCTACAATCCGGCCAAACCGGCCGAGATCGTCGGCAAGGTCTGCCAGGCCGGCGTGAAGGAGACCCAGGACGCCCTCGCCGTGGCCAAGAAGGCCTTCCTTGAGTGGCGCAACGTGGAGCCCCTGGAGCGCGCCAAGGTGCTCTTCAAGGCCGCGGACATCATGCGCCGCGACATCAACGAGCTCTCCGCCCTGCAGGTGCTCGAGGTCGGCAAGCAGTGGGATCAGGCCCACGCCGACGTGGCCGAGGCCATCGACTTCCTGGAGTACTACGGTCGCGAGATGATCCGCCTGGGCTCGCCCCGCCGCATGGGCAACGCCCCCGGCGAGGTGAACCAGTACTTCTACCAGGGCAAGGGCGTCACCGCCGTCATCGGACCCTGGAACTTCCCGCTGGCCATCAGCGCGGGCATGGCCGCCGCGGCCATCGTCTGCGGCAACGCCGTGGTCTACAAACCCTCGGGCCTGTCCTCGGTCATCGGCTTCGGCATCGCCAGCATCTTCAAGGAAGCGGGCCTGCCCGACGGCGTGTTCAACTTCCTGCCCGGCAAGGGCTCGGTCATGGGCGACGTGCTCGTGGAGCACCCGGACGTGTCCGTCATCGCCTTCACCGGCTCCATGGAAGTGGGCCTGCGCATCCAGGAAAAGGCCGCCAAGGTCCAGCCCGGCCAGGTGCAGTGCAAGAAGGTCATCGCTGAAATGGGCGGCAAGAACGCCATCATCATCGACGACGACGCCGACCTGGACGAGGCCATCACCGGCGTGCTGTACTCGGCCTTCGGCTTCCAGGGCCAGAAGTGCTCGGCCTGCTCGCGCGTCATCGTGCTCGACCCCATCTACGAGCGCTTCGTGAGCCGCCTGGCCGAGGCCGCCAAGTCCATCAAGATCGGCCCCTCCGAGGACCCGGCCAACTACATGGGCCCGGTGGTCGACAAGGCCGCCCAGCAGAACGTGCTGAAGTACATCGACATCGCGGCCTCCGAGGGCAAGGTGCTGGTGAAGCGTACCGACATCCCCTCCGAGGGCTGCTATGCGCCCCTGACCATCGTCGAGGGCATCAACAAGGGCCACCGCATCGCCCAGGAGGAAGTCTTCGGACCCGTGCTGGCCGTCATGCGCGCCAAGAACATCGACGAGGCCCTGGACATCGCCAACTCCACCCGCTTCGCGCTCACCGGCGCCATCTACAGCCGCAGCCCGAAGCACCTGGAAAAGGCGCGCAAGGAGTTCCGCGTGGGCAACCTGTACCTGAACAAGGGCAGCACGGGCGCCATGGTCGAGCGCCACGCCTTCGGCGGGTTCAACATGTCGGGCGTGGGCTCCAAGTCCGGCGGCCCGGACTACCTGCTGCAGTTCATGGATCCCCGCCTGGTTTCCGAGAACACCATCCGCCGCGGCTTCGCCCCGGTGGAGGAAGGCGACGACTGGGTGGCCTAGGCCCCTCCGGCTCCCTTCAGGGAACCGCAAGCAACATGCAAAGGCCGGGGGCGCGCGCTCCCGGCCTTTTTCACGCCCGGCTCCCGGTCATTCTCCCGGCCGCTCCGGTACGCCTTCGCCTTGACTTTCCCCTGCCATTGCTCAAAACTGCGTACACAATGCGAATTCCCCGAAGCGCGCAATGCACCGCGCACCCGGAAAACCGCCTTGCAGCGGCGCTGGCCCTCCTCCCGGCCGCGCGGCAACATCAACAAACGACACCACCATGAGCACGCAGCCGTCCACCACCTCTCGCATCGCGGAACAGGGCAAGGCCATCGCGCGCCACAAGGGCGTGCGCATCGCCTCCGCAGTCTTCGCCGCCCTCTTCCTGCTCTTCGGCGCAGCCGGCTACCTCTGGCTTCCGGGCTTTGCCAAGGCCAAGCTCGAGACCCTGCTCTCCGAGGAATTCGCCCGGCCCGTGAGCGTGGAGAAGATCGAGATCTCGCCCTACACCCTTTCGGCCACGGTGCATGGCTTCAGCGTGGGACAAAAGGGCGTCCAGCCCGGCCAGCACGCCAAGAAGGGGCCGGAGGCCGAACTCTTCGGCTTCGACAGCCTGTACGTGAACATTTCCTCCACCAGCATCGCGCGCGGCATCCCCGTGGTCAGCGAGGTCGCGCTCAAGGGTCCCAGGCTGAACCTCGCGCGGCTGGAGGACGGCAAGCTCAATGTCTCAGATCTGCTGGACAAGTGGCTGGCCGGCCCTTCCAAGCCCACGCCGCAGTTCTCCGTGGCCGACATCACCATCGACGGCGGCAGCGTGAGCTTCAATGACGAGCAGGAAGGCGCGCGGCACGAGGTGACCGAGCTTTCCCTGGGCATTCCCTTCATCGCCAACACCTCCGGCACCGTGAACAGCAGCGTGCAGCCGAAGTTCTCGGCCAAGGTGGACGGCGCGGCCCTGGCGCTCTCCGGCGCCATGAAGCCCTTCGCCCCGGGCAAGGACTCCAGCATCGAGCTGAACATCCAGGATTTCGACCTCCTGCGCGTGTTCAAGTACGCGCAAGCCAGCCTGCCCTTCGAGCTGGCCTCGGCCCGGCTGGACACCAGGCTGACCATCGCCTTCGCCAAGCCCGAGGGCAAGGACGCGGCGGTGCGCATTTCGGGCGACATCGGCCTGCGCGACGCGGGCCTCAAGCTCGCCAACGCCAAGGGACAGAAGATCCTCGTGCGGCTGGGCAAGGCCGGGCTGCGCCTGGAGGAGGCCACCCTGGCCGGCGCCCTGCGCGGCGCGCTCTCCCTGGCCGAGCTGGCCGTGCAGAAGGACGGGAGCAAGGAGCCGTTCCTGGGCTTCGGCAGCCTGGAGCTGAACGGCATCAAGGTCTCCAACGGCGAACGCACGGCCGAGGTGGAGGAAGTGCGCCTGACCAAGCCTTCCGCGGCCATCCGGCGCGTGGCGGGCGGAGAGCTGGACATTCTGGCCGCCCTGGACGGCGTGGGCGCCGCCAAGCCCGCGGCCAAGTCCGTTGCCAAGGCTCCCACCAAGCAGGCGGCCAAGGTCGCGGAAAAGCCCGCAGACAAGCCGGAAGCCAAGCCCGATGCCAGGCCTGCCGTTAAGAGCGCAGACAAGGCCTGGACTTGGCGCGTGGGCCGCGTGGCCATTGCCGAAGGCAGCCTGCGCTACACGGACGAAACCCTGGGCGCCAAGGTCAAGCCGCTCACGGTGGAGGCGCTCGCCCTCGGCGTGGAGGGACTTTCCAGCGCGCCCGCCCCGGCCAAGATCGATTTCTCTGCCCGCGTCAACGAGCACGGCGCCGTGAAGCTCGGCGGCACGGTGCAGCCCGCGCCCCTCAAGGCGGACCTGAACGTGGACCTGACCCAGGTGGACCTCGTGGCCCTGCAGGGCTTCGCCACCAACGACCTGAACGCCGTGCTCACCCGGGGCGAGGTCTCGGTGAAGGGCCGCCTGGCGGTCGAGCCGCCCAAGGCTGCCGCGCCCAAGACTTCCGGCAAGGCCGAACAGCAGCCCGCGAACGCACCCGCCGCCTCCTTCAAGGGCGACGTGGCCCTCATCGACTTCAGCGTGCTGGACAAGGCCAACTCCGCCGACCTGCTGCGCTGGCGCAGCCTGAAGCTCACCGGCCTGGACGCGGGTTCCGCGCCCTTGCGCGTGGGCGTGGACGAGATCAATCTGTCGAGCTTCTTCGTGCGCCTGCTGCTGACGCCAGAAGGCCACCTGAACCTGAACGACGTGATGAAGAAGGAGCAGGCGGACGCTGCCCAGGCCAAGGGCGGCAAGATGAGCATCAAGCAGGCGGAAGCCAAGCCTGCGGACGCCAAGGCCCAGGATACCAAGACCGAGGGAGCCAAGCCCGGAGCAGACAAGCCTGAGGCAGGTAAGGCGGAAGCGCCCACGCCCGCCGCACCCAAGGCAGCCGAAGCCAAGAAGACCGGCCCGGCCCCGGACATCCGCATCGGGCGCATCGTGCTCTCCGGCGGCGGCATCAATTTCACGGACCGTTTCGTCAAGCCCAACTACACCGCCAACCTGACGGACCTGAACGGCCGCATCGGCGCGCTCAAGGCGGGCACCCTCACCGACATCGCCATCCGCGGCAAGGTGGACCGCACCGGCCCGCTGGACATCTCCGGCAAGGCCGACCCCCTGGGGCCGGCGCTGAATGTGGACATCCGCGCCAAGGCCACGGGTATAGAAATGTCCGGCTTCACGCCCTATTCCGGCCGCTACGTGGGCTATGTCATCGAAAAGGGCAAGCTTTCCGTGGATGTGCACTACACGGTGAAGGACGGCCAACTGGCGGCGGATAACAACATCTTCCTGGACCAGCTGACCTTCGGCAAGAAGGTGGACAGCCCGAACGCCCTATCCATTCCCGTGGGGCTGGTCGTCGCGCTGCTCAAGAACTCGCGCGGGGAGATCGACATCAACCTGCCCATCAAGGGCTCGTTGAGCGACCCGGAATTCAGCATCGGCGGCGTCATCGTCAAGGTGCTGCTGAACCTCATCACCAAGGCGGCCACCTCGCCCTTCACCCTGCTGGCCTCGCTCTTCGGCGGCGGCGAGGAGCTGTCCTACGTGGCCTTCGAGCCCGGGCGCGGCACACTGACGCCCGAGGCGGAGAAGCACCTGGAGACCCTGGCCAAGGCCCTGCGCGACCGCACCGGGCTCAAGCTCGAGCTCGCGGGCGGGGCCGACCCGGCCAAGGAGGAGGAGGGCCTCAAGCGCGCCCGCCTGGAACACCGCGTGAAGGCCCTGAAGGCCACGGACCTGGCCCGCCAGGGCAAGGCCAGCGGCAGCGTGGCCGACATCAGCCTGACGCCCGAGGAATACGCCAAGTACCTGGAGCGCGTGTACAAGGCCGGTGACTTCAAGAAGCCGCGCAACATCGTGGGCCTGGCCAAGACCTTGCCCGTGGAGCAGATGGAAGAGTTGCTCGTCGCCAACACCACCCTGGACCCCGGCGCCATGGAACGCCTGGCCCAGGATCGCGGCATCGTCGTGCAGGCCTGGCTGGTGGAAAAGGGCGGCATCGACCAGAGCCGCGTGTTCCTGCTGGCCCCGCGCGTGGGTGGGGAAGCCCCCAAGGGCGCGCCCGCGGGCGGACGGGTGGACTTCTCCCTGCGCTAGGCGCGGGAAGCTGGCCCTTTTCGGGCTTGCCAGGCGCGGCAAAACCAGGGAGAGTGCCCTCCGCGCGTTTCCGCGCCCAGACCCTAGCACGAGGATTCCATGCGCAAGCCCAAGCCCTATGACTATACCGACCCCCGGCCGCCCAGCCGCTCGCAGAAGAAGCGCGACAGCTCCGCCCTGCAGGTGCTTGGCGGCAAGCTGGCCGAACTGCCCGACTCGGCCCTCAAACGCCTGGCCCTGCCGCCGCGCCTTGAGGAAGCCATCCGCGAGTACAAGAAACTCAGCAAGCACGAGGCCAAGCGCCGCCAGCTCCAGTTCATCGGCGCGCTGATGCGCGACACCGACACCGATCCCCTGGCCCACGCCGTGGCGGACATGGAAGCGGGCAACCGCAGCCAGGCCAGGGAGTTCCACATGGTGGAGGCCCTGCGCACCGCCCTGCTTGCGGGCGACGAATCCGGCCTGGAGGACATGGTGGCCCTCGCGCCGGAGTCCGACCAGGCCGAGGTCAGGAGCCGCATCCGCATGCTGGTGCGCAACGCCAAGGCCGAGGCCGCCAAGAACAAGCCCCCGCGCTCCAGCCGCACGCTGTTCCGTCTGCTGCGCGAGTTGCGCGCGGGCGGGGCGCTCACGGCCGGCGATGCCGACGGGGACGGCCCCGAAGGCGAGGAAGGCCAGGAAGAAGACGCTGAGGACGGGAACGATGCGCCGCTGAAGACCAGCTTCTAGCCCGTGTCTCCTGCATCGCCCTTGACGTGCGCAGTTCCGGTCTTACATGGTGGGCCTGATACCGCGCCCCAGGCGCGCCCCAAATATCCACAAGGAGCCCTCCGTGATTCACGAATATGCCGGCATCGTCACTGAACTGGAAGACCGCGTCTGCCCCCATTGCAACAAACCCATGGAAGCCTGGCTGGCCCCGCCCGACAGCGGCTGGGGCGTCATCGTGGTGTGCTTCAACAACGAGTGCACCTACTACAAAGGCTCCAACAAGGACATCATCAACAAGCGCGATGATGGCCGCATGGGCTGCCGCTACGCCGAAAACCCGGACAACAACTACACCCCCTTCAACCTGGTCGCGGTCTGCTTCTAGCCCCCAGGCCACAGGAAACATTGAAGGCGTCCCGGACAACTCCGGGGCGCCTTTTTTCATGCCCAAGATTCCGCTTTCCCCTTGCTCCCCGCGCGCGTGATACGTATCGTGATACCGTATCCGTGACAAAATCGTCGGCTGCCGGGAGCCCCCCATGAAACCGGACTTTTACAAGACCATTCTCGACAACCTCTTTGACGGGGTCTACTTCGTGGACCGCGCCAGACGCATAACCTATTGGAATCGCGGTGCGGAACGCATTTCCGGGTTCGGTGCGGATGAAGTGCTGGGCCGCAACTGCGCCAACAACATCCTCATGCACATCTCCCCCAACGGCGACGAGCTCTGTCGTAGCTGCTGCCCCCTGGCGCAGACCCTGGCCGATGGCCAACAGCGCGAGGCCGAGGTGTACCTGCACCACAAGAACGGGCACCGCGTGCCGGTTGCCGTGCGCATCTCGCCCCTGCTGGACGACGACGACGCCATCGTGGGCGCGGTGGAGGTGTTCAGCGACGCCACGTCCCATGTGCGCCTGCTGAACGAGCTGAACGAGCTCAAGAACCAGACCCTGGCGGATGTACTCACCGGACTGGGAAACCGCCGCTGCGCCGGGCTGGAGTTCAAGCGCAGGCTTGGCGAGCTGCAGCGTTACGGCATTCCCTTCGGCCTGCTCTTCGCCGACGTGGACAACTTCAAGGCCGTCAACGACACCTTCGGCCACGATACCGGCGACCGCGTGCTGGCCATGGTGGCCAAGACGCTCAAAAGCGCCCTGCGCGGCATGGACACCGTGTGCCGCTGGGGCGGAGAGGAATTCGTGGCCGTGGTGCCCAAGGTGGACGAGCCGGGCTTTCGCGCCATTGCCGAGCGCATGCGCCGCTTCGTGGAGGTCTCGCCCATCCCGGTCGAAGGCGGGAGCATAAGCGTCACCGTGTCCGTGGGCGGCGCATTGGCCCGCCCGGGCGACACCCTGACCGCCCTGGCCGCCCGCGCCGACGCCATGATGTACGAGGCCAAGCGCAGCGGAAAGAACCGCGCCGCGCTGGACTGCGGCCCGCACGTCTCCGTCTAGGCGGCGAACATCCCCAAGGCCTCGCGCCCTATGCCCGCGGCCAGGGCCCACATGGTCAGACCCACCAGCACGTCGAGCACGCGCCAAGCGCCTGGCCTGCGCAACACCGGGGCCAAAAGCCGCCCGCCAAGGCTCAGGGAAAAGAACCAGCAGGCCGAAGCCGTCACCGCGCCCAGGCCGAACAGCAGCCGCCCGCCCGCATCTAGCCGGCTGGACAGCCCGCCGATGAGCACCACCGTATCCAGCAGGGCGTGAGGATTGAGCAGGCTGACGCCGAGCGCCGCAAGCAGAATGGCCCGCACCGGCGGCAGCGCCGCGTCCTCGGCCAGGGCCAGGCTCTCACCACTGTAGGCGTTCTTGAAGGCCCGCAGCCCATAGACAAGCAGGAAGGCCGCCCCGGCCAGGGCCAGCAGGCCGGACACGCCAGGACTGGCCGCGGCCAAGCCACCCACCCCGCCCACGCCCGCGGCGATGAGCAGCCCGTCGCAGGCGGTGCACACCCCGGCCACCAGCCAGGGCCGGTGCCTGCGCGCCCCCTGGGTGAGCACGAACACGTTCTGCGCGCCGATGGCCACGATAAGCCCGGCGCTCAAGGCGAAACCCTGCGCATATTCCATGAATCCAGCAGTCTGCATGCCCGCCTCTCCTTTCGCGCCCTGGCGCAGCCCTGCTCTACGCTGCTTCTACTCCTCAAGTACAATTCATTGTTTTCAAGATGCATCGTTTTTGCTAATGACACTTCATGTTGGACTACAAACTTCTTGAGGCCCTTGCGGCCGTGGTGGAGGAAGGCGGCTTCGAACGCGCCGCCCGCAGGCTGAACATCACTCAGTCGGCGGTGTCGCAGCGCATCCGCCAATTGGAGGAAGCCGCCGGACAGCCTGTGCTGGCGCGCACCCAGCCGCCCGCGCCCACGGCCTCCGGCCGCAGGCTGTTGCGCCACGCCCGGCGCGTGGGACTGCTGGAGGCCGAGCTGGCCCGCAGCATGGAACCGGGAGGATCTGCAGGCGGGCAGCCGGGAACCGAGGGTGACTCCGGGCCCTGGCAGACCCTGGCCCTGGGAATCAATGCCGATAGCCTGGCCACCTGGTTCACGGCCGCAGTGCTGCCGCTTTTGACGCATGAGCGCCTGGCGCTGGACCTCAAGGTGGATGACCAGGAACGCACCCACGAACTGCTGCGCGCGGGCGAAGTGGTAGGCTGCGTGAGCACGCGCCGCGCGCCCATGCAAGGCTGCCGGGCGCTGTTCCTGGGCGGCATGCGCTACCACTGCGCCTGCTCCCCTGCTTTCGCCCGGCGCTGGTTCCCGCTGGGGCTCGATCTTGAAGCAGCCCGCCTGGCTCCGGCCGTGGTGTTCAACCGGCAGGACACGGTGCACGACAGATTCCTGGAGAGCTTCCTGGGCGAAAGCCCGCCCGGCGCGCCACGCCACCACGTGCCCAACTCCGAGCGCTTCGTGGACTTCGTGACTGGCGGGACCGGGTACGGGCTCATCCCGCACCTCCAAGCGGACGCCCCCCTGGCCCAGGGGGCGTTGGCGGACCTTGCGCCCGCCAGCCCCATGCTCGTACCGCTGTACTGGCACTGCTGGAACATCGCCTCCCCACTTTTGGCCCGGCTCACCCGCGCCCTGCGCGAGGCCGGGCGGCAGGTGCTGTTGCAAGAGGAACTGCCGCGAGAGGAAGGATAGGAATAATTTTTATTGCACTTTTACGTACCTGGGATAGAAATAAGGCGACAGATTCATCGGTCACAAAACACAATTTTTGGAGGCCCCAATGCGCAAAACACTTGCCATCCTTTCCCTGACAGCGCTTCTCGGCGCCTGCGCAAGCGCTCCCACGCCGCCGCCCGCCGCACCCGCAGCCCCGACTCCGGCCGTTTCCGCGGCCCCGGCGCCGATGCTCAACGCGTCTGCAGATCCCAAAGCCTACTATGCCGCGCGCTGCGCCGGCTGCCACGCCCCGGACGGTTCCAAGGGCCTGAAGGGCAAAACCGCCGACTACGTGGCCAACGCCCTGAACGGCTACAAAGCCAAGACCTACGGCGGGGCCAAGAAGGAGATCATGGAAGCGCGCGCCGCCGTGCTTTCCGATGCCGACATCCAGGCCCTGGCCAAGTTCACGGCCGCCTTCTAGCCCGGCATAACGCTTAAAACGCCAACGCGGCGGACGGGGATATCCTCCCTGCCCGCCGCGCATTTTTTTGGAGACTGGTCCTGTGCGGTCCTAGCGCATGGCCTGGGCCAGTTGCGGGGCCTGCTGGCCCACGATGAGGTGCAGTACCCCGGGCGCGGCGTCCATGAAGGCCGCTACGCCCGCGTCTTGCGCCGCGACGGAGTCCAGGCGGGAGGCGTCGACCAGCTCCACGCGCAGGCGCGTGGCCGCCACGGCGGACAGGCTGCGCACGTTGCCTGCGCCGCCCAGGGCCGCCAGGATGCCCTGCGCCGACTCGTTCAGCCTGGGATCAGCGGCCGGTGAAGCTGTTTCAGCCGCAACGGCCGGGGTGGACGCGGCAGGCGCAGCGGCGCCATCAACCCCATCCGCCTCCGCGCCGGCATGTTGCAAATACTCCTGCATGTCGGTCTTGAGATTCTCGGACACGGGTCCGAAGATGGCCTGCACCCCGTCGCCGACCACCATCACGCCTGTGGCGCCCAGCTGCTTCAGGCGCTTCTCGTCCACGCGCGCGGGGTCGCGCACCTCGACCCGCAGGCGGGTGATGCAGGCGTCCAGGCTGGTGATGTTGCCACGGCCGCCAAAGGCCAGCACAAGATCGAGGGCCTTGCCGCCGACGGTCGTTGCGGGAGCGGGGCCTGCGGCCTCCTGCGCCGCGTCCTGTTCCTCACGGCCGGGGGTCTTGAGGTTCAGCCAGGTGATGGCCGCGCGGAACACGCCGTAGTAGACCACGGCGTACACGGGCCCAAGCACCAGCACCAGCCACCACTTCTGGGCGAAGCGACCCAGGGCGTTGAACATGAGGAAGTCGATGCCGCCCTGGGAGAAGGTGAAGCCCATGTGCATGCCGAGCGTGTTGGCCACGAACTGCGTGCTGGCGGCCAGAATGGCGTGCAGGAAGTACAGCACCGGTGCCACGAACAGGAAGGAGAACTCGATGGGCTCGGTGATGCCCGTGAGGAAGCTGGTCAGCGCGGCGGAGACCATCATGCCGCCCACGGCCAGGCGGCGCTCCGGCTTGGCCGTGTGCCACATGGCGATGGCCGCGGCGGGCAGGCCGAACATCTTGAAGACAAAGGCCCCGGCCAGCACGCCCGCCGTGGGATCGCCAGCGAAGAAGCGGTTGATGTCGCCGTGGACCACCACCCCGGAGGCGTCGGTGAAACTGCCCATCTCGAAGAAGAAGGGCACGTTCCAGATGTGGTGCAGGCCGAAGGGAATGAGCAGGCGCTCCACGAAGCCGTAGAGCGTGGCGGCCGTGCGCGGATCGCTCACCGCCGCCCAGCGCGAAAAGCCGTTGATGCCGCTCTGGATGGGCGGCCAGACCACGGACATGCCGATGCCCATCAGTATGGCCGCCAGGGCGGTGATGATGGGCACAAAGCGCTTGCCCGCGAAGAAGGAAAGATAGGTCGGCAGGTTGATGTGGTAGAAGCGCTTGAACATGGCCGCGGCCAGCGCGCCCGCCAGAATGCCGCCGAACACGCCGGTCTGGATGCTCTTGATGCCCATGATGCTGGACGTCTCCGCCCCCCATACCTTGGCCATGACGCCCATGGTGGCCAAGAGCACCACGTAGCCGATGGCCGCGGCCACGGCCGAGACGCCGTCATTTTCCGTAAAGCCCAGTGCCACGCCGATGGCGAAGATGAGCGGCAGGTTGCCGAAGATCACGTCGCCGGAGTTTTTCATCAGCGCCGAAACGAGTTGCGGCATCCACTCGAAGTTGGCCGCGCCGATGCCGAGCAGCAGTCCGGCCACGGGCAGCACGGCCACGGGCAGCATGAGCGCCTTGCCGATCTTCTGCAGGGAGGAGAAGGCCTTCTTGATGAGCATTGTCGCCTCCTTTAATGCCCGAGGGCTGCCAGCCGGGCGCGGACCTCGGCTGCAGTGGACAGCTTCAGCACTTCCTGGGCCAGCTCCTGGCATTGGGCCAGGGTGAAACGGGCCACGGCCGCCTTCACCGCCGGGATGGCCGGCACGGACACGGACAGCTCGTCCACCCCCAGACCAATGAGCACGGGCACAGCGGCGACATCTGACGCCACACCGCCGCACACGCCGGTCCACTTGCCGTGCTTGCGCGCGGCCTGGGCCGCCATGCCGATGAGCCGGAGCACCGCCGGATGCAGGGCGTCGGCCTGCTTGGCCAGCCTGGGGTGGCCCCGGTCCATGGCCAGGGTGTACTGGGTCAGGTCGTTGCTGCCGATGGAGAAGAAGTCCGCCTCGGGCGCGATGGCATCGGCCAGCACGGCCGCCGAGGGCACCTCGATCATCACGCCCACCTGCACCGGGGCGGCAATGCCAAGATTGGCGCGTTCCTCTTCCAGATAGGCCTTGGCCTCGCGCAGTTCGTCCACACCCGCGATCATGGGGAACATGACGTTGAGCCCGCACAGGGGCGCGGTGCGCAAGATGGCCCGCAGCTGCACGCGGAACAGGTCCGGCCGCTCCAGGCTGACGCGCACGCCGCGTATGCCCAGGAAGGGGTTGTCCTCCCTCGGCAGGGGAATGTAGGAAAGCGGCTTGTCGCCGCCAACGTCCAGGGTGCGGATGACCACCCGGCGGCCAGGACCGAAGGCCTTGGCCACCTCGGCGTAGGCGTTGTACTGCTCCTCCTCGTCCGGGGCGCTGTCGCGCTTGTCGAACAGGAACTCCGAGCGCAGGAGGCCCACGCCTTCTCCGCCTGCGGCTACCGCGTCGCGCGCCTCCTGGCCGTTGCGCACGTTGGCCGCAACCTCGATGCGATGGCCGTCGGCGGTGCGGGCGTCGGCCCCGGCCGCGGCCAGCTCGGCCTCGCGCCGGGCGGCCTGTTCAACCATGCGCGCGCGGGCCTCGGCAAGTTCGGCTTCGCTGGGATCGCGCTTCAGGATGCCCGTGGCGCCGTCGAGCACCACCAGGGTGCCGTCGGGCAGTTCCAGGGCGGCCTCGTCGATGCCGCAGATGGCCGGAATGCCCAGGGACCGCGCCAGAATGGCCACATGGCTGGTGCCTCCGCCCGTGGCCGTGCAAAAGCCCAGCACCTTGGTTCGGTCCAAAGCGGCAGTATCGGACGGGCTCAATTCGTGAGCGATGAGGATGGTCTCGGGCTGATCGATGGCCGGGGCCGGGGCCGCACCCGCAAGCAGCCCAAGCACGCGCCTGCCCACGTCGCGGATGTCGCCCGCGCGCTCCCGCAGCAGCGGATTGTCCAGGGCCTCCAGTCGGGCGGCGTAGCAGGCGTAAGCTTCACGCCAGGCAAAGGCCGCGCTCTTGCCGCCTTCCAGCCCAGCTGTGGCCAGGCCGGTCAGGTCCGGATCGTCCAAAAGCTCATGGTGCGCGGCCAGAATCTGCGCGCGTGGGGAATCCCCGGCCTGGCGGCGCAGGTCGTCCACCTGCAGGGCGGCGGTACGCAGGGCGTTTTCCAGCTTGTCCAGCTCCTTCACCGCGCCTTCGCCCTGCTCCGGCACCACGAACTCCCCCTGGCGGTACTGCAGCACGCGGCCCACGGCCAGTCCGGGCGAGGCGGCGACGCCTTCGTATTCGCCCTCCACCTTGGCCTGGCGGCGTGGCGCGGCGGGAGCGGCCGCAAGCGGTGCTTCGCCGGGAACATCGTTGGGGTCTTCGCCGCTGCCTCGGGCCAGGAGTTCCTCCAGCGCGGCCACGGCGATTGAGGCGTCGGCCCCTGTGGCGCGCAGGCGCACGCTCTCCCCCTTCTTGAGCGAGAGCCCCAGGATGGCGACGACGCTCTTGGCGTTCACCTCGTCGGTGCCGCGCAGCAGGCGCACATCGGCGCTGTAGCGCTTGGCCTCGGCCGCCAGCATGGCCGCCGGGCGGGCATGGAGCCCAGCGGCGTTGGGGATCGCCACCGGGGCGGAAAATACGGCTTCGCGCCCTGAGGACTCCGATTCGGCGGGCTTGCCCACCGTCTCCGCACCCATCTCGGCGGGCAATTCAATGGTCAGCACCACGTCCTGCCCGGCCCGCACCAGCCCCGTGGCAGGCGTCATGCCCAGCACGGCCTCGGTGTTGGCCACCAGAATCTGGGTGAGCAGGCTCTTGGCCTTGCCCGCCACCAGGTCGGCGTCGAAGCTGAGCAGCGGCTGCCCGGCGGTGACGCTATCGCCCTTGGCCACCAGCGGGATGAAGCCCGCGCCGCGCAGGAGCACGGTGTCGATGCCCACGTGGATGAGCAGGTCCACCCCGCCGCCGCTGATGGTCAGCGCGTGGTGGGCGTCGTGGAACTGCGCCACCACCCCGGAAATGGGCGCGAGCAGTTGCGTGCTGGTGGGGTCGAGGGACACGCCGTCGCCCACCATTTTCTGGGCGAAGACCGGATCAGGGACGGATTCGAGGGGCACGAGCACCCCGGACAGGGGCGCGAGGATCTCCAGGCGACGGGGGGCGTAGGCCATCTGCGGCTCCTTGCTGGGTCGGCTCGAGGACATCCCCTGGGAGCAGAGGTGTATGCAATGTGCAATATCTTGGCAATCTTGGCAATAACATTAAGCGCGAGCCCGCTGCCTCCGCAATGAAACAGCCCGGACCACACGTTTCGCGCGGTCCGGGCTGTTTCATTGCCACAAGGGGGCCCGGGGGGAATCAGTCCCCCCGGAAAAAACCCCTCTTCTCTTCTAGTAGCGGTAGTGGTCCGG
>CAYUOW010000061.1:0-12307 GCA_964446455.1 uncultured Desulfocurvus sp.
CGCTCAAGCAAGACCTCCAGGTGCAGCTCGCCCATGCCGGAGAGCACCACCTGGCTCGTCTCCGCATCGCGCAGCACGGTCAGGGTCGGGTCCTCCAGCAGGTAGCGCTGCAGCACCTCGTCCAGCTTGTCGGACTCCTCGGCGTTTCTGGGTTCTATGGCCAGCGAGATCACCGGTTTGTAGTCGGCTATCTGCTCCAAAAGAATGGGGTCGTCCTTGCGGGCCAGGGTATCGCCCGTGCGGCCGAAGCGCATGCCCGCGGCGGCCACGATCTCGCCCGCGCGGGCCACCTCGATCTTCTCGCGGCGGTCGGCGTGCAGGCGGAACAACCGGGCCACGCGCTCCTCGCAGTCGTGGGTCACGTTCAGTACCGTCTCGCCCTCGGTCAGGTGACCGGAATAGACGCGCAGGAAGGACTGCTTGCGGCCAGACTCCATGACCACCTTGAACACCAGCGCCGCCAGCGGGGCCTCGGGGTCGGCCGGGAAGCTCTTGGGCAGATGCGTGGCCGGGTCAACGCCAGCCTGTAGCGGCGCTTCCAGGGGGCCCGGCAGGTAGTCGCACACGGCGTCCATGAGGGGCTGTACCCCGGCGTTCCTCAAGGCCGAGCCCACCAGCACCGGCACCAGCTTGAGCGAAATGACGGCCGCGCGCACGGCCTTGGCGATGGTTTCCGGCTCGATGTCCTGGCCGGAAAGATAGGCGTCCATGATGCCCTCATCCGTGTCGGACAGGGCCTCCAGCATGGCGTCGCGCCAGGGGGCCACGCGCTCGCGCTCGGGCTCGGTCAGGGGCAGGCGCTCATACTCCGCGCCGCGGCTCTCGGCATCGAACACCAGGCGTTCCTGGCGGATCAAGTCGAACACGCCGCGAAAGTCCGCGCCCTCGCCGTCCGGCACCTGCACGGCCAGGGGCTTGGCGCCAAGCTTCTCGCGCATGGAGTCGAGCACGGCGGAGAAATCCGCGCCCAGCCGGTCGATCTTGTTCACAAAGGCGAGCTTGGGCACGTGGTAGGACTCGCTCTGACGCCAGACCGTCTCGGACTGGGGCTCCACGCCGGAAACGGCGCAGAACACGCCCACGGCCCCGTCCAGCACGCGCAGGGAGCGCTCCACCTCAACGGTGAAGTCCACGTGTCCCGGGGTGTCGATGAGGTTCACGGTGAAGCCGCGCCACTGGCAGGAGGTGACGGCCGAGGCGATGGTGATGCCGCGCTCCTGCTCCTCGGGCATGAAGTCCATGGTGGCCGTGCCCTCGTGGACCTCGCCCAGCCGATGGATACGCCCGGCGTAGAACAGGATGCGTTCGGACAGGGTGGTCTTGCCCGCGTCGATGTGCGCGATGATGCCGATATTGCGGATTGAGTGCAGGTACTTGGAGGAAATTGGCTTTTTGCTCACGGTCTGCCGCCTGCGCCGTAGGGCCTGTTGGAAAAGGTTCCGGGAGTGCTTCAGGTGGTGAGAAAAATCTGGCGCTCCTGCAGGAACAGCGCGGGGTACAGCTCCGGCCAGCGCCACAGGCCCAGGCATTCCCCGGTAACAGTGACCCCGGCCTGCCCCTGCCCGGCGCGTGACGACGGAGCAAGAAGCAGATCGCGCCGGGTCTCGCCAAAGGCCGCCCAGGCGTCTTCGTCCGGGATCGTACGGCTGCGCATGCCCGGAACCGCGCCTGCGGTCTCAAAGGGCAGCGCGCCATAGAGCAGCGAAACATCCTCCGGCGGCAGGTCGATTGAACTGTCGCGCCAGAGTCCGCAGGCGCGCGGGATGCGCAGGGGCACCAACCGCACAGGCGAGGCATCCAGGACCTGGCGCAGCTCTTTCTGATTCAGCAAGCGGCGGAATTCCGGCGTATCCGGGTACAGCACCAGACCGGGCTCATTGCTGGCCGCGGCTTCCTGCACCAGGCGCTGCAGCAGCACCGGCCCCAGGGCGACCAGATGCTCCTGCCCGGACAGTTCGCAGGCGGCCAGAAGCGCATCGGACACGGCCGAACGCTGGCCAAGCCGCGCCACCAGCACCTGCGGCACGCGGGCGCACAGGGCGGGCAAAAGCGCGGCCAGGAACAGGGCAGGCGCGTCGCACACGTCATCAAGCAGCAAAAGCACGAAGGGCGCGGGCTCCTGGACGCTGGTGTGCTCCAGGAGGTCGTGGCGCCGGGTGATGCTGGAGGAGGTGGGCCCACTGGGCGGATTCAGCGCGAAGTGCCGGGCGATGAGGCCTTTTATGAGCGCGCGTCGCCTGTCGCCCAGGGCGTTGTACGCCTTGGCAAAACGGGAATCGGGCAGCTGATGCGCCTCAAGCCACGCGGGAAAGGACCAGGAGCAAGGCTCCGAACCGGGAATGCAGAACTCCATGCCGCAGCGACTCCTGGTGCTGTGAAGACGCTAGAGCCACTTGAGCAGGCGCTTCCAGGTCCACTGCACCCGCTCGCGCTCTTCTTCGGACAAGACCTTCTGGTACTCGAAGTAGGAATACTCGGCGCGTTTCCTCACGTAATCCTTGAACTCCACCACGTCGGCGTAGTTCTCCAGGATGAACAGGTAACGGTGCCAAGCCGCGCCGAATTGGCTGGTACGCCAGAAGAAGTCGGCCACGAAGATCTCGTGCTCGGCCAAAATCTTGCGGCACTTGTAGATGTTCTGCTTCACCGCCGCCGAGAACTCGGAGTTGGGGTACGACTCCTCCAGGCGGTAGAAGAGTTCCAGCGCCTCCTTCACGTTGTCCTGGCGCAGGTCGATGGTCCTGAACTGGTTCAGGTTGCTCAGGCCCATCTGGAAAAGCACGTAGGGAATCTGCGGGCTGCTGGGGTGCAGGGTCTCGAATTCCTTGTACGCGTCCAGCGCTTCCAGGTACTTGGCGTCCAGGAAGTAGGCGTCGCCCAGGGCGACTTCGGCCTTGGGCGTCAGCGGGCTGAAGGGATAGCGATCCTTGAGCTTGAGGAAGTTCTCCGAGGCGCGGGAGTAGCGCTTCTCCTTCATGTAGTCCATGCCGGACTCGAAGAGTTCCTGGGCGGTGTCCTCCGGCGGGGGCAGGAAGTAATAGTCGATGAGGCCGCAGGAGGAGACCAGCGGAACCAGCACAAGCAAAAGAACCGCGAGCAGACGCTTAGGCATTCAGGCTTTCCAGATAGGCGTAGGCCGCAGTGGCGGCGGTGGCACCATCGCCCACCGCTGTAGCCACCTGACGGCAGTTTTTGCTGCGCACGTCGCCCGCTGCGAAAAAGCCGGGCAGATTGGTGCGCATCTCACAATCGGTGTTCACGAAACCGGCCTTGTCGCGGTCCAGGCCGGCGGGCACGAAGGAGGCCACAGGCTCGAAGCCGACGAAGACGAACACGCCGTCGACGGGCAGTTCGCTCTTGTCGCCGGTCTTGACGTCGGTAAGGGCCACGGAGGTTACGCCCTTGAAGGCGTCGCCCTTGATTTCATCGACAATGGTGCTGCGCAGGATCTTGATCTTGGGGTTCAGCTCGCACTTGTTCTGGTAGCACTTGCAGCCCCGGAACTCGTCGCGGCGGTGGATGAGGTAGAGCTTGTCCACCAGGCGCGCCAGGTACAAGGACTCCTCCAGGGCGGAGTTGCCGCCGCCGATGACGGCCACGGTCTTGCCCTTGAAGAAGTTGCCGTCGCACAGGGCGCAGTAGGAGACGCCGCGCCCGAGGTACATGTCCTCGCCCGGGGTGCCCACGTGCTTGTAGCGGGCGCCGGTGCACAGCAGCACGGCCTTGGCGGAGAGCGTTTCGTCGCCCACCTGGATGGCGTAGCCGCCGTCCTGCGGGGTGATGCTCTTGACCTCGTCCGAGTGCCGGGGAATCTCGTACGCGGAGAGATGCTCCACGAACTTGTCCACCAGCTCGTAGCCTTTCACGGCCTTGGGGAAACCGGGGTAGTTCTCGATCTCCTCGGTCATGAGCACCTGGCCGCCTGGGGAGAGCTTCTCCACCAGGGCGATGTTCACGCCGGACCGGGCGAGATACAATGCGGCGGTGAGCCCGGCAGGCCCACCGCCAATGACGACGGCGTCGTAGTTTTTCATTGGGTCACTAGACCTTTTTGGCGATCATGTCCTTGATGCTGCTCTTGGAGACGGCGCCGGTGGACTGGTCCACGACCTCTCCGTCCTTGAACAGGATCAGGGTGGGGATGGCGCGAATGCCGAAACGGCTGGGGCTGGCGGAGTTCTCGTCCACGTTCATCTTGCAGATCTTGACCTTGCCCTCGAATTCGGTGGCCAGTTCGTCGATGATGGGGCCCATGGCGCGGCAGGGACCACACCAGGGGGCCCAGAAATCAACCAGAACGGGCACAGCGCTCTTGAGAACTTCCTGTTCGAAATTGCCGTCAGTCACCTGGGTAGCCATATTGTCTCCTTCGGCTCGGTAGTGTCGTTTGATTCAACTCAGTTTCAGCAGACAGGCCCAGGGGATGAAGGCCATGCCGCATTCTTCCGAAAGTAGTTCTCCGCCCTTGATCTGTCAAGCCGCAAGCCCTTTCAGGCAGGCTCAGCGCGCTTCCAGTCGCGGGGCACGGCACGTCCGCGCGGCACGGATTCCAGGTCCAGATCGTGGCGGTATCCGGCCAGAAGCGCCAGCCAACCGGCATGGGCGATCATGGCCGCGTTGTCAGTGCACAGGGCGGGCCTGGGCAGGCAGGGCGCAAGGTTCCGCGCTTCCGCCAGGCCGCGCATGGCCGCGCGCACGTGGGAATTGGCGGCAACGCCACCGGCAACCACCAGGGAGGCAATGCCCTGCTCCCGTGCAAGGGCCCGCTCCACCTTGATGCGCAGGGTCTCGGCCACGGCGTGGTTGAACGAGGCCGCGGCCAGGGCCAGCTCCCGCGGGTGCGGGGCCAGGGCCAAGGCTCCGCCCGAGCGGAGGGCGTCGGCCTCGGGCATGGCGGCATAGGCCAGGTGCGGCCGCTTGGCCAGATACTCAGCCACGGCCGTCTTGAGCCCGCTGAAGCTGAAATCCAGATTGTCGTTGTGCGTGTAAGCCAGGGGGAACAGGTTCCTGTCCGGCTCCACGCCCTGGCTCAAGTCGTCCAGGAAGCGTCCGCCGGGATAGGGAAGATTGAGCAGCTTGGCCACCTTGTCAAAGGCCTCGCCCGCCGCGTCGTCCAGGGTGCGGCCCAGGAGCCGAAACTCGGTGGGCGAATCCATGCGGTAGATGTGCGTGTGCCCGCCGGAAACGAGAAGCCCAAGTGCCGGGAAGCGCAGCTCTTGCTCCAGGCCTGCGGCCAGCAGGTGCGCGTGCAGGTGGTCCACGCCGATGAGCGTGGCGCCGGTGGCCAGACACAGCCCCTTGGCGAAGCTCATGCCCACCAGCAGGCTGCCCAGCAGGCCGGGGCCGCGCGCCACGGCGATGGCGTCCATGTCCGCCGGGGTAGCGCCGGTCTTGTCCAGCAGGTCGCGGAAGAGCACGGGCAGCATGCGCTGGTGCTCGCGCGAGGCGATCTCAGGCACCACGCCGCCGAACACGGCGTGCATGTCGGTCTGCGAGGCCAGGGACTCTGCCAGCAGGCCGCCATCGCGCAGGAGGGCGACGCCGGTCTCGTCGCAGGAGGTCTCGACGCCCAGGACCAGCACGGGTTTACGCCTGCTTCGCGGCGGCGTAGATTTCCTGCACCTTCTCCACATCGAACTTCGAGCCCACGAACAGCGGCACGCGCTGGTGCAGGTGCTCGGGCACGATGTCCAGGATGCGCCGGGTGCCGTCCGTGGCCAGACCGCCCGCCTGCTCCACGATGAAGGCCATGGGCGCGGCCTCGCACATGAGGCGCAGCTTGCCGCCGGGCTTGCTGGGGTCGCGGTTGTCGGAGGGGTACAGGAAGATGCCGCCGTACACCAGGTTGCGGTGGAAGTCGGACACGAGGGACCCGATGTAGCGCAAGCTGTAGGGCTTCTTGCGGGTCATGCTGGCGGCCTTGAAGTGCGCCAGCACGTCTAGGGTGGGCTGGTCCCAGTAGTGATAGTAGCCCTCGTTCACGGAGTAGATGCTGCCCTGCTCCGGGATGCGGATGTTCGGGTGCGAGAGCAGGAATTCGCCCACGCTGGGGTCCAGGGTAAAGCCGTTCACCCCGTCGCCGGTGGTGAAGACCATCATGCACGAGGAGCCGTAGAGGATGTAGCCGGCGGCCACCTGATCCGCGCCCTTCTGCAGGTAGTCGCTGGCGAGCAGGCGCGAGTCGCTGGGGCTCTTGCGGCGATAGATGGAAAAGATGGTGCCGATGCTCACGTTGGCGTCGATGTTCGAGGAGCCGTCCAGGGGATCGAAGATCACGAAGTAGTCGCCCGTGGGCAGACCGTCGGGGATCTCGATGATGTCGGCGTTCTCCTCGGAAGCCATGGCGCACAGCGCGCCACAGCGCGAAAGGCGGTGGATGAGCACGCGGTTGGCGAACTCGTCGAGCTTCTTGACCTCTTCGCCCTGGACGTTGATGTCGCCGGTGAAGCCCAGCACGTCCACGAGCCCGGCCTTGCTGACCTCGCGGTGGATGATCTTGGCCGAGAGGATGAGCTCGTTGAACAGGCGCGTGAAGCGGCCGGTGGCCATGGGCACCTGCTTCTGGTGCAGCAGGAGGTGTTCGGTGACGGTGATCTGCTGGGACATGAGCTATCCTCCGCGAGCGTTACGCCGCAGTCCGGTTTACCAATTCCCGCCGAAGAACGGCAGGGAGAAGCCTTTGTCCTCAAAGGTGGCGTTGGCGCTCTCCGTGGCGTAGACGAACAGGTCGCGCCCGATGAAGCGGGCCAGCCAGGTGTACTGCTTGTCGCCCACGTTCACGGTGCCCTGGATCTTTTCCTTCATCATATCGAGCCAGGGAAGCTCGGTGAGCTTTTCCGCTCCCACGGGCGCCGCCTCGCCGGAGACCCAAAGCTTCTTGGCGCGCGGGTCCACGATGACGAGGTCCTGCGGATTGGGACAGAAGGTGAACAGCACGCGCGGGTCGAAGCTCACCACATGCAGGCCCTTGAACTCCGGGCCCTCGAAGTTGGGCATGCCGAAGTAGAGCTCCGGGCCGAAGGCGGTGTAGTCCACCACGGTCTTGACCAGGGTCTCGCGCCAGATGGACTCGAACACCAGCGGTTCGCTGAAGCGCTTCAGGGGCACGGGCGGCTTTCGGATAAGGATGTCGCCCTTGTCGTCGGCCACGATGACGCCGTCGACCCAGGGGAAACGCTGCAAGAGCGCGTCCATCCACTCCTCGGTGGGGCGGTAGTCGATGCTGGTGACGTACCGCGTGAGCGCCATGACCTTGGCGTCCATGGGCGAGAACAGCAGCGCCAGCTTCTCCTGGTTCGGGTTGTCCCACTTGTAGCGGTTCACGTCGATGGTCGGCGTGGGATTGATGTAGTCACGCGTCTCGCGCATGGTGGAGCGCACGGTGCTGGCGCTGTTGTCCCAGCCGGGGCCCAGGGCCCCGCAGCCGGAAAGGGCGGCCAGGGCGGCGCACACAAGCGCGGACAAGACGAAAAGACCGGCGCGGCGCGGAGCGCACCACCGGCGGGGCTTGAAAAGGCGTGTGAACATCTTTGGGTGACCTCGGTCCTAGGATCAGGCCTGGATGCGGGACTCGAGGCGCGCGGCCAAGGCTTCCAGGGTGCTCATAAGACGGTTCTTGGCGTGCTTGCCGAAGGGATCCTCGCCGGGCGCGATGTGGGGCGCGGCGTCGCCGGCCGGAGCCGCGGCGAGGTTGGCTTCAAGGGTCTTGATGCGGCTTGAGAGGTCGGCCTTCTCGCGTTCGTCCAGGGCGCGTCCCCAAAGCTCGCGGTAAATGCCCAGCGCACCGCCGAAGTCGCCCTGGGAAGCCAGAAGCTCGGCCATGGTGCGCGTGCGGAAGCTGCCCGCGTCCGGCGCAGGCCCGGCATAGGGAGTGTCCTGGGCGTCGCAGGCCGGGGCCGGGCTGGCGGCAACCGTGGCGGCGCTACGCTCCAGCGACAGTTCGCGCGCCTTGCGCGCAGTGGCCTTGAGCGGCCCGATGAGGCGGTCGGTGAGGGAGCTCAAGCCCTCGATGACCACATCGGTCCATTTGACCGGGCGGTCCGTGAAATGCGAGGCCACGAGCATGAGGAACACGGCGAAGTCGCGGTCCTTGTCCGAGGTCTGGTGGGCCCACAGGGACCAGAAGGCCGGATAGCGCTCCAGCGGTTTGATGACCGCCTGAAGCTGCTCCTGCGCTTCCTCGAGCTTCTCCAGGCGCATGAGCACCTGGATGAGCAGGAGGCGGGCCTCCATGGAGTCGGGATGGCGATCGAGCCCCTGGCGCAGCGTCTTTTCCGCGTCCTCTAGCTGGCCGAACTCCACAAAGAGCTTGGCCAAGGGGAAAAAGATGCGCGATCCCGGTTCAAGCGCCAGTACCTCTTGGTACCACTCAATCTTTCTTCTCATCGTCCACGGCCCCCTGGGCTACGTCGGTCCTGCCGGAGAAGATATACAACACCTCATTTTCCTTCACGTAATTCATACGATCTCGGATGACCATCTCCTGGTATGCACGGTCCGTCTTGAGCCGGCGGATCTCGTTGCTGAGTTCAAGGCTCTTGGCGTCCACGTCTCGCAGCTGATTTTCCAGCTTCATCGAGCGGCTGCGCATGTTCATGAAGGCGATGACGCCATGGTCGCTCCAAATGAGACGAAACAGCAGCACCACGTTCACTGCAATGAGCAAGCCAAGCAAAATGCGGCGGGCCATGCCTCCGCCTCACTGCAGGCGCGGCGCGTTGGTCCTGCCGGGCCGGATCTTGGCCAAGGGACCGCGCAGTTCCTCAAGGAAGTTGGCCGTGGCGCTTTCAACCCGCTCCACGTCGTCCTCGCTCAAGGTCACGGTGTCTATACGCTGCAGAAAATCCTTAAGCACGTCGAACTCCTCGAGCAGGCTTTTGCCAAGCTCGATCTTCTCCAATTCCGGCTCAAGCTCCAGAATGGTCTCAAGACAGTTGGAGATGCGTGCCATGTGGCTGTCGTGGAACCTGTTCATCACCCGCTCCGGAAACATGCTGACGAGCGCATCCGCGCAAGGTCATTCAGCTTGTAACCAGTTTTTATAGAAATTGTACAGATAATTCCCGCCGGAAAAAACGGTAAGGGCCAAAGCCACATACAGAATGTACGTGCCGATGGCGGCAGGATCTATTCCCCAAAAGGGATAATGCGCCAAAAGCGGCCCCAGGGCCAGGCTCTGGGCGATGGTCTTGAGTTTCCCATAGCGGTCCGCCGCGATGACCACGCCTTTATCGGCCGCGACGCCGCGCATGCCGGTGACGGCGAGCTCGCGGCAGATGATGACCACAACGATCCAGCCCTCCACCCAGCCAAGCTCCACCAGCATGATGAGCACCGAGCCGATGAGCAGCTTGTCCGCCAGGGGGTCCAGGAACTTGCCCAGGTTGGTGATGAGGTTCTGGCGGCGCGCGATGTAGCCGTCGGCCATGTCCGTGAACGAAGCCAAAGCGAACACCACGAACGACACATACGCGAACAGCACGGTCTGGTAGCGCTGCTCAAGATACAGCAGCACCACGATGACCGGCACCGCGAAAATGCGCGCCAGGGTGAGCATGTTGGCCAGATTCAGGGGCATGGACATGGACCTTGCGTCTCCGGTTTCCTGCTCGGTTATCTGTGCACGGTGGAGGCGGCCTCCAGGCTGGTCTGCGCGGCCTTGGCCACGCGATCGCCAAGCTCCAGCAAGGCGGTCTTGGCCGGGAAATCCCCGTCCATGAGCACCACAGGGGTGCCCAGATCGCCCGCCACCACGGTGGTCGGGTCAAGGGGAATGGCGCCCAGGAACTCCAGGCCGTACTGCTCGGCCAGGATCTTGCCGCCGCCCTTCTTGAACAAGTCGATGGACTTGCCGCAGTGCGGGCAGGCCAGGCCGCTCATGTTTTCCACCACGCCCAGGATGTTGGCCTGGGCATACTGCAGGAAGTTGATGGCCTTGCGCACGTCGGCGAGGGAAACCTCCTGCGGAGTGGTGACCACCACGGCCAGGGCCTCGGGAATCAGCTTCAGGACGGTCATAGGCTCGTCGCCGGTGCCCGGGGGCGAATCGACGACCAGAAAGTCCAGCTCGCCCCACTGCACGTCGGAAATGAACTGGCGGATGGCCGAGGTCTTCATGGGCCCGCGCCACAGCACGGCCTGGTCCGGGTCGAGCAGGAGCGACTCCATGGACACCACATGCAGGTTGTCGCTGTATTTCTTGGGCTTCACCAGGCTGCCGCGGTCCGGCTCCAGCTGGCCGGTAAGGCCGAGCAGGCGCGGCACGCTGGGACCGTGGATATCCACGTCCATGAGGCCGACCTTGAAGCCGCGCGCAGCCAGGGCCGCCGCGATATTCACGGAAATGGAGCTTTTGCCCACGCCGCCCTTGCCGCTCATGACGAACAGCTTGTAGCGGATGCGCTCCAGGGTCATGGTGATGAGCTGGTCCTGCAGGGCGATCTTGGCGTTGCCCTCACCCGACGAAGAGGAGCAGGAACCTCCGGAACATGAACTCACGATGCACACTCCATTGTCTTGAGATTGCGGCGCATGCCGCCAAAAAGGAAGTATGGCCGATTTCAGGCTGCGTGTAAATCTCGGAAAAGGCCTGCGCGCGGCGGGGATGCGCGCCCCCCCTCCCCTACCAGCCGTGCTTGCCCACCAGGTCCACGAAGGCCACGGCGCCCAGGTCGGTCTGCACCACCCCGGCCGGGGTCTTCTCGATGAGCACGAGGCTCTGCACCCGCTTGGCTCCGCCCACGGGCATGAGGAGCCGGCCGCCCTCGCACAGCTGGTCCACCAGGGGCGGCGGAACCTCCGGCCCTCCGGCGGTGACGATGATGCGGTCAAAGGGAGCGGCGCTGGGCCAGCCCAGGGTGCCGTCGTCCTGCTTCACATGCACGTTGAACAGCCCCATGGACAGCAGGCGCTCCCGCGCGCTGACGCACAGCCGGGGAATGCGCTCCACCGTGTGCACATCCGCGCCGAGCTTGGCCAGCACGGCCGCCTGGTAGCCGGACCCGGTGCCTATCTCCAGCACCTTCATGCCCGGCTGCACCTGCAAAAGTTCGCTCATCAGGGCCACGATGTACGGCTGGGAGATGGTCTGCCCCTCGCCGATGGGCAGGGGGCTGTCCGCGTAGGCCCGGCTGGCCATGGCATCCTCCACGAAGAGATGGCGGGGCAGCTCGCCCATGACCGCGAGCACGCGTGCATCGCTGATGCCGCGCGCCTTCAGCTGGTCGTTCACCATGCGTTCGCGCTGTCGTTTCGGGTCCACCCGCATGCCGTGTTCTCCTGCCGTTTCCAGATGTTCTCTCGTGTCAGGCGTGCTGACCAGATTTCCACCGTCAAGTCAACAGAGCCTTACGCGCTCTTGACACATCGCGCCATTCCTTTAACAATTGCCGAAGCAGCCCGCAAACCGCCTGGAGCACCCTGAACGTCGAGGAGATGCCCATGTTCAAGATCAGAGAACTCATGACCGCACCCGTGTATTCCCTGCGGGAAACGGATACCCTCCAGAGCGCGCGGGTGCTCATGGACAAGAAGCGCATCCGCCACGTGCCCATCACCACCTCGGACAATCTTTTCCGCGGGCTCATCACCAACCGTGACGTGCTGGCCAACACCATCTCGCACCTGGCCAACATCGACCCCGCCACCCAGGACGAGATCGACGCGGGCATCCCCCTGCAGGAGATCATGCGCACGGACGTGCGGACCATCTCCTCGGACCAGACCGTGCGAGAGGCGGCGCATATCCTGTACAACCACAAGTACGGCTGCCTGCCCGTGGTGGAGGACGGCAAGCTTGTGGGTATCGTCACCGAAGCGGACTTTCTCCAGCTCACCATCCAGTTGCTCGACGCCATGGACCAGGCTGAAAAGTCAGGCCAGCCCGAACAGGCGGCCAAGACCGGCAAGGGCTGATTTCCCAAGGATTCATCCAGCGCGTCGCGCTTTTCCCGGCACACCCCGGTAGCCCTTTGACGCGGCCCGATCCGTGCCGTAACCAGCGCACGTTCCCCAACAACCTTCACCCAAAGAGACCATGAAAGCACTCCCCGTGGAAAAAAAGCATTCCAGCGCCCTGCCCCGCACCATCGGCGCCCTGTTCGTCCTTCTGCTCATCGGCCTTGTGGTCTACGTGTTCCTGCGCGATGGCGGAGCACCGGTGCTCAAGCTCACGCCGCAGACAGGCGCAGCCTCGTACACCACCGACTTCAGCCTCACCCTGACCTCCAGCCGGGCCGGGTTGAAGGACTGCGTCATCACCGCCACCCAGGACGGCAAGCGCGTGGAGGTGCTGCGCAAGACCTTCCCG
>CAYUOW010000061.1:12317-16398 GCA_964446455.1 uncultured Desulfocurvus sp.
GCTTGCGCACACCGAGGAATTCCGCCTCCCGCGCGAGGGCGGCTTCAAGGAAGGTCCGCTCGAGCTGGCCATCCTGGTGCACGACAACGCCCTGCTCTCCTTCCTGGGCCGCGGCAAGACCAGCCTGGTGCAGAACCTCACGCTGGACTTCTCGCCCCCCAGGCTCAACGTCACCCCGGGCATCCACAACGTGAACCAGGGCGGCGGCGGCGTGGTCAGCTACACCGTGTCCAAGCCCGTGGAAAAGACCGGCGTGGCCGTGGGCCAGCGGTTCTTCACCGCGTTCCAGCAGCCCAGCGGCGAATGGGTGTGCTATTTCGCCATGCCCCATGACATGCCGCCTTCCGAATTCAAGCCCAAGGTCGTCGCCCGCGACAAGGCCGGCAACGAGGCCACCGCCACCCTGACCGTCCTCGCCATCCCCAAGGCCTTCAAGGCCGACAAGCTGAACGTTCCCGACGAGTTCCTGAACGACAAGATGAGCCAGTACACGGCCATGTACCCGGCGGAAAAGACCCCGCTGGACATCTACAAGCGCGTGAACACGGAACTGCGCAAGCAGAACGAGGCCCAGCTGCTCAAGATCGCCGAGGAGACCTCCCCCACCCAGCTCTGGTCCGGCCCCTTCCTGCGCCTGCCCAACGCCGCGCCCAAGGCCGGCTTCGGCGACCAGCGCGACTACTACTACAAGGGCGAGAAGATCGACCACCAGACCCACATGGGCGCGGACCTGGCCAGCCTGGCCAACGCGCCGGTGCCCGCGGCCAACAGCGGCAAGATCGTCTTTGCCGAGTTCTTCGGCATCTACGGCAACTGCGTCATCATCGACCACGGCCTGGGCCTGCAGAGCCTCTACTCGCACCTGAGCGAAATCGCCGTGGCCAAGGGCGCGGCGGTCAAGAAGGGCGACACCATCGGCAAGACGGGCGTCACCGGCCTGGCGGGCGGCGACCACCTGCACTTCGGCATGATCGTCGGCGGCATGCAGGTAAGCCCCACCGAGTGGTGGGACGAGCACTGGATCAAGGACAACATCCTGAAGCACCTGGGCAAGTAGCCGCCTGGGCGCATATGCAAAAAGAAAGGCCGGGATCGCTCCCGGCCTTTTTTATTTCTTGTATAACGACGCCTAGTGCGTGGGCCGCTGGTACTCGTCCTTCACCAGCAGGTTGCTCAAGGGCGAGATGTTGTCCCGTCCGCAGAACAGCGCGCTGGAGCTGCCGCACTCGAGGGCCTGCTCAAGCACCGTGTCCACCGTGTCCACGGGGATGATCTTGAGGTCCTTCAGGATCTCCTCGGGCACTTCCTTCAGGTCCTTCTCGTTCTCCGCCGGGATGAACACCGTGCCCACCAGGCCGCGGTGCGCGGCGAGGAGCTTCTCGCGCAGGCCGCCAATGGGCAGCACGCGTCCGCGCAGGGTGATCTCCCCGGTCATGGCCACGTCGTTGCGCACGGGGATGTTCAGCAGGGCCGAGACGATGGACGTGGTGAGCGCAACGCCGGCCGAAGGGCCGTCCTTGGGCGTCGCACCCTCGGGCACGTGCACGTGGATGTCGATCTCCTTGTGGAAGTCACGCTTGAGGCCGAAGAGGTCCGAGCGGGAGCGAAGGTAGGACAGGGCCGCGCGCGCGGACTCCTGCATGACCTCACCCAGCTTGCCGGTGATCTCCACCTTGCCGGAGCCGCTCATGAGCACCACTTCGATGAGCAGGAGTTCGCCGCCCATCTGGGTCCAGGCCAGGCCGGTGGTGACGCCCACCTGGGACTTCTCCTCGCGCTCCTCGTGGCGGTGCTTGGGCACGCCGAGCATGGCAGCGATGCTCTGCTTGCTCACGGCCACGGTTTCAATGCTCTTGTCCTCGACGATCTTCATGGCCGCCTTGCGGCACACGCTCGCGATCTCGCGCTCCAGGTTGCGCACGCCGGCCTCGCGGGTGTAGCGGCGGATGATCTCCAGCATGGCGTTGTCGGAAACGTTCAGCTGCTCCTCGCTCAGGCCGTGCAGCTCGCGCTGCTTGCCCAAGAGGAACTGCTTGGCGATCTTGAGCTTCTCCGTCTCCAGGTAGCCCGGCAGGCGGATGATCTCCATGCGGTCGCGCAGGGGCAGGGGGATGGAGTCCAGCGTGTTGGCCGTGGTGATGAAGAAGACCTTGGACAGGTCGTAGTCCAGGTCCAGGTAGTGGTCGTTGAAGGCGTAGTTCTGCTCGGGGTCCAGGACTTCCAGGAGCGCGGAGGACGGGTCGCCCCGGAAGTCCATGCTCATCTTGTCCACCTCGTCCAGGCAGATGACGGGATTGTTGAACTTGCAGCGGCGAAGGCTGTGGATGATCTTGCCCGGCAGCGCGCCGACGTAGGTGCGCCGGTGGCCGCGGATCTCGGCCTCGTCGCGCACGCCGCCAAGGGAGATGCGCACGAACTCGCGGTCCATGGCGCGGGAAATGGACTTGCCGATCGAGGTCTTGCCGACGCCCGGGGGGCCGACGAAGCACAGGATCGGGCCCTTCATGGTCTTCACCAGGCTCTGCACGGCGATGTACTCAAGGATGCGTTCCTTGGGCTTTTCCAAGCCGAAGTGGTCCTCGTCGAGCACGGTTCGCGCCCGGGCGATGTCCAGCTCGGTCTCCTTCAGCACGCCCCAGGGCAGGTCGAGCACCCAGTCCACGTAGTTGCGCACCACGGTGTACTCGGCGCTGGAGGGCTGCATCTGCTTGAGCTTGCGGATCTCCTTCTTCACGCGTTCGCGGGACTCGTCGCTCATGACCTTTTCTTCCAGGCGCTTCTCCAGCTCCTGGGCCTCGGCGGCGGGATCGTCCTCGCGGCCCATCTCCTTGTGGATGGCCTTCATCTGCTCGTTCAAATAGTATTCGCGCTGGTTCTTCTCCATCTGGCCCTTCACGCGGCCCTTCACGCGCTTCTCGATGGAGGCGATCTCGATCTCGCCCAGCAGCAGCTCGTACACGTATTCCAGGCGGCGCGAGGTCTCGGAGATCTCCAGCGCGCGCTGCTTGCGCTCAAAGTCCACCTTGAGGTGCGGCATCACCGCATCGGCCAGGGCGCCGGGCTCGCGCAGGGCGGCCATGGCCAGGATGGACTCCGGCGCGAGCTTCTTGTTGTTGCGCGCGTAGGCTTCGAGGGACTCGTTCACGGCGCGGATGAGGGCGTCGCCCTCGCTCTTGTCACCGTGGAGTTCCTCCAGCCGGTCCACGCGCACCAGGGGGAAGTCTCCGGCGTCGGCCGGGTCCGTGGCCAGGATGTTCCAGTTGGCGCGGTACAGGCCCTCGAAGAGCACCTTGATGGTGCCGTCGGGCAGGCGCAGCATCTGCAGGATGCGGCTCACGGTGCCCACGGCGAAGAGGTCTTCGGCCTCGGGCTTCTCTTTTTCGGGCGAACGCTGGGTGACGAGGAAGATGTGCTTGTCGTGCAGGGCGATGGCGCTCTCGATGGCCTTGATGGAGGCCTCGCGCCCGACGAACAGGGGCACGATGGAGCGCGGGAACATCACCACTTCCCGCAGTGACATGAGGGGCAACACGGAATCGTCCGGCTGGGTGTCGCGTTCCAGAGCGTCGAAGTCGGTCATGGATGCTCCTTAAAGGCCGAGGCCGGGCTTTGGTGGTCTGGCGGGCTGGCCGCGTACGCCTGTGGCGATTGCGGCCAGCATACCTGCCAAACGATGAATGTCAAAGGCCAGAAGCGCGAATTACGCGCTCTTGACCTCCTGATGGTACAGGATGAGGGGCTCCATGCCCTTCTCAATGACGGCGCTGTTGATGACGCATTCCTTGACGCCGGTGAGCGACGGCAGCTTGTACATGATCTCGAGCATGGTGCTCTCCAACACGTTGCGCAGGCCGCGCGCGCCGGTCTTGCGGGCGATGGCCGCCTCGGAGATGGCCTTGAGCGCGTTCTCGGTGAAGCGCAGGTTGACCTTATCCAGCTCGAAGAGCTTCTGGTACTGCTTCACCAGGGCGTTCTTGGGCTCGGTAAGGATGCGCACCAAGTCTTCGCTGGTCAGTTCGTCGAGGGCGGTAACGATGGGAATGCGGCCCACGAACTCCGGGATCAGGCCGAACTTGATGAG
>CAYUOW010000062.1:0-16268 GCA_964446455.1 uncultured Desulfocurvus sp.
CTGGCGGGGTCTGGGGCGGCGCCCCAGCGGGGTTCAAGGGGCGGCGCCCCTTGCTTCTATTTCATCTCAATCTTCGCCAGGCCGCCCATGTACGGACGCAGGGCCTCGGGCAGCACCACGCTGCCATCGGCCTGCTGGCCGTTTTCGAGCACGGCCACAAGCGCGCGGCCCACGGCCAGGCCGGAGCCGTTCAGGGTGTGCAGGAACTCGCTCTTCTTGGCGCCCTTGGCCTTGAAGCGGATGCCTGCGCGGCGGGCCTGGAAGTCCTGGAAGTTCGAGCAGGAGGAGATTTCGCGGTACTTGTTCTGGCCGGGCAGCCAGACCTCGATGTCGTAGGTCTTGCAGGAGGAGAAGCCCAGGTCGCCGCCGCACAGGGCGATGACGCGGTAGTGCAGTCCCAGGCGCTGCAGCACCATCTCGGCATGTCCGGTCAGCAGTTCCAGGTCGGCCATGGATTGCTCCGGGTGGGCGAAGCGGACCAGCTCCACCTTGTGGAACTGGTGCTGGCGGATGAGGCCCTTGGTATCCTTGCCGTAGCTGCCCGCCTCGCTGCGGAAGCAGGGGGTGAGGGCGCAGTAGGCCGTGGGCAGTTGGTCTTCTTCGAGGACCTCGCCTGCGTGCAGGTTGGTGACGGGCACCTCGGCCGTGGGGATGAGGTAGTAGTCCTGGCCCTCGATCTTGAAGAGATCCTCGGCGAACTTGGGCAGCTGGCCGGTGCCGGTCATGGCGGTCTTGTTGACGATGAAGGGCGGCAGCACCTCGGTGTAGCCGTTCTCGGCCGCGCAATCGAGCATGAAGGCGCCCAGGGCGCGTTCGAGCTTCGCGGCCCAGCCGAAGCTGACGCAGAAGCGCGAGCCCGTGAGCTTGCCCGCGCGCTCGAAGTCCAGGCCACCCAGGGCCTGGCCCAGCTCCCAGTGTTCCTTGGGGGCGAAGGAGAGTTCGGGCTTGGTTCCCCAGTGGCGCAGCACGGGGTTGTCGTCTTCGGAGCAGCCGTCCGGGGTGGATTCGTGCGGAATGTTGGGCATCTTCAGGAGCCAGTCGGTCTCCTGGGCCTCGATGATGCCGAGTTCGGCGTCCAGTTCCTTCACGCGCTCGCCGATGGCGGACATGCGGGCCATGAGTTCGCTCGCGTCCTGTCCGGCGCGCTTGAGCTTGGCCACCTCGGCCGAGCCGGTGTTGCGTTCGGCCTTCAGGCCCTCGGCCTCGCGGATGAGGGTGATGCGCGCCTCGTCGAGCCGGGCGAACTCGGCCACGTCGGGCTCGGTCTTGCAGCGCTTTTTCAGGCCCTGGCTCACGGCGTCCAGGTTCTTCTGCACGAATTTCAGGTCAAGCATGGTCGTCTCCTTGAAATGGGGGCGCGGTCCCTCGGGCGGGACAGGCGCGCTCCTGGCGGTGTACCCAAAGCCGGGCCGGGAATAAAGGGGGAAATTGCGCGGTCAGGGATCGATGCCCTGTTCGATGTTCTTGCGCCGCACGTGCAGGAGGGCAAAGGCCGCGATGGCCAGGCCGATGGGCCCCAGGTCCTGCCGCCAGAGCAGGAAGGCCGTGATGGGCGCGCCAAGGCCCAGGAACCACAGCTGGCGCTTCTTGCGCGGCGTCATGGGCGCGGCCAGCCAGGCGCTTTCCAGCCCGATGAGGGTCTCGATGTGCGGGGCGAGCCGCCTGGCCCCGGTGTGCTCCATGGGCGGCAGGGGCAGGGCGCGGCAGCTTGCGGCCACGCCGATGAGCGAAAGGGCGATGAGGGGCCAGCTATGGAAGAGCAGGCCCGGCGGCAAGAGCGCGGCGAAGAAGGTCTGCGCCAGCCAGTTCCAGGGCTCGCGCCTGCGCAGGCGCAGCCGTTGCCAGATGTTTTCCGCCCGCTGGCGAAGGGTCACGTCCGGGTCGCCGCTTTCCATGCCCTCCAATTGCCACGCCGGGGCCTGTTCTGTAAACACGGCCTGTAGGCAAGAATCGCACACACGCGCCGGGGGGGAGCATGAAGAAATTTTCGCAGTCGGAGTTGCTGGAGCAGGAGGGCTCGCTACGCCTGGAACGCCTGGCCTCCGAGGCCGGGCGGCTGGTCCACGGCCACGGCTGGACCCTGGCCGTGGCCGAGTCGTGCACCGGCGGCCTGCTCGCCAGCACGCTGACGAACCTCTCCGGCAGTTCCGGATGGTTCCACGGCGGGGTGGTGGCCTATTCCAATGCCCTCAAGAGCGGGCTGCTGGGCGTGCCGGAAGAACTCATCGCCGAGCACGGGGCCGTGAGCGGCCCGGTGGTGGAGGCCATGGCCAAGGGCGCGCTGGCCCTTCCGGGCATGCCCGCGCAAAGCGGCTGCGCCGTGGCCATCTCCGGCGTGGCCGGCCCCACCGGCGGCACGCGGGAAAAGCCCGTGGGCACGGTGTGGATCGCCTGGGCCTGGCCGGGCGGCAGCCGGGCCGAGAGCTTCCTGTTCCGGGGCGCGCGCGCGGCGGTGAAGGCCCAAAGCGTGGCCGGGGCGCTCTTCGGCATGGTCACCTTCGTGAAGTGAGAGAGGACTTGGTCTGATGGGCACGACGGACACGGCGGACCGAAGCGCTATCCGCTGCTTCATCGGCCTGCCGCTGCCGCAAGGCTGGCAGCAGGGGCTGGACGCATTGGCTTCGCGCCTGGCCGGGCGGCTCGCCTCGCGCATCAGCTGGACCAAGCCCGGCAACTGGCACGTGACCCTGAAATTTCTGGGCGAGGTGGAACAGTCCCGCTTGCCGGACATCCACGAGGCCTTGCGGGGCGTGGACTTCGCGTCCTTCGCCATCCGCCTGGGCGCGGCGGGAAGCTTCTCCTCACGCGGCGCCCCCCGCACTTTGTGGGCCGGGCTGGGTGAAGGGGCCGAAGCGTGCGCGCGGCTGGCGGGCAAGGTGGACCGGGCCTTGGCGCATTGCGGCTTCGAGGCGCAGGCGCGGGACTTCCGCCCCCACGTGACCCTTGGACGGGTGAAGCAGGCGGCTGGCGGCGATGACTGGGAGGCTGCGGGCCAGATGCTGGCGGAAGGACTCTGCGGAGCGGCGTTCGCCCCGGCGCGTGCGGAGGAGTTCGTGTCCTGGCGGAGCATACTTGGGCCGCAGGGGCCCAAGTACCTCGCGCTCAGTCGTTTTCCGGCCCGCGACCACGGCGGGTGCCCGGATGGAAGGAAGGTTCCCGCCTAGGCGGCGGTGTAGTCCCCCCGGTTGAACTTTATGCGTTCCGTCACCGTCATGGCCTCGAGTTCGGAGACCACGCCCTGGAGGGCGGGGTACTTCTGGGCGAGGTCGGGATTGTCTCCCCGGATCTGCTGCACCGCCCCGTCGATGTCGTCGAGCACTCCGTAGGCCTGCTTGAGGCTGGCGGAGCTGGTGGTGCTTTGCAGGCTCTGGGCGTACTGGTCCCACTTGTCGAGCACGCTGTCCACCTTGTCCATGATCGCATTCTCCGCCTGGGTTACCGGGGTAGTGGCCTCGACCTCCTGAGCCCCGATGAGGGCCGTAAGGGTGCCGAGCCCGCCCGGCGGGGGCAGGGTAGCGGTGCTGGACGTGGACTGCGTGCCCGTCTTTTCGACTTCCTGGTTGAGCAGGTCGCCAAAGGCGGTTCCGGTCTGCGTGCCTCGGTTCGTCTGGGTGGTCGGGTCCAGCCGAACGCTCTCCAACTGGTCAGGATGGATTTTCATGGCTGCTCCTCATCCTGTGGTTTGTTTGAATTGTGCAGAGACCATGCCAAGGCGACGCTTCGCGTATGTGCTGAAATTGCGTGAAATTTTGAAATAAGCGGGAGGCAAAACTTGCCTGCCTGGCATGGCGGCCGGGCTTTTTTCCTGCTGTCCGCCGGATACCCGATGCGGCGGGCCTTGTCCATCCGGGGCGTTGCGCGCGGGGCCCCCGCGGGGCCAGGTCCGCACGAAGCTTATCGGTGCGTTTTTCGCTTGCGTTAACGAACTTAGGTGATTATTTTCACATTGTCTGCACATTCCCCCTCTTCGCCGAAGGGGGGTAACATACGCGTCACCACGAGGGAGAGCGCCATGGCCCAGATCAAGAACATCCTTTGCGCAGTGGACTTTTCCGAGCACAGCCCGGCCGTCGCCGAATACGCCCGCATCATGGCCCAGGGGCTGGGAGCCAAAATCATCTGCCTGTACGTGGCCCCCTCCCTGTCCCAGTACGTCGGCTTCCACGTTCCGCCCAGCTCCATCGAGAACTTCGTGGGCGAGATCGTCACCGGCGCCGAGGCCACCATGAGCGCCTTCCTGAACGAGAATTTCCAGGGCGTGGAGGCCGAGGGCCATGTGGTCACCGGCTACGCGGCCGAGGAGATCTTCGGCATGGCCGCCAAGGAAAACGCCGACCTCATCATCATGGGCACCCACGGCCGCAAGGGCATCGACCGCATCCTCTTCGGTTCCGTGGCTGAGAAGGTCGTCAAGGGCGCCAAGTGCCCGGTGATGACCATCCGTCCCACGCGGTAACAGCCTTTTCCGCCCGTTTTTGCGGGCGGACGTCTTGACCCCACAAGGCGCAGGCAGGGGCGGCCCGGAAGGAGCCGCCCCTGGCGCCATTTTTTTTCATTGCGCGCATAGCGCACCAGAAGGGAGCACCCATGTCCAGCCAGCGCGTCCGGCCAGAGATTCTCGACTTCACACCCTATGTGCCGGGCCTCTCGGTGGAGGAGATCAAGGCCAAGTACGGCCTTGAGCACGTCATCAAGCTCGCCAGCAATGAGAACCCCCTGGGCGTCTCCCCCCTCGCGCAGGAGGCCATCGCCCGCGCGGCCGGACAGGCCTTCCGCTACCCCCAGAACCACAGCCCGCGCCTCACCGCCGCCATCGGCAAGGCCATGGGCGTGGATGCCGGGCACATCGTGTGCGGCAACGGCTCAGACGAGGTCATCGACCTGCTGTTCCGCGTGCTGGCCCAGCCCGGCAAGAGCAACGTCATCTGCTACGAGCACAGCTTCAGCATGTACCGCTTGACGGCCCAGCTGTGCGGCGTGGAGTACCGCGAGGTTCCGCGCGGCGAGAATTTCCGCCTGCCGCTGGAGTCCCTGGCCGAGGCCGCGGACAAGAACACCGCCATGGTCTTCGTCACCAGCCCGGACAACCCCACGGGCCTGGCCGCCCGGGCGGAGGAACTGATGGTGCTCTCCGGCGTGCTGCCCGAAGGCACCCTGCTGGTGTGCGACGAGGCCTACATGGATTTTTCCTGGCCGCCGGAGGAATACAGCATGCTGCAGATGGTGCCGGAGCTGAAGAACGTGGCTGTGCTGCGCACCTTCTCCAAGGCCTACGGCCTGGCGGGCCTGCGCCTGGGCTACGGGGTGCTGCCCCTGTGGCTGGCCGACCATGTGCGCCGCGCCCGGCCGCCTTTCACCGTGAACCTCATCGCCGAGGAAGCCGCCCTGGCCGTGCTGGAGGACGACAACTTCTACTCCGAGACCCTCGAGGTGGTGTTCAAGGGACGCGAGCTGCTCTTGAAGCGCCTGCCCGAGCTGGGCTGCGAGGTCTGGCCTTCCCAGGCCAACTTCGTCATGTTCCGGCCGCCCTACCCGGCGGACCAGGTGTGCGAGGAGCTGCTCAAGCGCGGGGTCATCGTGCGGCACTTGAAGAGCTTCGGCCTGGCCGACAACATCCGCGTCAACGTGGGCACCCAGGCGGAGACCGAGACGTTCCTCAAGACCTTGGAGGACATTCTCCATGGCTAGCAAGACTCCGCTCATCGTGACCCTGGACGGACCTGCCGGCGTGGGCAAAAGCACCCTGGCCAGACGCCTTGCGGGCGAGCTGGGCGTGGCCTTCCTGGACACCGGGGCCATGTTCCGCGCCGCAGCCTACACCCTGGGCGAAGGCGCCTGGGACTGGACCCAGGGCCTGTTGCAGCAGAAGCTGGGCGATTTCGAGTTCACCCTGCGCGGCAGCGGCGAGAAGACCGAGCTGCTGCTGAACGGCCAGCCCTTGCCCGAGGCCATCCGCAGCGAGGAGGCCGGCCGCTGGGCGTCCAAGCTGGCCGTGGTGCCCTCGGTGCGGGCGTACATGAAGATGGCGCAGATCTACCTGGGCCACACCACCTCCCTGGTGGCCGAGGGACGCGACATGGGCACCGTGGTGTTCCCCGGGGCCACGCACAAGTTCTTCCTCGACGCCGACCCGGAGGAGCGCGCCCGCAGGCGCTGCCGCCAACTGGCGGCCCAGGGCAGGCCCGCGGACCTCAAGGCCATCGCCGAGAGCATCCGCCAGCGCGACGACCAGGACCGCAACCGCAGCATAGCGCCGCTCAAGCCCGCGCCCGACGCCATGGTGGTGGACACCACCTGCCTGACGGAGTCGGAAGTGCTGGAAGCGGTGCTGGACCGCGTGCGGGGGCTTCGCTAACTCTCAAGCCCGGCCGGACGAGGCTCCATGCCCGAAGCCCCGCTCACGAACATCCTGCGCAGACGGCACCGCGTGCTGCTCATCGGGCAGGACTATTTCGTGGTGCCCGAACTGGAGCGCGCGCTGCGTTCCCTGGGCGTGCCCGTGGCCGTGCTGCCCTTCGCCCAGAACGCGGGCTTCGTGCGGCAGCTGCTGCTGGCCGCGGCCTCCTTCCGGCCCAGCTTCATCCTCACCGTGAACCACGTGGGCCTGGACGGCCAGGGACAGGTGCTCGACCTGCTGCGCCAGGCGCGCACGCCCGTGGCCAGCTGGTTCGTGGACAACCACGAGACCTATCTGCAGCGCCCGGCCGCTCCGGATGCCCCGCTCATGCTCTTCACCTGGAACCCGGACGCCGTGCCCGCGCTGGCGGGCGGGCTTGGGCCGCGCGCGCAGTATCTGCCCCTTGGGGGCGACCCGGCCGTTTTTTCCCCTGCGGAACCGGATGCGGACGCGGCGGGCGTCGGCTTCGTGGGGGGCACCTGGGCGGCAAACCAGGCCCGCACCATGCGCGCCGGGCGCTTTCCGGCGGCTTTTCTGCGCCGCTACCGGGAGCTTGGGGCGCTGCTCGCGGCCGAGCCGGATCTGGGCGGCGAGGAGTGCCTGCGCCTGCATGGGCCGGAGCTGTGGGATGAGTATGCTGCAGCCAGCGCGGAAGGCCGCGCCCTGCGGCTGGAGCTGCTGCGCCAGGAGGCCACGCGCCTGCACCGCCTGCGCGCCGTGCGCGCCCTGCTGCCCCTTGCTCCGGTCATCGCCGGGGAGAGCTTGTGGCGGCTGCTGCTTGCGGGCGAGGGAAGCTTCACCTGGCGGCCCGGGCCGGTCTACGGCCCGGAACTGGCGGGCTTCTACCGCTCCCTGGCGG
This sequence comes from uncultured Desulfocurvus sp., assembly GCA_964446455.1. Lineage (GTDB taxonomy): Bacteria > Desulfobacterota > Desulfovibrionia > Desulfovibrionales > Desulfovibrionaceae > Humidesulfovibrio. Next base: position 7,257 of record CAYUOW010000062.1, read on the forward strand.
TGAATGTGAACATCACGAGTCTCAAGTCCCGCGCATCGCTCAACCAGCGGGTTTTCGACGCGCCCCTGTGCGGCGGCTTCCTGCAGACGGAGGCTTTGCCCGCGCTGGAGCAGTGCTTCGAGCCCGGCGTGGAGGCGGCCTGCTACACCGGGGTGGAGGATCTGGCGGACGAAGCCCGGCGCTGGCTGGCCGACCCCGCGGGCCGCGCGCGCATCGTCCGGGCGGCGCAGAGGCGCATCCTGGCGGAGCACACCTATGCCCACCGGGTCGCGCGCATCATCGAGGTCATGGACGCCGCGTTCTGACCGGGCGCGGCGGCGAATCATCACACAACCCACAAGGAAGCATGCATGGCTGAAGAAAAGAAGGAAAGCTGGCTGGGCTACGTGGCCGTCACCACCATCGTGTTCGCGGTGTGCGCCACCCTTTCCACCTTCAAGGGCGGGCAGCACTCCACCCGCGCGGTGCTCTCGCAGTCCAAGGCCACCAACCAGTGGGCCTACTACCAGGCCAAGGACATGAAGCAGTACCTGCACGAGCTGCAGAAGGACGCGCTCGATCTGGCCGTGATGAACGCGGGCAAGGGCGGCGAGGCCTACGCCAAGGCCGTGGCCGACAAGACCAAGGCCTACGCGGCGAAGATCGACAAGTACGAGATGCAGAAGGAGGAGATCAAGAAGCAGGCGGAAGGCTATGACGCGGCCATCGCCCAGGCCCAGGCCCATTCCGGGGCCTTCGGCATGGCCATCATCTTCCTGCAGATCGCCATCCTGCTCTCGTCGGTGGCGGCCCTCATGAAGATCAAGCCAGTGTGGTATGGCGGCATGGCCGTGGGCGCGCTGGGGCTGGTGTTCTTCGCCAACGGCTTTTTCCTGTTCTTCTAGGCGGCTTCGAGGGGTGGGGCAGGGCGCACGGCCCTGCGGGTTCAGGCGTGTCAGGAGCCGCGGCAGAAGCCGATCTCCACGGCGGGTTCACCGCCATCCCCGCCCGGGCGGACGATGACCGGCACACGGCGCACCCCGCCGGAAAGCCGGAGCATTTCCTCCAGGGCGGCGGGGTCGGCCAGCACGTCGATGAAACGCGCCAGGGGCAGGGCCGCGCGCGCCCGGTTGGTGTGCGGGCAGCCTTCCTTGCCGTAGATCAGCACGCCCGTGCCGGGCGATACGTCGTTCATGCCCCCTAAACAACCTTCAGCAGGGTGGATGTCAAGTTCGAAAGCGAGTCGGTTCCGCCGTTCTTGTAGTAGGTCTGGATGGCGGCGTTCTTGCCCGCCAGGGCGGTGTTCAGCTCGCCCAACGTGATCTTTCTGTCCGCATTCTTGTCGAGCTTGGAGAACGCCTTGTTGGATAGGGAGACCTCGCTGGTGGAGAGGACGCCGTCGCCGTTCTTGTCCCTGTCCTTGAGGAACCTGCTCGCGGCCAGGGTGGCGAAATTGCCGATGGCACCGGCGTTGGAGGTGAAGAGCACCGCCGCCGCCATGTCCTCGTCGTGGGTCTTCTCGCCGCCGCTGGTGTAGTACTTGTCGATGGCCTCCTTCTTGCCGTCCAGGGCCTTCTCGAGTTCTTCCCTGGTCAGCTTGCCGTCGGCGTTGATATCCAGCTTGGCGTATTCCTCGACGGACAGAGTCGTCTCGCTGCGGGAGAGCCTGCCGTCCCTGTCCTTGTCGTGGTCCTTTATGTACCGGGAGGCCGCCTGGGTGACGCTGCCTGCGTTGCCGCCTGCGTTGGAGGCGAAGAGCACGGACTGCGCCATGTCCTTGCTGTGGGTCTTTTCGCCGCCGCTCTTGTAGTACTGGTCGATGGCCTCTTTCTTCCCGTTCAGGGCCTTCTCCAACTCGTTCTTGGCCAGTTCGCCGTCGGCGTTGATGTCCAGCTTGGCGAACTCCTCGGCCGACAGCGTGGTCTCGCTGCGTGAGAGCTTGCCGTTCCTGTCCTTGTCGTGGTCGCCTATGTACTTGGACGCAGCCTGGGAAACGCTGGCCACACCGCCCGAGCCGCCGGCATTGGAAAGCAGCGTGGCGACGACGTCCCGGGAGTGCGTCTTGTCACCGCCGCTCTTGTAATACTGGTAGATCGCGGCGTCCTTGCCGTACAGGGCCTTCTGCAACTCGGCCTTGGTCACCTTGGCATCGGAGTTGGCGTCCAGTTTGGCGTACGCCTCGGCGGAAAAGGTCACCTCGTCGCTGGTGAGCAGGCCGTCCCTGTTCCTGTCGTGATCCTTGAAATACTTGGCTGCGGCCGGGTTCGAATACGAGCCGGGGGTCAGCGAAGTCTTCAGGCCACCGCTGGTCTTTCCTGTCGTGTGGGGGAGATTTTTATTTATTTTATTTGTGCTGGCGGTCTTTGTCTTGGTGTTTGTACCGCCTGTGTGTTTGGAATATTGTCTGTGGACTTTATTTGAGATGGCCGTGTGGCTGCTCATGCTCCCCTCCACGTTGAAGTGCATCACGCCCGCAAGGGCAGGACCTTCCGGCCTGCCCTTGATGCCGGGCGCAACAGAGCCCCAGGGAATCCTTGCGGCTTTTGCCGCCTAGATCGTCGCCAATAACCTGGAAGTCAGATCGACGATGGACCCGGTGCCGCCGTTGGCGTAGTACTTCTTGATGGTGCTTTCCTGCCCGGCGAGCACGGACTGCAGCTCGGCCTTGGTCACCTTGCCGTCGGAATCCTTGTCCACTTCGGAGAACACGTCAGCGGACAGCGACACCTCGTCGCTGGAGAGCACGCCGTCGCCGTTCTTGTCCTTGTCCGCCAGGTAGCGCTTGGCCGCCAGGGTGGAGTAGGTGCTTGAGGTGCTGCTGGAATTGGAGTTGGTGAGCAGCGCGGTGGTGATGTCCGGGGTCTCCGTCGTGGCGCCGCCGTTCTTGTAGTACTGGAAGATGGCGTCGTCCTGGCCGGCCAGGGAGTCCTTCATCTCCTCCAAGGTCACCTTGCCGTCGTTGTCGGCGTCGAGCTTGGCGTAAGCCTCGGCGGAAATGGACACCTCGTCCGCGGACAGGCATTTGTCGCCGTCCTTGTCGTTGTCCTTGATATATTTTGCCGCAGCCAGGCCGGTGTAGGTACCGGTGGCCAGGCAAGAGGTGTCTTCGTCACCGGAGTTCAAATACATCTGGTTGGCGATCTGGGGATTTATGCGCATGACATTATTTCCTCCTGCCGAGAAAATGCATAATCCGGACCAGGGCTTTGGCAGGAGTTTCTTGCCGAGCGGGCGGCCTGGGAGTACACCGGAAGCATCGAAAACCATCAAGCCCGCCAGGAGGCCACCATGAAACGCTCCCTCTCCCTTGCCGCCCTTTGCCTGCTTGTTTCGCCCCTGCTGGCCGGGCCCGCGCAGGCCGGCTGGGCCGACGTGCTGGACAAGGCGCAGCAGGCTTCCCAGGCCGTGAGCCAGACTTCAGGGGCCACCAACTCCGTTCCCGCCGGCGTATCCGATACGGACATCACCAAAGGCCTGAAGGAGGCCCTGGCCAAGGGCGTCAGCACGTCCATAGCCAGCCTGGGCAAGACCGACGGCTACTTCAGCAACCAGGCGGTCAAGATCCTCCTGCCCGAGCAGCTGCAGAAGCTGGAGACCCCCCTGCGCCTGGCGGGCCAGGGCAAGCTCATCGACGACCTGGTGCTGGCCATGAACCGCGCGGCCGAGCAGGCCGTGCCCCAGGCCGCGAACATTTTGGGCGACGCGGTGAAGAACATGAGCGTGAGCGACGCCAAAGGCATCCTGACCGGGCCGGAGGACGCGGCCACCCAGTACTTCCGCAAGTCCAGCGGCGGCAAAATCGGCGAGCTTATGCAGCCCATCATCAGTAAGGCCACCGATTCCGTGGGCGTGGCCAAGGCCTACAAGAAGCTCACGGCCAACCCCCTGGCGGCTAGCGCCGCCCAGGCCTATGGGCTGGACCTGGACGCCTACGTGAACGCCAAGGCCCAGGACGGCCTGTTCACCATGATCGCCAAGGAGGAGAAGGACATCCGCACCAATCCGGCGGAGCGCACCACCTCGCTCCTGAAGAAGATCTTCGGCTCCAAGTAGCCCCACAGGAGAAGCCCCCCATGCACAGAGTCCTCATTGAACCGGCCGACTACCAGACCTGCCGCCCGGCGGTGGAGAAGGCCTTTTCCCTGTTCGCCCCGCCCGTGCGCGGCAAAAAGGTGCTGGTGAAGCCCAACGTGCTGCGCGCCGCCAGGCCCGAGGAAGCCGTGACCACGCACCCGGCCGTGTTGCGCGCCGTGGTGGAATGCCTGCTGGACCTTGGCGCGGCCGCCATCACCGTGGGCGACAACCCCGGCCTCATGGGCTACGGGGCCAACGAGAAGAGCTTCGAACGCGCCGGGCTCATCGAGGCCTCCCTTGGCCACTACACAAACATCGGCCTGGACGCGGTGGAGGTGCCCTTTTCCGTGCTGGGCGACGTGGCCGCCATGCCCAAGGTCAGCGTGTCGCGCGCGGTGCTGGAGGCCGACTGCTTCATCTCCCTGCCGAAGTTCAAGACCCATGGCCTGACGGTCATCACCGGCGCGGTGAAGAACAGCTACGGCATCCTGCCCGGCGCGCAGAAGGCGCTTTTGCACAAGCTTTCCGGTAGCCCGGAACGCTTCCAGGAAGTGGTGGTGGACGTGTTCGCCCTGCGCCCGCCGGACTTCATCCTGGTGGACGGCATCCTGGGCATGCAGGGCAATGGCCCGGCCTCCACCGACCTGCGCTGGATCGGCCGCATCCTCGCGGCGGACAATGCCGTGGCCCTTGATTCCGTCATCTGCCGCATGGTGGGGCTCGACCCCGGGAAGCTGCGGCTTTTGCACAAGGCCAGGGAACTCGGCCTGGGAGACTTCAGCCCCCAGGCCGTGGAGGTGCTGGGCGAGCTGGCCGTGCTTGAGGGCTTCCGCCTGCCGCCGCTGGACGGCGGGGCCATCCAGCATTCGGCCAACCTGCAGAGCCTCCTGGAAAGCCGCATCGTCATGCGGCCCAAGGCCGACCCCGCGCGCTGCACGGCCTGCGGCACCTGCGTGGACCAGTGCCCGGCCCAGGCCCTGCGCATCGAGGACGGCCTGGCCGTGGTGGACAAGGCCCTGTGCATCGCCTGCTTCTGTTGCCAGGAGATGTGCCCGGAGAAGGCCATCGCCCTTGTCGCGGGGGAGTGCGGGGGGAGTGGTGGATAGGGCCGGAGAGGCCTTTGCTCCGCATCTGATTTACGTTATGCAGGGGGCGCATCCTTCCGGCCTGTGCCGGGGGGAGAGCCCCCGCTTCACGAGGAACCCCATGCCCAAGAGCCTCCCCAAGCTTCTGCTCGCCCTGTGCGCCCTGGCCCTTGCCGCCTGCTCTCCGCAGGCCAACATGCCCCAGATCGATTCCGGCCTGGTGGAAGACGAGGCCAAGGCCCAGCAGCTGCTTGTGCTGCGCGACCAGGTGGACAAGCTGGACCGCCTGAACCGCGTGGCCTGGGCCATCCGCTCGCAAAACGCGGAGCTCTGCGGGCAAAAGATAGTGCATGGCGTGGGCCTGAGTTTTCTGGAGCTGGACGACTACGATAAGGACAAGCGCGACCTCGTGCGCGAGGCCATCGGCATAGAATGGCGGCCCACGGTGTTCCAGGCGCCCCCGGGCAGCCCCGGGCACGCGGCGGGCATCCGCCGGGGCGACATCGTCCTGCTGGTGGCCGAGACCCACGTGGGCAACAAGAAAGAGGCCAACGCGGCCCTCAAGGCCTCCATCGAGAAGGGCGCGGACATCCCCCTGGTGGTGGAGCGCGCGGGCGAGCGCCTGACCTTCGTCATCAAGGCCGTGCCCCTGTGCGGCTACCCGGTGGCCCTGGACAAGAGCAACGTGCTGAACGCCTACGCGGACGGCAACCGGATCATGGTGCTCATGGGCATGATGAAGTTCGTGCGCTCCGACGACGAACTGGCCGGGGTCATCGGGCACGAGCTGGCCCACAACACCCAGCTGCACATCCGCGACAAGCGGGTGAACGCCACCCTGGGCACCCTTTTGGTGGACCTGCCCGTGGCCGTGCTGACCGGGGTGAACCCCAACATCGGCGGGCAGTTGGGCGGCATGATGTTCAGCCAGGAATACGAGCACGAGGCCGACTACGTGGGCCTCTACTACACCTCGCGCGCGGGGTACGACATCCGCGTCATGCCGGAGTTCTGGCGGCGCATGGCCGTGGAGAATCCCAAGGGCATCACCATGGGCACCACGCACCCCAGCACCAGCAGGCGTTTCGTGGCTTTGGACGCCGCGGCCACGGAGATCGAGAACAAGCGCAAGGCCGGGCAGCCCCTGGTGCCGGCCATGAAGCAGGACCAGGCCAAGAAGCCCGCCCCGGCAGCCTCCAGCCAGGAAACGCAGAAGGACGCCCCGGCGGCTCCGGGCCCCCTTCAGGCGGATGTGGACGGCTAGGTCCGCGCCGCTTCAGGCCGCTCCCACCCGAATCGGAACAGAGGGAGGTTTCGCGTGCTGAGACTTCGTGCGACGAAGACGCTGCCGCGCCTGCTGGCGCTGGCGGTCCTGCTCTGCCTGGCCGTTCCCGGCCTCGCCGCGCAAACGGAGCAGGCCCCGCGCTCCACGGCGCTGCTCGAGGCCCTGTGGACCCCGGCCGAGCTGGCCGGCACCGATGCGGACCGCGTCATAGGCCCCGTGGGCGAGCCCGACCCCAGCGTGCCCGTTCTCGCTCCCGGCGTGGAGCTTGCGCCCAGGCCGCCAGCGGTGCCCCCGGCCCAACAGGGAGCCATCCGGCACGTGGTTCCGGCCATGGGCCGCAAGGTGGTGGCCATCACCTTCGATCTTTGCGAGCGCGCCAACAACGTGGCGGGCTACAACAACCGCATCATCAACCTGCTGCGGGCGCAAAACGCCAAGGCCACCTTCTTCGCAGGCGGCAAGTGGATGCGCTCGCACCCGGAAGCCGCGCTGCAGCTCATGGCCGACCCGCGCTTCGAAATCGGCAGCCACACCTGGACCCACGGCAACCTGGGGCTCATGACCCGCGCGGAGATCGACAGCCAGATGCGCCTGACCGAGATCCAGCACGCCAACCTGCGCGCGGAGCTGGTCCGCCGGGCCGCGGCAAAGGGGCTGGAGGCCGAGGGCGCGCGCGTGCCGCAAGGCCTGGCCCTCATGCGCCTGCCCTATGGCCGCAGCTCGGAGCTGGCGCTGAACACCCTGGCGGAGCGGGGCTACCCGGTCATTCAGTGGGATGTGGACGGCGAGGGGGACGAGGAACTGCATTCCGCGGACGTGCTGGCCAGGCGCGCCCTGGCCCGGGTGCGCCCGGGGGCGATCGTCTTGCTGCACGCCAACGCCGTGCCGCAGAAGAGCTACGAGATTCTGGAGCGGCTGCTGCCCGCCCTGCGCGCGCGCGGCTATGAACTGGTGACGGCCGGGGAGCTGCTGCAGGCGGGCAGGGCCCGGAGCGTGCGCCAGGGCTACTTCACCATCCCCGGCGACAACCTGCAATACGACACGATTTTCCCCGGCAAGGGCACCCTGAAGCCCGACCCCACGCGACCCTTCGCCACCGTGCCGGTGCCACCGGCGCAGCCCGAAAAGCCCGCGAGGTAGGGGAGGCCTATTCCTCCGGGAACTGCTGGCCCACCTTCAGCACGTGGGCGGCCAGGGGCGTGATGGGCGCGTTCACCGCCAGCACCAGGGCCTGCGGGCTCATGTAGTCCTTGGACCAGTCGAAGGTCAGGGCCACGGCGCCGTCGGGCTGAGGCTCGGCGCTCAAAACCAGCGCGCGCAGGTTGGTGGGCTTGGGGCCGTTCTTGCTCTTGCGGTCGAACATCACCACGTCCTGCTTCATGAACTCCGCCCAGCTTGCGCGCCAGCGGGTCACGTCGGCCTCGCTGCCGGTGTAGCGCACCAGGAAACTCTCGCGCACGGCCTGCACCGGCCGCTTGAGCACCGGCAGCTGCTCGATGCGCAGGGGATTCAAGCCCCCGGGCATCTGCGCGGCCAGGGTGTCCAGCACGTATTCCGGGCCCAGCTTTTCGCGCAGGGTCAGGGTGAACCATTCGCTCACGCTCTCCACGCCCACGGGCAGGGCCCGGCCGAAGGAGATGCGCGGCATGGGGTGGAAGCCCGCGCTGAAGGACAGGGGGAAGCGCGTGCGCCGGAGCGCCCGTTCGAGGATGCTCTGCAATTCAAGCTGGCTTAAGTAGGCGGCTTCGGCGCGCTTCTCGTACCAGATGCGGTACTGGGCCTGGCGGTCGGTGAGGCCGCAGTCCGGCGGCAGCTGGTGCTTGCCGTTTTTTTGCTGCGCGGCCGGGGCGGGCATGGGCGTGGGGCGCAACGCCGCTTCGGACATGGCGGTTTGGCCGCCCGCCGGGGCCGGGGCGCTTTCGCTTCCTGTCTCCTGGTCGCGCCGGGCGAAGACCACGCGCGGGCGGATGTCCTGGCCCCCGGCCTGGAGGACCAGCTCCGAGGTCCGGCCGTCCATGTTGCACACGCCGCAGTTCCGGCAGGCGCCGTAGCGGCAGTCGCCGGTCTCCTTCTCGGCCAGGGCGCGCTCGCGCTCGGTGAGCAGAAATTTCTTGGACACGCCGCAGCTCAAGTGGTCCCAGGGCAGGGGGGCGTCCACGTCGCGCGGGCCCTGGAACTCCTCGGGCGTCAGGCCATGCTCGGCCAGGGCCTCCAGGTAGTGCTCCAGGCGCAGGTGGTCCTTCCAGCTGGAGAACAGCGCGCCTTTGCGGTACGCGGTCTCGATGACCTTGCCCAGGCGGCGGTCCCCGCGGGAGAACACGCCCTCCAGGCAGCTCATCTCCGGCTGGTGGTACTTGAGGGTGATGCGCTTGTAGGGCTTGAGGGCGTCCTTCAAGTAGTACACCCGGCGGCGGATCTCATCCATGCTGATCTGCCCCTCCCACTGGAAGGGCGTGTGCGTCTTGGGCACAAAGGGCGACACGGCCGCAGTCACCTGCAGGCGCTTCACGTGGCGGCCGGCGGCGTCGCGCACCTTCACGCACAGGTCCACGATGGCGTCCAGGTCGGCGTCGGTCTCGGTGGGCAGGC
>CAYUOW010000063.1:0-16044 GCA_964446455.1 uncultured Desulfocurvus sp.
GCGGGTCCAGGGGGTGCATACCCCCTGGCGGGGTCCAAGGGGCGGAGCCCCTTGCTTGCCTCCTCCCCCCCTTCTCCCTATTAGACAGGCGCGGGCAAATGCCGTACAAGGCTTACGCCCTCAGGGGCCATATCGCCAACGCCGGGGCAACCCGAACCACCCCCGACACGCGGACGAGGACCATGACAGAGACCAAATACATACGAAATTTCAGCATCATCGCCCACATCGACCACGGAAAGTCCACCCTGGCCGACCGCATCCTGGAACTCACCGGGGTGGTCTCCGCGCGCGAGCAGAAGGCCCAGTACCTGGACAAGATGGACCTTGAGCGCGAGCGCGGCATCACCATCAAGGCCCAGGCCGTGCGCATTCCGTACACCGCCAAGGACGGGGTGAAGTACATCCTGAACCTCATCGACACGCCGGGCCACGTGGACTTTTCCTACGAGGTGTCGCGCAGCCTTGCGGCTTGCGAGGGCGCGTTGCTCGTGGTCGACGCCTCCCAGGGCGTGGAAGCCCAGACCCTGGCCAACGTGTACCTGGCGCTGGACAACGACCTCGAGGTCGTGCCGGTGCTGAACAAGATCGATTTGCCGAGCGCCGAGCCGGAGCGCGTTTCGCGCGAGATTGAGGAAGTCATCGGGCTCGACTGCACGGACCCGGCCCTGGTGAGCGCGAAAAGCGGCCTGGGCGTGGCCGACCTCATCGAGCGCATCATCACCCATTTGCCGCCGCCCAAGGGCGACGCCGACGCGCCGCTCAAGGCGCTTATTTTCGACTCCTGGTACGACACCTACCTGGGCGTCGTGGTGCTGTTCCGCGTGCTGGACGGCACGATCAAGAAGGGCGACAAGATCCGCATCTTCTCCTCGGGCAAGGAGTTCGAGGTCATGAAGCTTGGCGTGTTCAGTCCGGAGAGCGTCGAGATGCCGGGCTTCGGCCCCGGCGAGGTGGGCTTCTTGTGCGCCAACATGAAGGAGCTTTCCGACGCTCCGGTGGGCGACACCATCACCAAGGCCAACAATCCGACCAAGACGCCTTTCCCCGGCTTCAAAAAGGTCAAGCCCATGGTCTTCTCGGGCCTGTACCCTGTTGAGCCCAACGAATACGAGATGCTCAAGGTGGCGCTGGAAAAACTCCAGCTGAACGACGCGGCCTTCAGCTTCGAGCCCGAGACGTCGAAGGCCCTGGGCTTCGGCTTCCGTTGCGGCTTCCTGGGTCTTTTGCATATCGAGATCGTGCAGGAGCGGCTGGAGCGCGAGTTCCAGGCCCGGCTCATCACCACCGCGCCCTCGGTCATCTACACCGTGGAGACCACGGACGGCCGCAAGCTGACCATCGACAACCCGAGCCTCTTGCCCGACCCGAGCAACATCGCCGCGTTGTACGAGCCCTACGCCAAGGTGGAGATCCACGTGCCCAACGACTTCGTGGGCAATGTGCTCGGCCTGTGCGAGGAAAAGCGCGGCATCCAGAAGGACATGAAGTACCTGACGGCCAGCCGCGTGGTCATCACCTACGAAATGCCCTTTGCCGAGATCATGTACGACTTCTTCGACAAGCTGAAGTCCACCACCAAGGGCTACGCCTCGCTCGATTACGAAATCATCGACTACCGCCAGTCCGACCTGGTGCGCCTGGACATCCTGATCAACTCCGAAGCGGTGGACGCCTTCTCGGTCATCGTGCACCGGCAGAGCGCCTATCCCTTCGGCCGCAGCCTTGCGGAAAAGCTCAAGAAGAGCATCCCCAAGCAGATGTTCGAGGTCATCATCCAGGCCGCCATCGGCAACAAGATCATCGCCAAGGAGCGCGTGGCCCCCTTCCGCAAGGACGTCATCGCCAAGTGCTACGGCGGCGACATCACGCGTAAGCGCAAGCTTCTGGAAAAGCAGAAGGAAGGCAAGCGCCGCATGCGCCGCATGGGCAACGTGGAAATTCCCCAGGAAGCCTTCCTGGCCGTGCTCAAGGCCGGCAGCGACGACTAGCCGGGCCTCCCCCCCGATTCGCGAACAAACGCGCGGCCCCGGCCGCGACAGAAGGAACACGCATGAATCCCAGATGGCTCAAAACGCTCAAGGAATACATCGAGGCGCTGCTCGTCGCGGTGGTTCTGGCCCTCATCATCCGGGCCTTCGTCGTGCAGGCCTTCAAGATTCCCACGGGCTCGATGCTTGAGACCCTGCAGATCGGCGACCAGCTTCTGGTGAGCAAGTTCCACTACGGCCTCAAGCTGCCCTTCACGGACAAGATCCTTGTGCCCGTGTACGAGCCCGCCCGCGGCGACATCATCGTGTTCGAGTACCCGTACAACGACAAGCTCGACGCCAACCGCCCGCAGCTCAAGGACGTGGACTTCGTGAAGCGCATCGTGGGCCAGCCGGGCGACACGGTGGAGATTCGCGCCAAGGAGGTCTACGTCAACGGTGAGCACGTGACCGGACCGTACATCCAGCACGTGCGCGAGGAAATCGAGCCGAGCCCCCTGCCCGAAGGGCATCCGGAAATCACCGTGGACCCCAAGGCCTATTTCGACCACTGCGAGGACACCACCAGCGTGTGCCGCGCCAAGCGCGACTGGATGCCCAAGATCACCGTGCCCGAAGGCCACTACTTCGTCATGGGCGACAACCGCGACGAGTCCTTCGACTCCCGCTTCTGGGGCTTCGTCAGCCGCGAGAGCATCAAGGGCAAGGCCATGGTCATCTACTGGTCCTGGACCGGCCCCTCGAACATCCGCTGGGACCGCCTGGGTCGGATGATCCACTAGACACGCGCACACCGCGAGAAACCTGGGGCGCTGCATCATGAGCGAACGCGCGCGCGCCTCGCTGCTTCTGGCGGCAACCGCCCTCATCTGGAGTTCCGGGGGGCTGGCCATCAAACTGGTGGACCTGCCCCCCTTGGCCATAACCGGCGTGCGCAGCGCGCTTTCGGCCCTCACCCTCGCCCTCATCTTCCGCAAAGACCTGAACTTCGCCCTCAGCCCGGCGCGGGTCTGCGCGGCCTTAAGCTACGCGGCCCTGCTCATCTCCAACGTGGCCGCCACCAAGATGACCACGGCGGCCAACGCCATCCTGCTCGCCTACACCGCGCCGGTGTACGTGGCGCTGCTGGCCCCGCGCCTGCTGGGGGAGAAGACGCGCCCGGCGGACTGGCTGTTCATCGGCGTGGTGCTTTCCGGCATGGTGCTGTTCTTCCTCGACCAGCTCTCGCCCGAAGGACTTCTGGGCAACCTCGTGGCCGTGGGCTCCGGCCTGTGCTACGCGGCCTTCACCCTGTCCATGCGCGGTCAAAAGGACGCCTCGCCCGTGGAATCCGTGCTGCTGGGGCACCTGCTCACGGCCTGCGTGGGCCTGCCGTTCCTGTTCGGGGCGCTGCCCAGTGCCGCCGGCTGGGCCGGGCTCCTCTACCTGGGCGTCATCCAGCAGGGCGTTTCGCTGGCGCTGTACGTCTGGTGCATCAAGCGCCTGGGCGCGCTGGAGGCCATCCTCATCATGACCCTTGAGCCGGTCCTGAATCCCGTGTGGGTGGCGCTCGGCGTGGGCGAGCTGCCCGGCTTCTGGTCGCTTTTGGGCGGGCTGGTGGTGCTTTTGGCCGTGACCCTGCGCGGGGTGCTGCAACACCGCGCCGCTGCTTCGGAAAGCGCTGGGCAAGCCGCCTAGAATCGGGTACGCTCTATGGACGACACGTCCGCCAAGGAGCCCCCTCTTGATCGCCAAAGTCCGCACCGCAGCCTTGCTCGGCATAGAGGCCGTGCCCGTGGCCCTGGAAGTCGACCTCGCACGTTCGGGCATGCCCGCCTTCACCCTGGTGGGCCTGGCCGAAGGCGCGGTGCGCGAGGCCAAGGAGCGCGTGCTCTCGGCCCTCAAGAACGCCGGGCACCGGCTGCCGCCCTCGCGCATCACCGTGAACCTTGCCCCGGCTGATTTGCGCAAGGAGGGCAGCGGCTACGACCTGCCCCTGGCCCTGTGCCTGCTGGCCGCGGCCGAGGTCATCGACGCCGAGCGCCTGGACGGCTGGTTCCTGGCGGGCGAGCTCTCGCTGGATGGCAACCTGGGGCCTGTGCCGGGCGTGCTGCCCCTGGCCATCATGGCGCGGGAGCAGGGCGCGCGCGGGCTCATCGTGCCTGCGGACAACGCGGCCGAGGCCGCCGTGGTGCAGGGCCTGCCCGTGTACGGGGTGGGCAGCCTGGCCGAGGCCGTGGGCATCGTCACCGGCGAGCTCGCCCCGACGCCCGCAACGGTCGACGTGGACGCCCTGTGGGCCGAGCAGACCGCCCACGAGGGCGACTTCGCCGAGGTGAAGGGCCAGGACCACGCCAAGCGCGCCATAGAGATCGCCGCCGCGGGCGGGCACAACCTGCTTTTCGTAGGCCCCCCCGGCAGCGGCAAGACCATGCTGGCCCAGCGCATTCCCACGGTGCTGCCCCCGCTGACCTTCGACGAGGCCCTGGAGGTCACCAAGATCTATTCCGTGGCGGGCATGCTCCCGCGCGAGGCCGCGCTCATCGTGCGCAGGCCCTTCCGCCCGCCGCACCACACCATTTCCGATGCCGGACTCATCGGTGGCGGCGCCAACCCCAGGCCGGGCGAGGTTTCGCTCGCGCACCGGGGCGTGCTGTTCCTGGACGAACTGCCGGAGTTCAAGAAGCACGTGCTGGAGGTACTGCGCCAGCCGCTCGAAGACGGCCGGGTGACCATCTCCCGCGCGGCGCTGTCCCTCACCTACCCGTCGGACTTCATGCTCATCGCGTCCATGAATCCCTGCCCCTGCGGCTACCTCACCGATGACCGGCACGAGTGCACCTGCCAGCCCCTGGCCATCGGCCGGTACCGCTCGCGCATCTCCGGCCCGCTCATGGACCGCATCGACTTGCAGGTGGAGGTGCCCGCCGTGCCGTACGAGGACCTGAAGGCCCCGCGCGGCAACCGCGACTCGGCCACCATGCGCGCGGGCATCCTCAAGGTGCGGGCCATGCAGGCCAAGCGCTACGCGGGCCAGAACATCCGCCTGAACGCGGACCTGACCGGCGCGGCCCTGGAGCGCTGGTGCGCCGTGGGCGAGGACGGCCAGCGCTTCCTGGAGCAGGCCGTGCGCAAGCTGGGCCTCTCGGCCCGGGCCTACACGCGGGTGCTGCGCATCGCCCGCACCATAGCGGACATGGAGGAGGCGGAAGCCATCGGCATCGGGCATCTGGCCGAGGCCATCAACTTCCGCACCATGGACCGGGTGAACCAGCCGCAGGGCTAGCGCTCCGCAAAAAGAACGTATCCTCCCGCCCCAGGGGGATTGCCTCACCTCATGTTTCCTGTTACCCAGGTAGCGTATCTGAACATTCCATCGAATTGGCTGTGTTGCAATGTCTATTTGGCGGAAAACATATCCTCCCGCACAAAGGGGATTGTCTCGCCAATAAAGACGTGCTACCCTGGTACGGTATTATGGCAGGCGGACGTGCCGCGCGTCGCAAGCCCTGTCCAAGCGCCGGGAGGAACCCGTGTTCGCCCTGTACGATCTGGCCACCGGGCCGCTTTTCGCAGTTTCCTTCACCGTGTTCGTGCTGGGCATGGGCTGGCGGGTGCTGCGCTTCCTGCAGTTGGCAAAACGCGTGGACCCCGCCGCACTCAAGGGCTTCCGCCCAGCCTGGGCGCTCAAGTCCATCCTGCGCTGGCTCGTGCCCGCCAACATCACGGCCAGGGAAAACCCCCTGCCCACGGCGGCCGGGTTCGTGTTCCACCTGGGACTTCTGGCCACGGCGCTCTTGTTCCAGGCCCACGTCATCCTGTGGGAGCAGGCCTGGGACATCTCCTGGTGGACCCTGCCGGACGAGGTGTCGGACTATCTGGCCTTCGCCTGCCTGGGGGCCGGGGCGTACCTCGCCATCCGCCGCCTGGCCCTGCCGCACGTGCGCGCCTTGACCGGCCCCTCCGACTGGCTTGTGCTCTGCCTGACCCTCGCGCCCATGCTCACCGGCGTGCTGGCCTTTCACCAGTGGGGCGACTATGACACCTTCATCACCCTGCACGTGCTTTCGGCCGACCTGCTGCTGTTGCTCGCGCCCTTCACCAAGCTGTCCCACGTGGTTCTGTTCTTCGTGTCCCGCGCCGTCACCGGAAGCGATTTCGGCAAGCGCAGCGTGGGTGCATGGTAAACGCGTGGTAAGCGCGTGGTAGCCCAAGGAGCCAGAGAATGACCCTCGACATCCCCAAGCTGAAAGAGGCCCTGAACAGCCGCAATGGCGCGCGCCTGCGCCTGTGGCTGGACATCTGCGCCCGCTGCGGCCTGTGCGCCCAGGGCTGCCATTTCTACCAGTCCGAGCCCAGACCCGAACACGTGCCCGCGCACCGCATGAAGCCCATGGCCGAAATGCTGCGCAAAAAGGGCGAGGTGGGCGAGGAGTTCATGCAGTGGCTGGTGGATACCGTGTACGGCACCTGCACCATGTGCCAGCGCTGTACCATGTTCTGCCCCTACGGCATCGGCATCGCCTTCGTGGTGCGGGCCACGCGGGCCCTGGCCGTCAGCCAGGGGCTCACCCCGCCGGGCCTGGCCGCGGGCCTGCAGAACGCGCTGGACGTGGGCAACAACCTGGGCATCACGGACGACGAGTACCGCGAGACCATCGAGTGGCAGCTGGAGGAATTGCAGGAAGAGATGCCAAACGCGGTTGCGCCCATCGACAAGAAGGGCGCGGAGGTGCTCGTCACCTTCCACCCGCGCGACATCAAGTTCTACCCCCAGAACCTGTACGGCTACCTGAAGCTCTACAACGCGGCCGGGCTGGACTTCACCCTGGCGGGAAGCCGCGGCTGGGACTCCACGAACATCGGGCTCTTCGCCGGAGACGATCCCGCGGCCACGGAACTTGCCGGCCGCGTGGTGGCGGCGGGCGAAAACCTGGGGGTCAGGACAGTCCTCACAGCCGAGTGAGGGCACTCCATCCGCGCCCTCAAGTTTGAGGGACCCAACTGGCTCAAGCGCGATTTCCCCTTCGAGGTCATGGCCCCCATGAAGATGTGGGCCGACCTGTTCCGCCAGGGCAGGCTCAAGCTCAAGAAAGGCTTCCACAAGGAGTCCGTCACCTTCCAGGATTCGTGCAACTTCATCCGCAACGCCGGACACTTTGAGGACTCGCGCCTTTTGATGCGCCATGTCTCCGCCGACTTCCGCGAGATGCATCCGAACGGTGTGCACACGTATTGTTGCGGCTCCGGCGGCGGGCACGGGCTCATGGCCGAGTACAAGCAGAAGCGCCTGGCCACGGCCAAGGCCAAGGCCGAGGCCATCCGCGCCACGGGCGCGGAGATGACCGTGGTGGCCTGCCACAACTGCGAGGACGGCATCCGCGACGGCATCAAGACCTACGAGGTGCCCTCGGAAGTGCATCTGTTCAGCAACTACCTTGCCGAGGCCGTGGACCTGGACTAGCCTGCGGGCTGGCCACGGCAAGGTGGCGCCGCCTGCAGTGGGCCCCACCCAGCCCGGCCTGGGATTCCATCCGGGAATCCTCCTTTCTCTCTTTACATAAAAAGAGTAAGTCTCTACTTGTGTCCTCGCGCTGGTGCCCCCCGCCGACGCATGTACTCAAATCGCGAACGAAAAATTGTTCAACTTTGAGAACCGGCAGCTTAAGGATTCTTGACAACTGCCGATATTCTCAACACATGCTTTTTTAAATTGAAACGCATTTTCGGGGGCTCTATGTCGCGCATCAAAAGTCTTGGAACAGTGCTCATCCTGTCCGTCACCCTCGTGGTGGCCCTGGCCGTCATGGGCATCGTGATCTACGTCTCCAAGTCCTCGTACAACATCAGTCTGCATCTGGAACAGCAGTCCATGGAGCAGATCTCCGCTGCCACCCAGATGTCCTTGGACAAGTACATCAGCGGCACGCAGACGCTGGTGGAATCCCTCGCGGCGCAGAAAGCCCTGCGCGAGGCCTTCGACGGCGACCCCAAACGCGCCAAGGAACGCCTGCACGAGTACATCAAGATCAACAAGGAATACTGGGCCCTGTTCATCTTCGACGCCAAGGGCGTCATCCTTGCGGGCTACAACGCCAAGGATGAGGACCTGACGGGCCAGAGCCGCGCCGACCGCGACTATGTGAAGGCCATTCTGGGCGGCCAGGATCTCTACTTCGCCAAAGACCTCATCAAGGCCAAGAGCGGCGATGGCGACCTGTTCATCTTCTCCCTGGCCAAGGCCATCAAGGGCCCGGACGGCAAGGTGCTGGGCGGCGTTGGCGCCTTCCCCAAATGGGACACCTTCACCAAGGCCTTCATTGATCCGCCCCGCTTCGGCAAGCGCGGCTACGGCTTCATGCTCGACAGCAAGGGCCGCTTCATCGCCCACGCCATGGACAAGGAACTCATCCTCAAGGACGTGAGCGACCAGGACTTCGTCAAGAAGGCCCTGGAGATCAAGAACGGCACGCTGTTCTACGACTGGAAGGGCGAGCAGAAGTTCATGACCGTCTCCACCGACCCGGACACCGGCTGGGTGGTGTGCATGAGCGCCTACGTGAGCGAGATGACCGAGGCCGCGACCATGCAGCGCAACATCCTGCTGGGCATCGGCGTCGTGGCCGTGTTGCTGCTCTGCGGCGGCATCGTCTTCATGGTGCGCAAGCTGGTGGTCAGCCCGGTCAACGACATCAAGGCCTTCACCCAGTCCATCACCGAGGGCGACTTCAAGGCTGAACTGCACACGAACTTCCATTTCGAGCTGGCCGACCTGGCTCACAACATCCGGGGCATGGTGGCCGAAATCAAGTCCAAGCTCGGCTTCGCCCAGGGCGTGCTGGACGGCATCCCCACCCCCTGCGGCATCGTGGGTCCGGACTTCAACATGCTCTGGTGCAACCAGCAGGTGTGCGACTTCCTGGAAAAGACCGGCAAGCCGGCCGACTACGTGGGCGTGCGCTCCGGCGAGTTCTACTGGGGCGACCCCAAGCGCGAGACCATGTCCGACAAGGCCATCCGCACCAACCAGCCCCAGGTCGGCAAGACCACCTGGCCCGGCAAGGGCGGCGCGGTGAAGCACGTGGACGTGTCCACCACGCCCTTCTACGATCTGGACGGAAACCTCCTTGGCTCCATCTCCTTCTGGTCCGACATCACCGAGATCATGACCAACCAGAAGAAGATCGAGGAGCAGAACGCGCGCATCGCCCAGGCCGCGGCCGCGGCCAACACGGTTTCCGACCAGGTTGCCAGCGCGTCCGAGGAACTGGCAGCGCAGATCGAGCAGTCCAGCAAGGGCTCTGACGAGCAGCGCGCCCGCACCACCGAGGCCGCCACGGCCATGGAGGAGATGAACTCCACCGTGATGGAAGTGGCCAGAAGCGCTGGCACCGCGGCCGACCTGGCCGAACAGGCCAAGCACAAGGCCCAGCAGGGCGCGGAGCTGGTGAACCAGGTGGTCTCCACCATCAGCAGCGTGGAGCAGCAGGCCATCACCCTCAAGACCGACATGACCGAACTGGGCCGTCAGGCCGAGGGCATCGGTCAGATCATGAACGTCATCTCCGACATCGCCGACCAGACCAACCTCCTGGCGCTCAATGCCGCCATCGAGGCGGCCCGCGCGGGCGACGCCGGACGCGGCTTTGCCGTGGTGGCCGACGAGGTTCGCAAGCTGGCCGAGAAGACCATGACCGCCACCAAGGAAGTGGGCGACGCCATCCGCGCCGTGCAGGACAGCGCCCAGAAGAACATCCGCAACACCGAGGCCACCAGCAAGGCCATCCAGGAAAGCACGGAGCTGGCCGGCAAGAGCGGAGCGGCCCTGCACGAGATCGTGGGCATGGTGGACCAGACGGCCGACCATGTGCGCGGCATCGCCACGGCGAGCGAGGAACAGTCCGCCGCCAGCGAGGAGATCAGCCGCTCCACCGAGGAGATCAACCGCATCGCCTCCGAAACGGCCGAGGCCATGCTCCAGTCCGGACAGGCCGTGAGCGACCTGGCCCGCCTGGCTGGCGAGCTCAAGGGCATCATCAACAACATGAACCACGAATAGCGCCCGGCAGCGCAACGCAAAAGAAGAGGGGAGGGGCCAAGCGGCTCCTCCCCTTTCTCATTGCGCCGGCACCCCCTGCGCCCCACGCCCGACCGGAACGCAGGGGATCTTCGTCCGCATCCGGGAGAAAAGCCGGTGGTTCGGAGTTCTTCCGGCCGCGCGGAAGATGCGCGGCTCCCACGCATGTCGGCTGCCGTGTGGCAGGGGACGAAAAAAAGGGGAGGAACCCTGCGGCCCCTCCCCTTCGCCTCGGCGCAAACGGGGGCCTAGCGCAGGCCCTTTGAGTTCAGGAACTGGCTGTATTTCTTGTCCGTGCCCATGATGTGCTTCACCAGCCAGTCCTTCAGGAAGCGCATGATGTCCATGGTCACCTTGGCGCGGCCGCTCTTCAGGTCGGCCTCGAAATCGAGCACCTGCTTCACCAGCTTGGCGTGCAGCTCCTTGTGGGCGGCGGTTTCCGGGTAACCGTAGCGGTCGAAGTACTCCTCCTCCTGGCCGAAGTGCTTCACCGTGTATTCCTTGAGGCGTTCCACCACGCCCACCAGCACCGCGTCGGACTTGCGCGAGCGCATGGCCGCGTGCAGCTCGTTGATGAGCCCCAAAAGCACCTTGTGCTGCTCGTCGATGAGGCGGATGCCCACGGACAGGTCGTCGGTCCAGGTCATGAGCTGCTCGCTTGAGGTCACGGCCGTGAGCTTGCCGCTGGCCATGGCCTGGATGATGGAGTCCAGCTCCTCGGCCAGGCCGGAGATCTCCACCACCACGCGCGACGAGTTTTCCACGCTCTCGGCGGTCTGCCGGGCCACCTGGTTCACCTCGGCCACGCTGCGGTTGATCTCCTCGGAGGTGGCGGACTGCTCCTCGCTGGCCGTGGCGATGGAGGCCACCTCGAGCGCCGTCTGCTGCACGATGTCCACGATCTCCTCCATGGCCTTGCCGGACTCCTCGGCCACGCGGGAACTTTCCACGATGTCGCCCGCGGCCTCGTCCACGGCCAGCACGTTCTCGCGTGCCCGTTCCTGGATGTTGCGCACGGAGTCGCCCACCTGCTTGGTGGCGGTCATGGTCTTCTCGGCCAGCTTGCGAACCTCGTCGGCCACCACGGCGAAGCCTCTGCCCGCGTCGCCCGCGCGCGCGGCCTCGATGGCCGCGTTCAGGGCCAGCAAATTCGTCTGGTCGGCGATGTCGGAAATGACGCCCAGCACCTGGCCGATGCCCTCGGCCTGGTTGCCCAGGGTGGTCATGGTCTCCTTCAAGGCCAGGATGCGCTCCTTCACGCGGCCGATGCTGCCCACGGCCTCGCGCACGCCGCTGGCCCCGGCCTGGGCGTTGCCCTTGGAGCGTTCCGCGCTCTCGGCCGCGCTGCCGGTGTTGCGGGCAATCTCCAGGATGGCCTCGTTCATCTGCTCCATGGCCGTGGTGGTGCTTTCCACGCGCTCGCGCTGGATCACCACGTCCTGGCCCACGCGGTCCATGTTTCCGTTCAGCTCGCGCACGGCGGCGAAGATGCGCGTGGCGGCGTCCTGGGCCTTCTGCGAGGCGGCGCTCATGTTCTCCAGCAGCTCGCGCACGTTGGCCTCGGCCGCGCGGCTTTCGCCCAGGGTGCGCTCAATTTCGGCGGAGTGGCGCTCGGCCTCGGCCTCCTTGTCGCGGGCGGCCTTCACCGCGCCTGCCAAGTGGTCGACCATGAGGCACATGCTGTCGCGCAGCTCTGCGTATTCCTGGGGCATGTCTCCGCCGTTGCAGGTGGCGTCCTTGCCCGCGCTGATGGCGCGGGAATAGTCGCGCAGGTGCTGCAGGGGCTGCATCATCTGGGAGTGCACGGTCCACAGCAGGAACCCGCCGCCCAGCACGGCGATGCAGAAGAACAGCGAATGCAGCAGATGCGAGGAGTCGGTCATCATGCTGTAACCGAAGGAGGCGGCGCCGCCGCCCATGAGGATCAGCGAGGAGACGATGAGCCTGGCTTTGATGCTGGAGGTCGATTCATGGGCCATGTGGGGGGGGCTCCTTGCAGCGTTTTGGGAAAAATTTCCGCGCGCCGCCAAGTCCGGCGGGGCGCGTTCGCGCGGGTGCTGCGTTCCCAGGAGTTATTATCATTTCGGAACCCGATCCACAATAGATTAGATGCAAGAGCACCTTGCGGGAACGCTGTGGGCAGGCTATGGGAAATGGACAAGAATCTCCTTTCGCCGGGGCGCAAAATGGCCCCATCCAAGGATGCGACCCGGATGCGACCCGTTCTGACCATACGCCTGAAACTGCTGTTCCTGGTGCTCCTGGCCTCCCTGCCGGCCGTGGGCCTGGTGCTGCGCTCCGGCATGGACGCCGAACGGCAGGCCCTGCACCAGGCCGAAGACGAAGCCCAGCGCATCACCCGCGACCTGGCCCTGCGCCAGGAGCACCTGACCGCCAGCACCAGGCAGTTCCTGGCCACCTTGGCGCGCCTGCCCGCCGTGCGCAGCCTGGACGGCAAGGCCTGCGGACCGTTGTTCCGCGAGCTCATCGCCGCCAATCCGCTCTTAAGCGACGTCATCCTCACCTCTCCCACCGGGGAGGTGCTGGCCTCGGCGCGGGTGGCCGCACCCACGGGCAACCTGAGCCAGTCGACGTACTTCAGCCAGGTGCTCAAGACCGGCGAGTTCGCCGTGGGCGGCTACCGCAAAAGCCTCACCACCGGCCTCGACGTGCTGGTGTGCGGCCACCCGGTGCTGAACGCCCGGCGCGAGCTCGTGGGCGTGGTCTCCACCGGCATACGCCTGGACATCTTCGACAGCATGGTGCGCGACATCCCCCTGCCCGAAGGCTCCACCATCTACATGGCCGACAGCCAGGGCCTGCGCCTGTTCAACCGCCATTTTCCCGACCCCAGGCCGGAGACCTACCCCCTGGGCGTACGCCTGCGCGCAAACATCTGGCAGCGCATTCTGACGGAGGCCAGGGGCGAGCCCTTCTTTGACATCGGGGCCGACGGCCAGCGCCGCATGTACCTGGTGCAGGAGGCGCGCCTCTCGCCCCAGGCCCCGCCGTACGCTTATGTGGGCGTCAGCCTGCCGGAGCAGGCCGTGCTCATGGAGGCGCGCAAGTCCCTGCACACAGGCCTGGCCCTGCTGGCCCTGGCCACGCTCCTGGCCTCGGCCGCGGCATGGTTCACGGGCAAGCGGATCTTCGTGGAGCGCATCGAACGCCTGGCCAGCGTGGCCGACAGCTTCGCCGCCGGCGACCTGACCGCCCGCACCAACCTGCCGCCGCCGCTGCTCTCGGGCAAACCCGACGAACTGGGCCAGCTCGGACGCGCCATGGACCGCATCGGGGAGGAACTGTCCCGACGCGAGGAGGAGCGCGAAGCCACCCTGCAACGTCTGGCCAAGACCCAGTTCGCCGTGGACCATGCCGGAGACGAGATCTTCTGGGCCGACAAATCCGGCCGCTTCGTCTACGTCAACGAGAACGGCGCGAGAAGCCTGGGCTACAGCGCCAAGGAACTGCTGGGCATGAGCGTCTTCGACGTGGACGTGGACCACGCGGCCAAGAGCTGGAGCGGCATGCTGAACCAGCTCGCGGCCACGGGACCCATCACCATCGAAACGCGCCACCGCACCCGCGCGGGCTCCCTGGTGCCCAAGGAAATCCTCATCAACCTGGTGAACACCAGCGATGGCCTGCTCGTCTTCGGCTCCGGGCGCGACATCAGCGAACGCAAGCGCCATGAGGCCGTGTTGCGCTCCCTGCTGGACGAAACCGCCGCCGTCACCGGGCAGGAGTTCTTCCACGCCCTGGCGGGCCAGCTGGTTTCGCTGCTGGCGGTGCCCGCGGCCCTGGTGGGCGAACACCTCGACACCGATCCGCCGCAGGTGCGGCCCCTGGCCCTGGCCCAGGACGGCGGTCTGCTGGACGAGCATGACTTTCCCCTGGAGCACTCCCCGGGGCGGGACATTCCCCCGGACGGACACCTGCTCATCCCCGAGGGCACCCACACCCGCTACCCGGACAATCCCTACCTGAGGCGCATGGGCATAGAAGGATACCTGGCCGTGCCCCTGCTGAACACCGAGGGCGAAAAGATCGGGCACCTGTCCATCATGAGCAGGCGGACCATGCGGGCCGACCCCACCCTCGTCGCCACCATGCGGCTGTTCGCCCAGCGGGCCGCGGCCGAGCTGCTGCGCCTGCGCGCCGAGCGCGACATGCTGGCCTCCCTGCGCGAGAAGGAAGTGCTGCTGAAGGAGATCCACCACCGGGTGAAGAACAACATGCAGATCGTCTCCAGCCTCTTGAGCCTGCAGGCGCGCGAGGTGGACGACCCTGCCATGCTGGACCTGCTGGCCGAGAGCCGCACGCGCATCCTCTCCATGGCCCTGGTGCACGAGGACCTCTACCAGAGCGACAACCTGGCCCAGGTGGACTTCCGCCACTATCTGGAGCGCCTGGCCGAGCGCACCCGCTCGGGCATCGCCGGGGCCTCGCGCGTCACCTTCGAGCTCACCCTGGACGAGCTTTCCCTTGCCGTGGACCAAGCCATCCCCCTGGGACTTCTGTGCAACGAGCTGTTCACCAACGCCCTCAAGCACGCCTTCCCCGGCGGCGGGGAGGGCACCGTGCGGGTGGACCTGCGCCGCGAGGACGGCACGGCCGTCATCACCGTGCGCGACAACGGCCGGGGCCTGCCCCCGGGCTATGTTCCCGGCGAAGGCACCACCCTGGGCGTGCAGCTGGTGTGGTCCCTGGCCGAGCAGCTGCAGGGCAAGGCCGAGGCCTGGAACGACGGCGGCGCGGTGTTCGCCGTGCGCTTCCCGGTGGTCTAACCTTCCCCCGCGCGTTGACTGGCCCGCCCCCCCTGCGTAGGATTCCTCCATGCCCGACACCATCACCACCCCGGACGCCCAGGCCCAGCACGAGAAGCACACCGCGGCGCTTTCCTCCGTATTCGCGGCCCTGGCCCTTACGACCATGAAGCTCGTGGTGGGCATAAGCTCCGGCAGCCTGGGCATCCTGTCCGAGGCGGCGCACAGCGGCCTGGACCTGGTGGCCGCCGGGGTGACCTTCTTCGCCGTGCGGCTCTCGGCCCAGCCGCCGGACCGCAAACACCCCTTCGGCCACGGCAAGGTGGAGAACCTCTCCGCCCTGGCGGAAACCCTGCTCCTGCTCGGCACCTGCGTGTGGATCGTCTCCGAGGCCGTGGACCGTCTGCTGCACCCCAAGCCCGTGGAGGCCACCTTCTGGGCCCTGGGCGTCATGCTGGTGTCCATCGCCGTGGACTTCACGCGCTCGCGCATGCTCATGGCCGCGGCCAAGAAGCACAACAGCCAGGCCCTGGAAGCCGACGCCCTGCACTTCTCCACGGACATCTGGTCGTCGCTGGTGGTCGTGGCGGGCCTTGGGGCCCTGGCCCTGGCGGAATACCTGGACCCGGCCTCGCCCCTCACCCCCTGGCTGCACCGGGCGGACTCCCTGGCGGCCCTGGCCGTCAGCGGCATCGTGCTCTGGGTGTCCTTCCGCCTGGGTCGGCAGGCCATCGACGTGCTGCTGGATTCCGGCGTGCAGGAGGTGCACGACGGAATCGAGAAGGCCGTGGCCGCCCTGCCCGGCGTGCTGGCCGTGCGCCGCGTGCGCGTGCGCCAAAGCGGTCCGGCGAGCTTTGTGGACATGCTGCTCGGCGTGCGTTCGGGCCTGGGCCTGGCCGAAGCCCACGAGGTGGTGCGCCAGGCCAGGGCCGCGGTGCAGGCCGTGCTGCCCGGGGCCGACGTGCTGACCGAGCTGCGCCCCCAGGAGGACGGCCCGGCTGGCTTCCTCGACCGCGCCCGCGAACTGGCCGAGTCCTTTGACGTGGGCGTGCACGACATCGACCTGCGCAAGCTGGACGGCACCCTGCACCTGAACCTGCACGCCGAGGTGCCCGAGAGTCTCTCCCTGGCCGAGGCCCACCGGCGCATCAGCGCCATGGAGGCCGCCCTGACGCGCGAGCTTGGCCCGGCCTGCCGCGTGGTCACGCACATCGAGCCCTTCGGCGCGCAC
>CAYUOW010000064.1:0-15317 GCA_964446455.1 uncultured Desulfocurvus sp.
CTTACCGAGCGCGGGCTGCTGACGCCGGAATTGAAGGCTGCTGTGGAGGGCGCGCAGGACAAGGCCCGGCTGGAGGACATCTACCTGCCCCACCGGCCCAAGCGCCGCACCCGGGCCATGATGGCCCGCGAAAAGGGCCTGGAGCCCCTGGCCAAGGCGCTCATGCTCCAGCAGGGGCGCGACCCCAAGGCCCTGGCCCAGCCCTTTGTGGACGAGGCCAAGGGCGTGCCGGACATCGCCGCCGCCTTGGCCGGCGCGCGCGACATTTTGGCCGAGGCCATGGCCGAGGAGCCGCGCCTGCGCGCGGGCGCCCGCGAGCTCTTCGCCCGCCGGGGCCGCTTCCAGTCCAAGGTGCAGAAGGGCAAGGAGCAGGCCGGAGCCACCTACCGCGACTGGTTCGCCTGGGACGAGCCCCTGCGCTCCATTGCCGGGCACCGCGCCCTGGCCATGTTCCGGGGCGAGGCCGAGGGCTTCCTGTCCCTTTCCCTGCGCCCGGCCGAGGAGGAACTCTTCGAGCTGGCGCGCCGGGCCTATGTGCGCGGCAAGGGCGCGGATTCCCAGGAAGTGGAGGCCGCGCTGAGTGACGGCTGCAAGCGCCTGCTGGCACCCTCGCTTGAGACCGAGCTGCGCGCCGAGGTCAAGGCAAGGGCCGACGCCGAGGCCATCCGGGTCTTTGCCGCCAACCTGCGCGGGCTCTTGCTCGCCCCGCCCCTGGGGCAGAAACGCGTGCTGGCGCTCGATCCGGGTTTTCGCACCGGGGCCAAGCTGGTAGTGCTCGATGCCCAGGGGAACCTGTTGCAGCATACAACCATCTTCCCCACCACCTCCGCCGGGCAGCGCGAGGCGGCCGCCGCGACGCTCAGGGAGCTGTGCGCCAAGCACGCGGTGGAGGCCATCGGCATCGGCAACGGCACGGCCGGGCGGGAGACGGAAAGCTTCGTGCGTTCCCTTGAGCTGGGCATCCCCGTGGTGCTGGTCAACGAGGCCGGGGCGTCCATCTATTCCGCGTCCGAGGTGGCCCGGCGGGAGTTTCCGGACCTGGACCTCACCGTGCGCGGGGCCGTGAGCATCGGCCGCAGGCTCATGGACCCCCTGGCCGAGCTGGTGAAGCTGGACCCCAAGAGCATCGGCGTGGGCCAGTACCAGCACGACGTGGACCAGGCGGGCTTGCGCAAGGCCCTCGACGACGTGGTGGCCAGTTGCGTCAACGCCGTGGGCGTGGACCTGAACACCGCCAGTCAGGAGCTGCTCGCGCATGTCTCCGGCCTGGGGCCGGGCCTGGCCAAGAACATCGTGGAGCACCGGGCGGAGAACGGGCCGTTTCCCGGACGCGAGGCCCTCAAGAAGGTCAAGCGCCTGGGGCCCAAGGCCTTTGAGCAGGCCGCGGGGTTCTTGCGCGTGCGCGGCAAGGAGCCTTTGGATGCCAGCGCCGTGCACCCGGAGCGCTACGCCCTGGTGAAACGCATGGCGGCGGACGCCAAGTGCGCCGTGGCCGAGCTCTTGGCCGACGCCGAGGCCCGCGCCCGCGTGCGCCTGGCGGACTATGCGGCGGGCGACATCGGCCTGCCGACGCTCACCGACATCATGGCCGAGCTGGAGAAGCCCGGCCGCGACCCCCGCGCGGCCTTCAGCGCCTTCGCCTTCGCCGAGGGCGTCAACAGCCCGGACGACCTGGAGCCCGACATGGAACTGCCCGGCATCGTCACCAACGTGACCAAGTTCGGGGCCTTTGTGGACATCGGCGTGCACCGCGACGGCATGGTGCACATCTCCCAGCTTGCGGAGCGCTACGTGTCCGACCCGTCCCAGGTGGTGCGCGTGGGGCAGGAGGTGCTGGTGCGCGTCGTCGAGGTGGACCGGGCGCGCGGGCGCATCGCCCTCAGCATGAAGGGGCTCGCCCTGAAGGGGGCAGCCGTGAAGGAGCCAGGAACGGCGGGCAAGCAATAACACCGGCCCCCGCACCACCTTTCCCGGCTCGGCGGTTGCATAGCCCGCACTTGTGGTGCGAGAGGTTTTTCTGCTATGTGGGAGTGCAAGTTGCGGATGCTTGCGTGAGCAAAGCGCGTCCGCGTGTGGCAGTGAACTTCATCAGCAGGCTGAACCCGTACGCCCATGACCGATACACCGACTGATTCCGCCGCCGCCCCTGCCGGCGGCAGCGCCGCCGAAAACGCCGCCCCCCGCGAAAGCTTTCTCCGGCAGGTGAAGCGCCTGGCCGGCCCTTATTGGCATTGCGAGCGCAAGGCCAAGGTGCGCGGGGCCATCCTGCTGCTGTTGCTGTTGACCATGTGCCAGGTGGGCCTTTCCGTGTGGGGAAACTACTGGCAGCGCGGGCTGTACGACGCCCTGGAGCAGCACTCCGTGCGCAAGGTGCTGGTGCAGGTGGGCGTGTTCGGGCTCATCCTCTCCCTCTCCATCTCCGTCACCGCCGCGCACCTCATGGTCAAGCGCTGGCTGCAGATAGACTGGCGCGCCTGGCTTACGGAGCGGCTGACCAGCCGCTGGCTGGACGAGGCCCGGCACTACCGCCTTAATTTCACCTCCGGCGAGCACGACAACCCCGACCAGCGCATCGCCGAGGACATCCGCATCGCCACGGAGAGCGCCATCGCCCTGGCGCATTCCCTGACCTTCAGCCTGCTGACGCTCGGCATGTTCGTGAACATCCTGTGGGATGTTTCCGGCGGCATAGACGTGCCCGGCACCAGCGTGCACGTGCCCGGCTACATGGTGCCCCTGGCCTTTCTGTACGCCGCGCTGGGCAGCTCCTTCGGCTGGGTGGTGGGCCGCCCCCTGGTGCGCACCACCAATTCGCTGCAAACGGCGGAGGCCACCTTCCGCTTCGGCCTTTCCCGCGCGCGGGAGCACAGCGAGGCCATCGCCCTCATGCGCGGCGAACCCTTGGAACGCGCGGGCTCCGGCGCGCGCTTCCGGCGTGTCATACGCGACTGGAACCGGCAATCCCTGGCCTATCTGGGACTGGTGTCCTTCGGCACTGCCTACGGTTCGCTCCTGCCCATCCTGCCTATTTTGGTGGCCGCGCCCCAGTACATCAGCGGGGCCATGACCCTGGGCGCGCTGATGCAGGCCGCGCAGGCCTTCCAGCAGCTCACGTCCTCTCTTTCCTGGCCGGTGGACAACATCGGCGAGATCGCGCGCTGCCGGGCCTCGGCCGAGCGCGTGCTCTCCCTGCACGAGGACATGCAGGAGCTGGACGGCAGCTCCCAGACCCAGCTCGGGCCGCACATCGCCCTGGAACGGGTGCCGGGAGACGGCCTGGCCGTGGAGGATCTGTGCATCGCCGAGCCCTCGGGCCGCGTGCTCATAGAGAACCTGAGCCTGCACGTGGAACGCGGCGAACGGGTGCTCATCAACGGCGACCCCGGCGTGACGGGCAGCCTGTTCAAGGTGCTCGGCGGGCTGTGGCCCTGGGGCAGCGGCTGCGTGCGGCTGCCCGGCGTGGAGGAGATGTTCTTCGTGGCCCAGCGGCCCTTCCTGCCCGAGGGCACCCTGCGCGATGTCCTGTGCTACCCGCGCATGCAGGGCGCCTGCGGCGACGACATCATCATCCGCGCCATGGAAAGCGTCGGCCTTTCGCGCCTTACCGCACGCCTGGACGAGTACGACAACTGGGAGCAGGTGCTGCCCCAGCGCGTGCAACAGCAGCTGGGCTTTGTGCGCGTGCTGCTGCACCAGCCGCCCTGGGTCTTCCTGGAGGAGGCCACCGACGCCTTCGACCCCGAAGGCGAGCGCCAGATCATGGAGACGCTGTTCCGCGAGCTGCCCGGCTCCACTGTGCTGAACATCAGCTTCCACCCGGACTTGAGCGCGCTGCACCAGCGTACCCTGACGCTGAACCGCGCGGGCGAGACCAAGGTGCTCTTCGGCATGCGTCGCGGCCAGAACGGCAACGGGCAGAGCTAGAACCCGCTTCGAATCGTGCAGACGCGCTCCATCTCGCGCGGAAACCGGATTGCAGGAGAGGGGAACAGGGCCGGCCAGAGCCTGCCCCAAACATCGGATGGCGGACAATGGACATTGATTCCATCACCCTGGTGTATTTTTCTCCGACCCGGACGACACGGCGGATCGTCGAAGGCGTGGCCATGGGGCTGCGGGTTGCAGCGCTCCAGACCATCGACTTGACTCCGGTCCAGGCGGCCCGCCAAACCTTCCAGGCCAATCCGCAGGGACTGACGGTGATCGGCTCCCCGGTCTACGCAGGCAGGATTCCGGCGGACATGCGCGCCCGGCTCAGCAACATCAAGGGCGGGGGCGGGCCGGCCGTGGTTCTCGTGGCGTATGGAAACCGCGCATACGAGGACGCCCTGCTGGAATTGAGGGATCTCGTTCTGGAGGCCGGGTTCCAGCCCATTGCGGCCGGGGCCTTCATCGGGGAGCATTCCTACTCCCAGGCAGCCACGCCCATCGCCCAGGGGCGTCCTGACCGGGCCGACATGGAAGAGGCGGCGGCATTCGGGGAAATGGTCCGGGAAAAGCTGAAGAAAATTTCGAGCCTTGCTTCGGCGCCCCCCGTCCAGGTGCCCGGGAACTTCCCCTACCAGGCCTTGAATCTGGCCTCTGGAATCGCGCCGTCCACCGATGCGGCCGCATGCTCCCGGTGCGAGGAGTGCATCTCCTTATGTCCCGTTGGGGCGATACCTGCCGATGATCCCACCCAGGTCGACCCGGAGAGGTGCATACGCTGCTGCGCCTGCGTCAAGTTCTGCCCGGCCGGGGCGAAAACGCTGGACCACGCCAAGATCAATCAATTCCGTGACTACCTGACCGTGCACCACAAGGACCCCAAAAAGCCGGAGACCTACCTGTAGGCTGCGGCAGGGAGGCCCCCCGGCTCGCGGCCGTGGAGCCTCCAGCCCCAGGGACATTCCTGGGCGCGGCCCTGCCCGCCCATGCGGTCATTTTTGGGATGTGGTCTCGTAGCGGCCCGGCAGCCAGCCCCGTTCCACGCATTCGCGGAAGCACCACTCCGGCGTGGTTTCCGTGCGGTAGCTCCAGAAGAACCAGCCCTTGTACTGCTCGTAGGTCAGCAGCTGCGCGGCCCCGTAGGCCCGGTAGGCCACGTCGCGCTGGAAGTCGCCCATGCCCGTCAGCGCGTGGTCGTAGGGTCCCTCGGCCCAGAGCGACACCACCTCCAGGTTCAGCCCCAGGCTCCACTCGCCCACGATGGCCGGCAGCTTCAGTTCGTTGCGGATGTCGCGCGCTTCCTGGCCCCATTCGACCCCGGCCTTGTGCAGGTGGCCGTGGATGTCCATGTCCAGGTCCTCGCGGCTGAAGCACTGGTAGCGGTGGATGTCGAAGATGACGTTCTGGTGCTGCGGCGGCTGCATGAAGCCCAGGTACTCCTGGTGCGAGCGGAAGCCGTCGTGGAACACGATGGCCGCCCGTTCCGGCCCGCAGTGGGCGCGGATGGCCGCGGAGGCACGCAGGTTGTAGCTTTTCAGAAGCTCCGTGGGCACGTCCCAGCGGGGTTCGTTCAAGAGCTCGAAGCCGTACAGGGCGGGTTCGGCGCGGTAGCGCTCCGCAAGGCGGCCCAGCACGTCCACGGAGTGCGCCAGGTATTCCTCCTTGGTGTGCCATTCCACAACGCCCATGATGCCGCCGTTGTCGAAGCCGTTCTGGCAGCCGGGCGCGGCGTGCAGGTCCACAAGGACGCACAGGCCGAACTCCGCCGCCCACTTGAAGGCGCGGTCCAGCACCTCTATGCCGCCGGTGACGAAGGGGTGGGGGTTCGCGCCGTACTTCTCGTGAAAGGGGTACGGCGGACCGAAGATCCAGTGCCCCACCGGGATGCGCACGGCGTTGACGCCGACGCTTGCCAGCCAGGCGAAGTCCTCGCGCGTGATGAAGCTGTTCCAGTGGGCGCGCAGGCGCTCCGGGGCCCTGTCGCCCAGTTCCGCGCACCACGTGGTCTCGTCCGTGGCCTCCAGGCCCTCGAAGAGGCTGGGGGTCATCCATTTTTCAAGCACCAGCCAGCCGCCGAGGTTGACGCCGCGCAGGTGTTCCGGGTGCTTGGGCTTGGCAAGGGAGGGGGAAGGGGAAGCGGTCATGGCGGCATCTCGCAGTTCCATCGGCGTGTTTCAGGAGCGG
This sequence comes from uncultured Desulfocurvus sp., assembly GCA_964446455.1. Lineage (GTDB taxonomy): Bacteria > Desulfobacterota > Desulfovibrionia > Desulfovibrionales > Desulfovibrionaceae > Humidesulfovibrio. Next base: position 6,112 of record CAYUOW010000064.1, read on the forward strand.
GCCGACCTTGCCGATGGATGAAGGTCCGCCCATTCATCCCAATATACGAGCCGGTTGGGATTGGCAATCGCCCGCCCGGAAGGAGCCCGCCCGCACAACTGTCCTGGTGCTTTTCACCCCGCGTATGCTATGTGGAGGGCAACGGCCGGTTCCCGGCGTCGTTCATCCAACGGAAAGGCACAGGAGGCGCACATGGCCAATACGGATGTTCAGGACCGCGCGGCAGGGGCGATCATGGGGGCCTTCGTGGGCGACGCCCTGGGCGTGGGCCCGCACTGGTACTACAGCCTGCGCGAGCTGCGCCGCGACTACGGCGAGTGGATCGACGGCTACACAGATCCCAAGCCGGGCCGCTACCACGACGGGCTCAAGGCCGGGCAGCTGTCCCAGGCCGGGCACATCCTGCGGCTGACGCTCGAATCGCTGGTGGAGCGCGGCGGGTACGACGAGGGGGACTTCTGCAGGCGCATGGACGAGGAGCTGTTCCCGCAGTTGGACGGCACCCCCGTGTGCGGGCCGGGATTGTACACCAGCCAGTCCATCCGCGAGGCCTGGCGCCGCCGCGTGCAGCAGGGCCTGCCCTGGGGGCAGACCGGCGGCAACGCGGATACCACAGAGGCCATCGAGCGCACCCTGGCCATCGCCGTGCGCTATGCGCGCCAGCCCAGCCGCCTGGCCGCCGCCGTGGCCTCCAACACCGTCCTGACCCAGGCGGACGACCTGGTGGTCTCCCTCACCGTGGCCTATGGCGCGGTGCTCGGCATGCTCGTGCGGGGCTTCACGCTGGACCGCAATCTCTCAGCCAAGCTCATGAACCAGGTGCACACGGGCGAGCTGCCCTTCCACGCCGTGACCCGCGACAATCTGCAGCCGCCGCAGCCCGGCGACCCGGATCCGCCGCGCGCCGGGCGCTTCTCCTCGCCGGATGCCCTGCTTTCGCCGTCCTATATGGCCCTCGCCGCGGCCGATGCGGACATCCGCATCGAGCCCGCCTGGAAGGTTTCCCTGGTGTATGGCATGCCCTGCGCCATCTACCACCAGCTGCCCGCGGCCTATTACCTGGCCGCCAGGTTCCGCGACGATTTCGAGTCCGCCGTGCTCCACGCCATCAACGGCGGCGGGCAGAACATGGCGCGGGCCATGCTGGCCGGGGCCCTGGTGGGCGCGCAGACCGGCCTGTCCGGCATTCCGGAGCGGTTCATCAAGGGGCTTGAGGACGCGGAGGCCCTGCTGGCGCTTGCCCGCAGCCTTGGGGCCCGGGCGCAGGAAGAGGCCTGATTACGGATTCTGGACCAGGGTTTCGGCCCGCTGGGCCAGGAAGGCCGCGTAGCCGCGTTCCAGGTGCCGCGTGGAGAAGAGGAACACGGCTCCGCCGGGCGTGGTGGTGAAGGTGATGTCGTGGTACTTCGGGTCCGCGGCCATGCCCTGCAGCGCCTGGCCGATCTCTTCCGGCGTCAGGTCGAAGGGCGGCGCCTCGAAGAGCTCCACCGGCACGGGGCGGGGATAGTCGCGCGAGTTGGCGCGGATCTCCCCGGCCATGAGCAGCAGGGGCGAGCCTTTGCGGTCCAGGATGCGCGCATAGGTGTGGCTCAGCAAGTCCGGCGCGTGGTACAGCACGGCGCCGGAGAGGCTTTGGAAGCAGGCCACCTCCGGGGTGCCTGCCAGAACTTCGGCCAGCAGGGCGGGCATGTCCTCGCCGGGGCCTTCGTCCTCCTGCCCTGCCGGGGCGAGGCCCACAGGGGAAAGAAAGGCTCCGTCGGCCTCCAGCGCGCCGAGCAGGTCTTCCAGCGTGGCCAGCCGGCCTTGCCTGCTCGCCTCGCGCACGGCCTCCAGGGCAGCTTCCTCCAGGCCGGAGGGCAATTCAGGCGCTATGCCGGGCGTCATGTCTTGCTCCCGTTCCCGGGCACGAGCTGCCTGGCCGCCATCTCCTTGCCCACCTCGGCCAGCCCAAGGCGTTCGTAGGTCTCCGTGGTGGGCGCGCCGGTGGCTTCGTCCCAGCCCATGACCCCGTAGAACATGTTCATGGCCAGGGCCATGTCGGCCCGGTCCATGCGGATGGTGCCCTTGGTGAAGGGAGCCGCGCCGCGCGGATCCTCGTAGACCCAGGGGGGCACGGTGTCGTGGTGGGTGCGCATGTCCTGCTGGTTCATGTCGCGCATGGTGAGGGCCCGGTGCAGGGTGAAGATGCGTTCGCCCATGCGGTCCAGCTCCTCGCGGTCCACCTTGTGCCCCGTGGCCAAACTGTAGAAGCGCGATTCCAGGCTGTCGTCGCCGCGATAGCCGCGCTCCTTCAAGGGCGAGGCCACCCAGGGGCCCATCCAGTTGCACAGGCCCAGGCAGTCGTGCAGCTCCTTGCGCACCAGCGACCAGCGGGCGCGCCGGGCCTTGTGCACGTTCATGGGGGTATAGTTGCCCACGCCGTCCACGGCCTCCGGCGAGCCCCAGAGCTCCGCCGCCAGCTTCTTCTGCACCGCCAGGGGCAGGCCGTTGCGCACGAAGTTCGAATGGGAATGGCACTGGGCGTCGCGGTTGTACTGGGTGTTGATGAGGACCCCGCACTGGCCGTCGTCCTCGTTGGCGTGGTGCTTGGGGTGGCCCATCTTCCAGTACACCGCTTCGTGGTCGCGGCTCCAGTGCTCCTCGGAAATGCTCCACTGGGAGAACAGCCCGGCCGTGCCCAGGCTGAGCACCTGGCCCAGCTCGCCCTTTCGCTCGCCGATGCGGGGCAGGATGTCGAAAAGAAACGCCGGGTCCCCGGCCGCCCACTTGTCCCAGGCGATGGAGGCGTATTCCTTGGCCCCCAGCTTGGTCTTGAGCGTGCCTTCCTGCTCCAGCTTCAGGAAATCGCGCTGGAGCTGGCCGTAGTTGCACCAAACGCCCAGGTCGTCGGCCAGGTGCATGCCCACCATGCAGGCCTCCAGGGCCGTCTGCCCCTTGAGGCCGCCGGGCAGCTTTTTGAAGAAGCTGCGGCCGAAGATCATGCCCGCGCAGGTGTTCTGGGCCGTCTCGCGGATGCCGTACTTGGCCGCGACGGCAGGCACCTTGAGCACCGTGTGGCAGCGGATGGGGCAGGCCGTGCAGCCGTTGCCGCGCACCGTGTGCTTCCAGGCGCCCTCGCCCAGGAAGAAGGCCGCGGAGTTGGTGCGGTAGGCGATGCGGTTCAGGTCGAAGATGTTGCCGGTGAGCTCCACGGGCGGTTCGGCCGCGCCCCAGCTTCTGCCGGGTTCGCCCACCCAGCGCGAGCCGGGGTTGTAGTACTCGGACTGGGGCGTGGGGAAGCTGGGCACCACGTGCTGGTTGTTTCCGCCCAGGATGGACAGGTGGAACTTGATGAGCTTTTCCCACTCGGCCTTGTCGCCCGCAAGGCGCACGGCCCCGCTGCCCTGCACGCCGATGGCCTTGAGATTCTTCGAGCCCATGACTCCGCCAATGCCGCCCGCGGAGTGCGACAGGGAGTTGGCCACGATGGCCATGGGCGCGAGTTTTTCCCCGGCCTGGCCGATGGCCGCCACGGCGCAGTTGGCGCCCATCTCCTGGCTGATCTCCAGGTTGGCCCTGCGGATGCCCGAGCCCCATAGGTGGGAGGCGTCGCGCAGTTCCACGCGGTCGTCGCGGATGAAGAGCCAGACGGGCTTGTCGGCCTTGCCCTCGATGATGACGGCGTCGTAGCCCGCGTACTTGAGCTTGGCCGCGAACTGGCCGCCCATGTGCCCGGAGCCCGCCAGGGCCTTGGGCCAGCAGGTGGGGAAAAGGCAGGTCACCGCCGTGCGGCCGTTGCAGGGCACGCCCGTGCCCGCCAGCACGCCCGTGGCGAAGACGATCTTGTTGGCCGGGTCGAAGGCGCCGGTGCCCGGCGGAACCTCCTCCCAGAGCACCTGGTAGCCCAGGCCCGTGCCGCCGAGCACGGCCCCGTACTTCTCGCGCGTGTCCTGGGTGCTGACCTTTCCGGTGGACAGGTCCACCCGCAGCACCTTTCCGGCAAAGCCTCCTGGGGTCGCTGTCATTTGGGGCTCCTTCAGCGGCGCGCGCTTTTCTTGGCCGCGGGAACGTGGCAGTCCGCGCAGGCCTTGGCCTTGGCCGCGGAAAGCGCTGTCAGCGTCGCGCCCGCGCGGCCTTCGCGCGTCAGGTCGCGCCAGGGCACGAAGCGCAGGGCCGCGGAGGGGCAGGCTTCCACGCACTTGGGCCTGCCATCGCACAGGAAGCACTTGGCGGCCTTCTGGCGGTCCTCGTCAAAGGTCATCATGTCCCAGGGGCAGGCGCGCTGGCACAGCCTGCAGCCCACGCACTTCTTCGCGTCCACCACGCGGGCCCCGGTCCTGGCGTCGGCCACGATGGCGTCCTGGGGGCAGGCCGTGGCGCAAGGCACCGGGTGCGGACACTGGCGGCACACGCCCTGCACCACCAGGGCGTTGCCCCAGGTGCCCTGCATGCCCGGGCCGACGCCGGTCCCTGCGGTGGGCCCCTCGGGGCCGAAATTCACGGAGCGGTCGATCTTGATGCGCGAGAGCGAGGGCTGGGCCCGGCCGTCGTTGAACTCGGTGCAGGCCAGTTCGCAGCGCTGGCAGCCCACGCAGCGCGAGGGGTCGGCCAGGATCATGCCCGAGGCGTTGTCCAGGATGACCAGCGGCGCGCCGGCGCCCAGGGCTTCGCTCAGGCCCAGGGCGGCAAGGCTCGTTGCCGCGCAGGCCGAGAGCATGAGGAAGCCCCGCCGCGAAAGCGAGGCCTCCATCCCGGCGGCAGCGGCCGCCAGCTGGATCAAGTCGGGGTGCTTTCCGCGTTGCATGCGCCCTCCTGGTCGGTGGGTGGCTTGGCCTTGAAATTTCGACGGTTGGATGCTGGCAAAACTACGCGCAGGCTGGGCAGGCGTCAATGCCGCGAAACCTCTGCCGGCGCGTAAAACGGGAGGCGGATGCCGCGCCGCCTTGGCTGTCGGGTTCCGCAAAACCTTCAAACCGACCGGGTTATGGGAATCTGTGGACCTGTTTCAGACAATTCGCTTCAGGCATAGCTTTTCCCCGCCATTGTGCTAGAACTTGAAGTCGAAAATTTCCATCGGAGACGGCCGCGCGCCCGGCCAGCAGGCCGCGTCCCCCCCGCCCTTGCAATCGCACCGCCAAGGAGGCCTTTCATGCCAGCCCGCAACGACTGCCAGCAGCTCCCCCGCATCTACCAGCGCTTCCATGCGCGCATCACGGACTTCCTGCCCCTGGACCGCGTCCTGTGTGGACCGTTCACCAACCTGGCCCTGGGCGACGACGCCAGCTTCTACCGCCTGGTGCCCAAGATCGTGGTCAAGGCCAAGACCCCGGAGGAGGTGGCCAAGCTCCTGCGCATCGCCACGGAGCTCAAGGTTCCGGTGACCTTCCGCGCGGGCGGCACCAGCCTTTCCGGCCAGGCGGTCAGCGATTCGGTGCTCATCTATCTTTCGGGCAGCTGGCGCGGCCTGCGCATCCACGACGACGCCCGGCGCATCAGCCTGGAGCCCGGTGTCATCGGCGGCGAGGCCAACTTCCACCTGGCGCCCCTGGGCAAGAAGATCGGCCCGGACCCGGCCTCCATCAACGCGGCCATGATCGGCGGCATCGCGGCCAACAACGCCTCGGGCATGTGCTGCGGCACGGCGGAGAACAGCTACAAGACCGTGGACTCCATGAAGCTCATCTTCGTGGACGGCACGGCCCTGGACACGGCGGACGAGGCCTCGCGGGAGAGCTTCCGGCACAGCCACGGGGCCCTTCTGGCCGAGCTCGCGGCCATCCGCGACGAGATCCGCGCGGACAAAACCCTGGCCGAGCGCATCCGCCACAAGTTCAAGATCAAGAACACCACGGGCTACGGCATCAACTCCTTCGTGGACTTCGACGACCCCCTCGACATCCTGCTGCACCTCATGGTCGGCTCCGAGGGCACCCTGGCCTTCATCAGCGAGGTGACCTACCGCACCGTGGTGGAGCACCCGCACAAGGCCTCGGCCCTGATGGTCTACCCGTCCATCGAGAACGCCTGCAACGCCACCATCGCCCTCAAGAAGGGGCCGGTTTCCGCGGTGGAGCTCATGGACCGCGCCTCGCTGCGCTCCGTGGAGGACAAGCCGGGCATGCCCTCGTTCCTCAAGGGCTTGAGCGAACACGCCGCGGCCATCCTGGTGGAGACGCGGGCCGCGGACAAGGGCGCGCTCATGGAGCAGATCGCGGCCGTCCAGGAACTGGTGGCCGGCATCGAATCGGTGTTCCCCATCACCTTCATGGACGCCAAGGAGGACTACGAGAAGCTCTGGAACATCCGCAAGGGCCTGTTCCCCTCCGTGGGCGGCGCGCGCCGCCCCGGCACCACCGTGGTCATCGAGGACGTGGTGTTCCCCATCGAGCGCCTGGCCGAGGGCACCATGGAGCTGGAAGCCCTCATGCGCAAGACCGGCTTTTCCGAGGGCATCATCTTCGGCCACGCCCTGGAGGGCAACCTGCACTTCGTGTTCTGCCCGGACTTCGGCTCCGAGGAGATGGTGGCCAACTACCGCACGCTCATGGAAAGCGTGGCCGACATGGTGGTGGGCAAGTACGACGGCTCGCTCAAGGGCGAGCACGGCACCGGCCGCAACATGGCTCCCTTCGTGGAAATGGAGTGGGGCAGCCAGGCCTACGCCTACATGGTGCGCCTGAAGGCCGCCTTCGATCCGGGCAACCTGCTGAACCCCGGCGTCATCATCAACCGCAACCCCAACGTGTACCTGGAAGACCTGAAGCCCATGCCCAAGGTGAATCCCATCGTGGACCGCTGCATCGAGTGCGGCTTCTGCGAGTTCATCTGCCCCTCGCGCAGCATCACCACCACCCCGCGTCAGCGCATCACCCTGCAGCGCCATATGGCCCGGCTGGAGCAGGAGCAGAACCTGCCCGAGCTGCAACGCTTCCGCGAGGACTACGACTATTTCGGCAACCAGACTTGCGCCGCGGACGGGCTGTGCGGCACCGTGTGCCCGGTCTCCGTGGACACGGGCGAGTTCACCAAGGATTACCGCGGCAAGGAAAACACCAGCCGCGCCCAGGGCGTGGCCCAGTGGGCGGCGGACCATTTCGGCGGTGTCGCGGCCGCCGTTGGCCGGGGGCTCAAGGCGGCGAACTTTGTCCACGGGCTTCTGGGCAGCCGGACCATGGGCGTGCTGGCGCGGGCCGCGCGGACGCTCTCCGGCGGGCGCATTCCCCTGTGGACCAAGTGGATGCCCAGCGGGCTGACGCCGCCGGACTTTGCGGACACCGTGGAGGGCAAGGGCCGCCAGGTGGTCTACTTCCCCAGCTGCGTGGTGCGCTCCATGGGCCCTGCCCGGAGCGACCCGGACCAGCGGGCCGTGTACGAGGCGACCCTTTCGGTGCTGCGCAAGGCGGGCTACGACGTCATCTTCCCGGCCGGGCTGCGGGATTTGTGCTGCGGCGTGGTGTTCGAGTCCAAGGGTTTCTTCGCCCAGTCGGAGCAGAAGGTGCGCGAGCTGGAGCGCGAGCTGCGCGCCGCGAGCCGCAACGGCGAGATACCCATCCTGTGCGACACCAGCCCCTGCCTGTACGCCATGCGCCGCAAGATCGAGCCCGGCCTCAAGCTCTACGAGGCCGCGGAATTCATCCACGACCACCTGCTGGACAAGCTGCGGTTTGCCAAGGTTCCAGAGACCGTGACCCTGCACGTCACCTGCAGTTCTGTGAAGATGGGCCTGGCCGGAAAGCTCAAGGCCGTGGCCGAGGCCTGCGCCCAGAAGGTCGTGGTGCCGCGCAACATCGGCTGCTGCGGCTTTGCCGGGGACCGGGGCTTCAACTATCCGGAGCTGAACGCGGCGGCCCTGGCCGACCTGCGCCCCCAGGTGCCGGCGGAGGCCACGGCGGGCTTCTCCAACAGCCGCACCTGCGAGATCGGCCTCTCGCTGCATGGCGGGGTGCCGTACCAGTCCATCGTGTACCTGGTGGACCGTTGCACCACGGGGGGCTAGCGGCCGCCGCAATTCCGGAGCGCGTGCTGCTCAAGGCCAAGGTGCTCTGCTGGCGCACCCGCTCAAGAATTGTTTCACGCTGTGCAGGAAATGTCCCTTGTGAAAAACTTTGGCGCAACGGTCTGCACAAAACTCTACCTTGCTAGTAGTTTAATAATTGTAATATCCTTGAATTAATGATTATGCGTGGTTGGCATGCCTGATGCTTTGAAAGGGGTATGTTGAACGGTGGCGGCGATCCCTCGAAAGCCGCCCCCCCTTTCAAACCAAAAGGAGCATGACCATGAAGACCAACACCGTTTTCAAGAACGCATCGTTGCTGGCAGTGGCGCTCGCCGCCACCTTGAGTCTCACCTCTGCCCTCGCCCTCGCCGATGGCGGCGCGAGCAAGAGTGATCATACCTCTACCCTGGCTGCATCTGTGGAGTCGCTGGCTAAGGGCGCAGACCACAGCGCGGCCGTTTCCGCACCCCGATCCCCTTCCGCCAAGGACGGCAAGGCCGTGGCGGGGCAGCCGCAAGAGTTGAAGTACAACAGCAGGGGGCAGTTGGCCCGATGAACAGACGCGTAACGACCTCCCTCGGCACGGGCGCTTGGCTGTAGCTCTTTGAGACTCCGCCGCCTTTGCGGCGGACAGCGACGCCAAGGCCCGCTGCCGACACCTCCATTGGCCGTACGCTCATGGGTATGGGAATGGGCTTGGTGAATCAGGTCGGCACGATTGGCAAGGAATGATGCCGGGCATGGCCCGGGGCATGAAGGCTGGCGCAAGGCAGATGAACCCGAGGTGTCTGGCCCAGGCGGATGCCCAGGTCGGGAAGTCCCGAAGGTAGCGCCAAGGCGGGGGGCGGGCGGCACAGGCTGTCCGCCCCTTGTCCTTGTTTAAGTGGTCACGGTCCGACAGCTTGCCATGATTCTGGCGGGCTCACGGCTGGTGGCTGCCCCCACTCTTCAGCCGTCCCTGGCGAACGTTCCGACCGGCATTTGGCACCCCACTAAGGGGCTAGTTCAGTTGATCGCACTGCCAAGATGCCAGAGGATCTGCCAACCGCCTTTCCCGCCTCATAAATTGTCGCTGCTGCCCAGGCGGGTGAGGCCAGGGCTTTTGCTGAGCATAGTCTTCATGCCTACAAGTGCACCACTGAAGTGTACCAGTTGGCAGGCGAGAAGCCCTTGGATATCGGGATTTGTTGGCGTGTCGGAGGCTTGGGAAGAAATGGCGGAGAGGGTG
>CAYUOW010000065.1:0-4766 GCA_964446455.1 uncultured Desulfocurvus sp.
CCGGCCCGAAGCAGGTGTTCGGATCGAGGTCCAGCACTTCCTCGCCGCGGATGTAGTGCATGATGCGCGGGTTATCGACCGCGGAGAGCAGGTTGGCTATGGCCCCGCGCAGGCGTTCGGCCCCGCCCAGGGCGCAGCCGATGAGTTCGATCTCGCGGCCCATGTCGTAGCCGGTGCCGATTTCGCGCAGGGCCTTGGCCGTGCCGGTATGCACCACGGCCTCCATGTCTTCCTTGACGAGCTCCAGGCAGTTCTTGATGACGGAGAGCGCGTTGTTGCCCACGTGGGCCATGCCGCCCGCGGCTTTGGCCAGGGCGTCGCGGCCCACCTCGAGGCGCGAGCCCACGGTGAGGGACACGATGCGCGAGCAGTCGGACAGGAAGCTGTGGTCGTAGTGGCTGAAAAAATCCACGGAGCGCGAGTAGAGCATGATGAGCCCGAAGGGGCGCGTGTCGTGCCCGCGCAGGATGAAGGCCAGGCGCGAGCGGTAGCCCTCCTGGTAGGCCACGCAGTCGTACGACTCGCCGCCGCGCTCGGAGCTCATGAGGTTGTTCGAGACCACGTAGCTCCACTGCTTTTCGGCCACGGCCTGCATGACGGGGTGCCCGGGGATGCTCTCCTCCATGGCGCGCACCAGGATGGGCGTACTGGTTCCGTGGGAGGTGTTGGCGGCCACGTTGATCCACTCGCCGCTGGTATCGCGCAGGCGGCAGACGAAGAGATCGGCCTCCAGGAACTCGATGAGCACCTCGGCGCTCTGCTCCAGCACCTCCTCGGAGGTCTGGAATTCTCCGCCCACGTTGATGAGGGCGTAGATGATCTGCACCGTGAGGGAGAGGTCCTCGTGGGAGCGGCGCATGGTGGCGAACTGCTGCTCCATGTGGGCCAGGGCCTGCTTGGCCTTGCCCCGGCGGCGCAGGCGCGCGGCGATGAGCGGGTCGAGCTTGGAGCGGATGTCTGTGAGCATGGGCAGCAGCGAACGCCAGTCGAACACGCGGGCGCGGCCGTCCACGAAGGTGGGCGTCTTGCCCGCCGCGTCGAGCCCGGCCTTGATGGAGCGCATGAGTTCGCACATGGCCAGACGCACCGGGGCGGGAGCCGCGCCCATGAGGGCGAGGAGCTCCTGGCGCACGGGGCGCGGCGGAACGGGGCAAACCACTTGGCGTGAACGGCTGGGCATGTGACTCTCTCGTTTGGGCGATGCGGACATGGCGCCATTTTCAGCGCGCCGCTGCCACTATACCCCGGGCCGGGGGTTTGGCAAGTCTTGTGCTGAATGGCACATGCCGTACGCGCAAAGGGCGGGCCAAAAGCGCCCGCCCTTTTTCTTCGTCAGCTTGCGCTGCCTAGCCGGACGGCAGCATTTTCAGGTGCTTGCCCCCATCGCCGACATCGAAGAACCCGATGGTGGACTGCAGCTGCTCCGCCTGGCCGGAAAGGGCGTCGGAGGTGGCGCTCATTTCCTCCGAGGCGGCGGCGTTCTGCTGGATCACGTGGTCCAGCTGCTGGATGGCCTTGTTGATCTGCTCCGCGCCGATGCTCTGCTCGCGGCTGGCGGCGGAAATTTCCTGCACCAGCTCGGCGGTCTTCTGGATGGTGGGCACCAGCTCCTTCAGCATGCGCCCGGCCTGGTCGGCGATGTGCACGCTGGAGCTGGCCAGGGTGCTGATCTCCGAGGCGGCGTGGCCGCTGCGCTCGGCCAGCTTGCGCACCTCGGCCGCGACCACGGCGAAGCCCTTGCCGTGTTCCCCGGCCCTGGCCGCCTCGATTGCCGCGTTGAGCGCCAGCAGGTTGGTCTGCCGGGCGATCTCCTCCACGATGGTGATCTTCTCCGAGATCTGCTTCATGGCCTCCACGGTCTGGGTCACGGCCTGGCCGCTGCCCTGGGCCTCCTTGGCGGCCTGCTGGGCCAGGGCGTCGGTCTTGAGGGCGTTTTCCGCGCTGTGGGAGATGTTCGAGGTCATCTCTTCCATGGACGAGGAGATTTCCTCCACGCTGGCAGCCTGGGCGATGGCCCCTTGCGATATGGCCCGCGAGGTGGCCGAGAGTTCCGAACTGCTGGAAGCCACGCCCGTGGCTCCGTCCACCACGCTGCCGATGATCTGTGAAAGCTGCTCGATCATGGTGCTGAAGGCGCTGGCCACCGCACCCATCTCGGCGCGGAAGGTGCCTTCCAGCCGGCCGGTGAGGTCGCCGCGGGCCACGCGTTCGGCAAAGGTGCGGATGGCCTCAAGGGGCGTGATTACCCCGCGCTGCAGCAGCACCCAGGCCAGGCTGAACACCAGGGCCAGCACCAGCGCCGTCCAGCCCAGCACGGTCAGGATGGCCTTGGTCTGCGCCGCCTGGGCGGCCGCGTGGGAGGTGATGATCTCGAACGCGCCGTGGACCTCGCCTTCCTTCCAGCCTTCCTTGGTGCCGCCCGTGGGATCCAGGGTGCCCTTGGGGTCGCCGTGGCAGTACAGGCATTCCTTGGTCAGGCGAATGGCGCGGAAGTAGCGGGTCTGGTTGGGTTCCTTGACGATCATTTCCGTGAGCTTCTTGCTCTCAAGTTCCTCAAGTATCTGGCGTTCCTGGGGGGTGGGCTCGTTCTGCGGGTTGCGCGGGCTGATCTTGGGCACGCGGAACTGGTAGCCGCCGCGTTCGGCGTTCTCCCGCGCCATCTTTATGGCCGTGACCACGGGCACCGCGTCCACCACCTTGTCCTTGGGGATCTCGCTGAAGGGCCGCATGATGCCCGCCTCCAGCTTGGCGCTCATCTCGTTTCTGGCGCTCTCGGCCATGAGGACGATGGCCCGGCTTTTGTCCAGCAGGCCTTCCTCGGAAAATTGGCTGATGGACCGCACGAGAAAAAAGCTCATGACGCAGGACACGATGACCGGCCCGGCCAGGGCGATGCCCAAGAGCCGCCACTTGATGCTCATGTTCCGGAACATGCGGAAATCCCCCTCATCAGGATTGCGCCCACGGGAAAGAGGGCACGATATTGCTTCCTAGCTTTCCTGGGGGAATATTGCAACCAGGGAGAAGAATTCCTGGGGTACTCCTCGCCGCAAAAGGGGGGCGGCTCAGATACCGGCCAGATCCGCCAGGGCAAGGGCGGCGGCGTTGGCGGAATGCTTGGGCCAGGCGGCGGCCATGCGCACCACGGGCAGGCCGGGCTCCACCGCGCGCAGGACAACGCCGCGGCGTTGCCAGTCCTGGGCGGAGGCCGGCACCAGGCACACGCCGAAACCGGCCGCCACCAGGGCCAGGGCCGCGTGCTTGCCGCTGACCTCCTGGCTGATGCGCGGCACGGCGCCGGAGGCGCGCAGGGCGGCCAGCATGGCGTCATAGAGCTGCGGCATGTCCTGGCGGGGAAACAGGATCAAGGGCTCCGCAGCCACCAGGGCCAGGGGCACTGTCTCCCGCACGGCGAGCGGGTGCCCCTCCGGCAGGGCCAGCACGTAGGGCTCCCGCGCGACGATGCGCGTCTCAAGTCCGTGCAGAAGCTCCGGCCCACCGGGACCTTCCACTCCGTCGAGGAGCCGGATGAAGCCGATGTCCAGCCGGCCGGCCTGCAGTTCGGCCAGTTGCCGGCCGCTGGGCAGTTCGCGCAGGCGCACGGCCACTTCCGGCCGCACGGAGCGGAACCTGGCCAGGGCCTGGCAAAGCGCCGCGTCCATCACCGGATTCATATAGCCCACGGCGACTTCACCGGCCTCGCCCACATGGATGCGCCGGGCCAGGCTCCCGGCCTCGTCCAGCCGGGCAAACAGCGCGCGCACGTCCTTCAGGTAGGCCTCGCCCGCCGGGGTCAGGCGCACGCTGCGGCTGGTGCGGGCGAACAGCCGCGCCCCAAGCTCGCTCTCCAGGGCGCGTATCTGCTGGGACAGCGGCGGCTGGGCAATGTGCAGGCGCTCGGCCGCGCGGCCGAAGTGCAGTTCCTCGGCCACGGCCAGAAAGTATCGCAGGTGGCGCAACTCCATGATTGAGACGTACAAGCTCTTAATCATGCCTGCAAGATATATTTCACAGATATGATTGCACAGCCTATGGTCTCCTCAAACAACAGGGGGGAACCATGAGGCATGTCACATTCACCGTAGTGCTGTCCCTGCTGGGGACGCTTATGTGCGCCCAACCCGAACCCGCCCTCGCGGCGCAAGGAGGAACCATGGAAACCGATCGCATGACGGCCGGACGCGAACGCCTGGCCCAGCTGAACCCCAAGGCCGAGGCCAACCTGCACGCGGCCCTCGACGCCATCGCTCCGGACATGGTGGAAATGGTGGTGGCCTTCGGCTATGGCGACGTTTACGCCAGGCCCGGGCTGGCCATGCAGGACAGGCAGGTGGCCACAATCGCGGCGCTGGCCGCCCTGGGCAACGCCGAGCCCCAGCTCCGCTTCCACATCGACGGCGGGCTGAACGTGGGCCTGGCCCCGCAGGAGGTGGTGGAGGTCCTCTACGTGACCACGGTGTTCGCGGGCTTTCCTGCGGGCTTGAACGCCCTCGCGGCCGCGCGGCAGGTGTTCGCCGAACGCGGCGTGGCCCCGGCCATTCCCGCGCCCCAAGGCGGAGAGCGCCGTGCGCGGGGCCTGGCCGCCCTGGACGCCACGAGCAAGGGCACTGGACAGAAGGTGCTGGACTCGCTGCACGACATCGCCCCGGACATGGCCGCGTTCATCCTGGACTTCTCTTACGGCGACGTCATCTCGCGGCCTGGGCTTTCGGCCCGGCGCAAGGAGATCGCCATGTGCGCTGCGGCCATTGCGCGCGGCACCATGC
>CAYUOW010000065.1:4866-15259 GCA_964446455.1 uncultured Desulfocurvus sp.
GCCCGGCGCAAGGAGATCGCCATGTGCGCTGCGGCCATTGCGCGCGGCACCATGCGCCCGCAGCTCAAGGTCCATGCCCATGCGGGCCTGAACGCCGGGCTTTCGCGCCAGGAACTCGTCGAGGTGGCCATGCAGATGGCGGGCTACGCGGGCTTTCCGGCGGCGCTCAACGCCCTTTCCGCCCTGCGGGAAGTGTTTGCGGAGGCCGACGCCGCGGTCAAGTAGCGCGGAACATGAAAAAGGGGCGGACCGCTTCACACGGCCCGCCCCTTGGCGTTTTCTTCTGCCAGCCCGGGCTATCCGCCGAGGTAAGCCTTCTTGACCTCGGGATCGGCCAGGAGCTCCTCGCTGGAGCCGTGGGCCACGATCTCGCCGGTATCGAGCACATAGCCGCGGTGGGCGAAGCGCAGGGCCAGGTTGGCGTTCTGCTCGATCAAGAGAATGGTCAGGCCTTCGCGGTTCAGTTCCTTGAGCGTGCGGAACATGTCGTACATCAAGAGCGGAGCCAGGCCCATGCTGGGTTCGTCGAGCATCAGGAAGCTGCACTTGCTCATGATGGCGCGGCCCAGGGCCAGCATCTGCTGCTCGCCGCCGGAAAGGGACTCGCTGCGCTGCTTGCGGCGCTCGGCCAGGCGGGGGAACAAGGTGTACACGCGCTCGTAGTCGCGCACGATGACATCATGCCCGTCCTTGCGCGCGTAGGTGGCCAGCTTCAGATTTTCCTCGACCGTGAGGTTGCCGAAGATGCGGCGGCCTTCCGGCACGAGGGCCATGTCCAGGTCGCTGACGATCTTGTGCGGCGGCACGTTCAGGATGCTCTGCCCGTTGAACAGGATGTCGCCCTCGGTGACGCGCGGGGCCTCCGGCGGTGGCAGGCGGCAGATGGACAGAAGCGTCGTGGACTTGCCCGCGCCGTTGGCGCCGATCAAAGTCACGATCTCGCCCTCCTTCACGTCGAAGGAGATGCCGTGCAGGGCCTCGATGTTGCCGTAGCGAACCTTGAGGTTTTTGACTTCCAGGAGCGTTTTCAAATCGTATCGTCTCCGAGGTAGGCTTTGATGACCGTGGGATTCTTCTGGATGTCCTCCGGCCCGCCATCGGCGATGGTGGTGCCGAAGTCGATGACCTTGATGCGGGTGCAGAGGCTCATGACCACCTTCATCTGGTGCTCGATCATCCAGATGGTCACCGGGAAGTTGTCGTAAATCCAACGCACCAGCTTGATGAGCCCTTCCACGTCCGCGGAGTTGAGGCCGGCCGCGGGCTCGTCGAGCAGAAGCAGCGAAGGCTTCACGCTCATGGCCCGGGCGATCTCTACCCGTCGCTGCACGCCATAGGGCAGGTTGCGCGGCAGCTCATAGGCCACGTCCTTCAGGTCCATGGCTTCAAGAAGCTCCCAGGCGATGTTGTCGATGGCCTTTTCGCGGTGGACGTAGTTCTTGGTGCGCAGGAAGCAGTCCATGAGGCTGTAGCCCAGGCGGTAGTGCTGGGCGATGCGGATGTTGTCGAGCACATGCATCTCGCCCCAGAGGCGGATGCCCTGGAAGGTGCGCGCAACGCCCAGGGCCGTCACCTGATGGGGCCTGAGGCCCTTGGTGTCCTGGCCCTTCAGTTTGATGCTGCCCTCGCTCGGCTGGTAAAAGCCGGAGATGAGGTTGAACACCGTGGTCTTGCCCGCGCCGTTGGGGCCGATAAGCGCCACCAGCTCGTGCTCGCCAAGCTCGATATTGAAGTCGTTGACGGCGATGAGGCCGCCGAAGCGACGGGTGAGTCCGTTGATCTCAAGAAGCGACATGCTCTCTCCGGCTCGCTATTTGAACGAATAGTACTTGCGCAGTTTCGGGAACAGGTCGGCAAGCTCTTTGTTGCCCATGAGCCCTTCCGGACGGAACTGCATCAAGAGGATCAGCAGCAGGGGAATGACCACCCACTTCCACACGTCGAGGAAGCGCAGGGCCTCCATGAGCACCGTGAACAGCACCGCGGCCAGGGCCGTGCCCGAAAGCGAGCCCATGCCGCCCAGGTAGACCATGACCATGATCTCGGTGGAGCGCATGATGTCGAAGCTCTGCGGATTCACGTAGCCCAGGATGTGCGCGTACAGGCCGCCCGCCAGACCGGCCAGCCCGGAGGACAGCATGAAGGCGATGAGCTTCATGCGGTTGGTGTCCACGCTCATGATCTCGGCCGCGATCTCGTCCTGGCAGATGGCGGGAACGCCCTTGCCCAGGGTGGAGGACACGAAGCGCCTGAGCAGCCACACCGAGAACAGGGTGCCCAGCATGGTGAACAGCAGCACCCAGGGTATGTCGAGCACGGACTTCATGCCCACTTCCGTGGCGCTCATGCCCATGAAGCCTCTGGGGCCGCCGATGATCTCCATGTTGTTGATGGCCGAGATGACGATGTAGTTGGCCGCCAGGGTGATGATGGCCAGGTAGTCGCCACGGGTCTTGAAGGACGGGACGGCCACCACGAGGCCGGCGATGGCCGCGGCAAAGGATCCCACCAGCAGCGCGATGGGGAAGCCGATGAAGGTCATGGACGGCGGCAGAAGCGGCGCGCCCAGGATGGCGTTCTTGCTGAACATGAGCACCGTGCACAGGGAGGACACGTAGGCCCCCACGCACATGAAGCCGCCGTGCCCGCAGGAGAACTCGCCCATGTAGCCGTTCACCAGGTTCAGGCTGGTGGCCAGGATGATGTTCACGCCCATGAACATGAGCACGGACACGTAGTAGCGGTCGAGGACATTGAACTGCGCCAGCACCGCGATGAGCGCGATGAGGACGAAGAGGCCGATGGTGACGGTATGTTTCTGCATGCGTGTGCCCTGCCTAGATCTTGGTGGTCTGGGCCACGCCGAAGATGCCCGTGGGTCTGAGCCAGAGAATGATTAAGAGCACCGAGAAGGCGAACAGGTCGCGCAGGGTGCTGGGGAATACGGCCACAACGCCGATCTCGATGAAGCCGAGCAGGAAGCCGCCCACGATGGCGCCGCGGATGTCGCCGATGCCGCCCACAACCGCGGCGATGAAGGCCTTCCAGCCGATCAGCGCGCCCATGTAGGGCTCAAGGATGGGGTAGCTCATGGCGAAGAGGATGCCCGCCAGGCCGGCCATGCTGGAGCCCAAAATGAAGGTGAACACGATGATGGTGTCGAGCGGGATGCCCATGAGCGGGATGGCGAACTTGTCGTAGCTGATGCCGCGCATGGCCATGCCGATCTTGGTCTTGGTGACGATGAACTGCAAAAGCAGGAACACCGCGATGGCGGCCACGATGACGATGACCTTGAGGTTCGTCACGGACACGCCGCCGCCCAGGTCCCACACCACCTTGTCGATCATGTCCGGGAAGCGCTTGCGGCTGGCGCCGAGGAGCGCGAGGTTGCCGTTCTCAAGCATCAAGCCGGCCATGAGCGCGGTGATGACCACGTAGAGGCGGTTTGCGCCCTTGCGGCGCAGGGGCCGGTACATGGTGCGCTCCAGCGCAACGCCCACCAGGGAGGTGAGCACCATGGTCAGGGGCACGGTGATGGCGAGCGCCAGCGCCGGGTTCATGCTCAGGCCGAGCGGCACGCCGCCCGAGCCCAGCAGCGACACGGCCACGAAGAACGCGATGTACGCGCCGACCATGAAGATGTCGCCGTGGGCGAAATTGATGAGCCGGAGCACGCCGTAGACCAGGGTATACCCCAGGGCGATGAGGGCGTAGAAGCTGCCGAACTGCAACGCGTTCAGAATATGCTGAAAAATTTCCACCGGGGGCACCTTGGCTTTGAGAGTGAAGCTTGCGCTCGGGGGGTCATGAATGAGGTCCGCCGTCCCGGCGGAGGGGCGTCAGGCAGACAGCCCGTTGCGCAAAACGAGGCGGGCGGGGGCCAAGCCGGCCCCCGCCGCGCGCAATTTCCTAAACGTCTACTCGGGGCAGACGGTTTCCTTGAACTCGAACTTGCCCTCGGGGCTGATCTGGACAACCACGGCGCACTTGTTGGGGTCGCCGGTGCCGGCGAACTTCATGTTGCCGGTGATGCCCGCGAATTCCTTGATGCCGGCCAGGGCGTCGCGGACGAGCTTGCGCTCGGCCTTGATGTCCTTCTCCACCTTGCCGGCGGACTGGATGGCCTGCAGCACCAGGCGGGTGGCGTCCCAGGTCAGGGCGGCCACGTCGTCCGGCACGTACTTGTACTTGGTGTTGTAGCGGTCGATGAATTCCTTGGTGGCACCCTGGGCGCCGGCGGCGGCGTAGTGGGTGCTGAAGAACTGGCCGATGCAGTCCTTGCCGCACAGGGTCATCAGCTCAGCGGAGCCCCAGGCGTCGGAACCCATGAAGGGGCCCTTGTAGCCGAGGTCGTGGGCCTGCTTCACGATGAGCGCGACCTGATTGTAGTTGTCGGGAACGAAGATGAAGTCAGGCTTGGCGGCGATGATCTTGGTCAGCTGGGCGGAGAAGTCCTGGTCCTTGGTGCCGTGGGACTCGAAGCCGACCACGGAACCGGCGCCCATCTTCTTCTCCCACTCGGCCTTGAAGATCTCGCCCAGGCCCTTGGAGTAGTCGTTGGCGATGTCGAAGATGACCGCGGCGGTCTTGGCGCCGAACTGCTTGGAGGCGAAGTTCACGGCCACGGGACCCTGGAAGGGATCCAGGAAGCAGGCGCGGAACACCCAGGGGCGGTCCTTGGTGGTGTCGGGGTTGGTGGACCACGGGGTCACCATGGGCACCTGCGAGTCGTTGCAGGTGGCGCCGGCAGGAATGGCCTGCTTGGAGGAGTTCGGGCCCACGATGGCCACGACGTTGTCCTGGTTGATGAGCTTCAGAGCGGCGTTGACGGCGCTCTCAGCCTTGGCTTCGTTGTCCTGGTAGATGAACTCGAGCTTGTACTTCTTGCCGCCCACTTCCAGGCCGCCCTTGGAGTTGATGTCCTCTTTGAGCATCTCGGCCGCGAACTTGGAAGCCTCGCCGACCTTCGGGATGTCGCCGGTCAACTCAAGGTTGAAGCCCACTTTGATCGTGTCGCTGTCCTTGCCGCAGCCCATCAGGGCGAAAGAACCCAGGGCAAGGGCGAAAATCGCCACGAGCACCTTGACGGTCATCTTTTTCATCCGTTCCTCCTCGCGAAAATTGTAAAAAACTGTGCAACCCAAACCGCATTTCCTCATCTAACCCAAACGTAAATGGAGTTCAAAGGGTTTTTTCCCGCAAGCGGGGCACTTGCCCGCGCACCGAATATTATTCTCCGGCCACACGCCCCACGCCGCGTTGCCTGTGGTGGAGAATTCGTGTATTTCACTTGGCGCTTGGCGAAATTTCTTGCCATACCACGGAGCATGCATGTCAGAAAAAGCTGTACGTAAAGTATTGGAACACGCCCGCGAAGGACTGCGCGCCCGCGAGGCTTTCTTTGAAGAGAACGCCCAGGGCCTGGTGGACATCGCCCGCGTCATGGCCCTCACCCTCACCGAGGGCGGGAAGATCCTGTTCTGCGGCAACGGCGGCAGCGCCGCCGACAGCCAGCACCTGGCCGCGGAGTTCGTGAACCGCTTCAAGTTGGAGCGGCCGCCCCTGCCGGCCATGGCGCTGACCACCGACACCTCGATCCTCACCGCCATCGGCAACGACTACGGCTTCGACCTGGTGTTCGTGAAGCAGGTGCAGGCCCTTGGCCTGGCGGGCGACATCCTGATCGGCATCAGCACCTCCGGCACCAGCCGCAACGTCATCGCCGCCCTGCGCGAGGCCAAGAGCCGCGGGCTCGTCACCATCGGCATGTGCGGCGCCATGACCGGCGAGATGGAACCCTTGTGCGACCACCTCATCAGCGTGCCCAGCAAGGACACCGCGGTCATCCAGGAAGTGCACATCGCGGCCGGGCACATGCTTTGCCACGTGGTGGACCACTTCCTGTTCGAGGCCGTGATGGAGCTGGGCCAGGGCTAGGCCCAGGACACGCCATGCTCAAGGTGCTCATCGTCGAGGACGAGCAGGTGAACCGCGAGTTCCTGCTTCTTGCCCTCAAGCCCTACGCCGCCTGCGTGGCCGTGGGCACGGGCGAGGCGGGCCTCAAGGAGCACCAGCGCGCCCTGGCGACGGACGCCCCCTTCGACCTGGTCTTCCTCGACATCATGCTGCCCGGCATCGACGGCCTGAAGGCCCTGGAGCAGCTTCGCGCCACCGAGGACGCCTTCGGGCTGGTCGAATCCGCCCGGGCCAAGGTCATCGTCACCACGGTGCTGAACGACCACCAGACAGCCTCGCGCGCGTTCATCCACGGCCACGCGGCCTCGTTCCTGACCAAGCCCTTCCGCGCCGGGCAGCTGATGGAGGAACTCGCCACCCTGGGGTTCATCGACGCCGCCCCGGCCGGCGCCACGGTGCGGCCCGCATCATGAGCCAGCACCGCTCCCAGAGCGCCACGGACAGCGCCGCCGTGTTCATCGCCACCCTTGGGCCAGTCGGCCGCCTGCCAAAGGCTCCCGGCACCTGGGGCAGCCTGGCCGCCACGGCCGCGGCTCCCTGGTGCTTCATGCCCTTGCCGCTTTCCGCGCGCCTGGCCGCCCTGGGCCTGGTGCTCGGCGTGGGGGCCTGGGCCGCCGCCCGGGCCGAGAAGGCCCTGGGCCGCAAGGACCCCGGCTGCGTGGTGGTGGACGAGCTGCTGGGCCAGTGGACGGCCTTTGCGCCCTTTCACCTCCTGGGTTGGTCCCAGTCCATGCCGCTGGATCTTCTGACCCTCTTCGCCCTGTTCCGCCTCTTCGACATCCTGAAGCCCTGGCCCATCCGCGCCGTGGAACGCCGCGTGCCCGGCGGCCTGGGCGTCATGCTCGACGACCTGGTGGCCGGAATCTTCGCCGCCGGGGCCTTCGCCCTCATCCGCCTGTTCATCTAGTCGCCGCCCGCAATTCCCGGCGCATCCTCGACGCTCACCCGCGCCGCCGCAGCCGTCCCCTCCCCTGCCTCGATCACGCGCTGCGCCATGCGCCCGGCCACGCGCTGGCAAACGGACGCAAAAAAAGCCGCCGCTGCCCGAAGGCAACGGCGGCTTCACATGTCTTGGCGTAAGGACTAGTTCTGCAGCTTGAATTCGTCGCGGCGGTTCTTGGACCAGGCGGCTTCGGTCTTGCCGGGATCAAGCGGGCGCTCCTTGCCGTAGCTGACGATGGTCATGCGGCTGTCGGGGATGCCCAGCTGGTTCAGGAACTGCTGCGCGGCCTTGGCGCGGCGCTCGCCCAGGGCGAGGTTGTACTCGCTGGTGCCGCGCTCGTCGCAGTGGCCTTCAATGACGATGTTGAACAGGGAGTACTTCTTCATGGCGTCGGCCTTGGCGTTCAGCACGTCGCGGCTTTCCGGGGTCAGCTCGAAGGAGTCAAAGGCGAAGAAAATCATGTTTCCGAGGTCGCGCTGAGCCTGCTCACGCATCTGGGCGCGCATTTCGTCCTCGGTGAGGCTGCGGGCCGGAGCGGGCTTGCTCTGCCAGTCGGTATCCTTGTCCGAGATCTCGACCTTGGTGGCCGAGGCGGGCATGGCGTCGGTGGTCTTCTTGGCGCAACCAGCGCCCAGGGCCACAAGCATGCACATCATCAGAATACTTCCGAAAAGACGTTTGGCGTTCATGGTTCCTCCTTCAAATTCCGTTGCGCTCAAGCGCGCGTTGCAAGGACTGCCGATATAAAAAGATACACGAAGCAACGAATTTGTCCAGGCGCGCATCTTCCGCCTGTTTGACGCGAAATGCAAGAGCCTTTTTGACCGTCTAATCAAGTGCCGGGGCCACACCCCAGGCCGGGGCCATGGCGTCGCCCGCGCCTGTGGGAATCTGCTTGGCCGGGTCGCCGTAGCGCGTGGTGACGAAGATCTTGGTGCCGCCGTTGCGGCTGGAGGCAAAGGAGACGAAGTAGCCGTCCGGATCGAAGCTCGGATCCTCGTCGTTGCCGGGGCCGAAGGAGATCTGCCGCTCCTGGTTGGCCACCAGGTCGCGGATGAAGATGCGGTGGCCGTCGCCGGTCATGCGCGCGAAGACCACGAAACGGCCGTCGGGGCTCAGGGAAGGCCTGGTGTTGTAGCTGCCCTCGTAGGTGATGCGGTCCACGGCGCCGGTGTCGCGGTTCAGGAGAAAGATCTGCGGTCCGCCCAGGCGGCCGGAGCAGAAGACCATCTTGCGGCCCGAGAGGTCGAAGCTGGGGGAGACGCTGATGGCCCAGCTGGGCGCCAGGGGCTGGCCGGGGTTCATGTCGTTGTCCAGCAGGTAGATGTCCGGATGGCCGTTGATGGAGAGCGAAATGGCGATGCGGCCGTCCGGGGTGTACGTGGGGCTGATGGCCACGTTGCCGCCGAACTTGCGCAGGCGCGAGTAGCGCTTGCCGCGGTCCCAGATGCCCAGGCGGTGGCCCTTGTCGGAGATGTTGGTGTAGGCCACGAAGCGGCCGTCCTTGGACCAGGAGGGGCTGACGTTGAAGCCGCCGTCGTTGGTGATCTGGGTGATGCCCCGGCCCAGAGCCGAGCCCGTGAACAGCTCCTTGCCGCCGTTGACGCGCTTGGAAAAGGCCAGGGTGGAATCGAAGAAGCCGCTCTTGCCGGTAAGCACGCGCATGAGCTGGGCGGTGAAGCGGTCGGCCACCAGGGCCACGCCGGACTCGTCCACCTGGCTGTACGACTTGCCCACGAGCAATTTGCGCGTGTAGGTCTCGTACACCCGGGCCTCAAGCTCCTGGCCGTGGCCGCCCACGGTCATCACCAGGTCGATGCGGCCCAGCTGCAGGGGCTTGAAGTCGATGTCGTCGGCCTTGAGCCCCTTGCTCGGATCGCCGCCCAGCACCTCGTTCATGTAGGCCAGGCGCAGAAACGGCAGGTAGCTGATGTCGCTCTGCACGGTCTCGCTGAAGCTCTTGGCCAGGGCGCTGGTGCCGGGGCCGCCGGGGCCGCGCGCCGGCAGCACAAGGATGTTCACCTTGTTCTGGCCGGGGCCGAAGATGTCCACCGACATGGCGTCGCCAGCGCGCGCGCCCTCGGTGAACAGCAGAACCAGGAGGCAGGTCAGTATCCAGGTCTTCAGTTTCATTTTGCTCACAGATTGCTGAAGTTACTTCAGCACGTCCTGAAGGTTGAAGGTAATGCGCAGGGTGTCCAGGGTCTTGACGCGCGGGGGCGGCAGGGTCTGGGTCTCGGCCACGGCGCGCATGGCCGAGTCGTCGAACCCGGGCTTGCCCGAGGGCGTGACCACCTTGGAACTGAGTATCTTGCCCTGCGGATCGATCTTTATCTCTAGGGTCACGGCCACGTTGGTCTCTGTGCCGAAAGTTTGGTAGCGCCAGTTCTTGCGGATGATCTGCTTCACGATGTCGCCGTAGACGCTCATGAGGCCGGTGCCGGTGCCGCCAGCGCCCGTGCCCTTGCCGCCGCCCGCGCCGCCGGGGCCGGTGCCGCCAGCGGTGAAAATATTGCCGCCGGTGGACTTGCGCAGGGCCGCCAGCTCGCCCGCCACGGGGTCGGGCTTGGCCTCCGGAGTCTTGTGCTTGGTGTCCTTGGCCTTGGAGGAAACATCCTGCTTCACGTCCTGCAGGGCCTGCTTCAGCAGTTCCTCCTTGGTGAGCTTCTTCTCCTCCGGCTTGGTCGGCTTGGGCGGGGTCTTCTCTTCCTTCTTTTCTTCCTTCTTCTCCGGCTTCTTCTTCTCGTCGACCTTTTTCTCGCTGATGGCCTTGGCGTCGTCCACCTTCGGCTCGGGCTTGGCCTTCTCGGCCTTGGCGGGCGGGGGCGGAATGGCGGCCGCGGCGGCCTGCTGCTCCTCGGTCTGGCCCTCGGCCAGGGCCGGGGGCGCGCCTGCGGCCTCGCCGGTCTCGCCCGCGGCCGGATCCTCGGAAGGATTCAGCGACACGAGGTCCACCGTGTACATGGGCTTGTCCATGTCCAGCTTGAGATTGGCGCTCAGGTTGAGCATGGCCAACACCACAAGCGTCGCATGCAGCGCAAGCGAGAGGAGGAAGCTGGTGGATCGCCTGGATTCCTGCACTGCAAAAACCTCGTAAGCCTAGGGCTTCTTGGCCTTGTCGCCTGATTGACCAGAGGGCTGGCCGGGAACGTTCTGCTCGCTGCTCTCGGCCACGATGCCGAGCTTCTCGATGCCCACGCTCTTGATCTCGCCCATGACCTTGACCACCACGCCGTAGGGCACTTCCTTGTCGGCGCGCAGGTACAGCTGTTTGTGCTGCGAGACCACCAGGTTCGTCAGATGGTTGCGCAGGTCGTCGAAGGGAACGTTGTATTCGTCGAGGAAGAGCCCGCCGTCCTTGTTCACGGTCAGCACCAGGTGGTCGCTGCCCGCTGGCAGGGTGCGCACGCTGCGCGTCTTGGGCAGGTCCACGTCCACGCCCTGCGTCAGCATGGGCGCGGTGACCATGAA
>CAYUOW010000066.1:0-15218 GCA_964446455.1 uncultured Desulfocurvus sp.
AAGTCGGCTTCCTTGCGGATTTTGTCGCGGCGCCGGGTGGCCTCGGGTTCGTCGATAAGGCCCGCGTTCAGGTCCGCCTCAACGGCCATCTGCTTGCCGGGCATGGAATCGAGGGTGAAGCGCGCGGCCACTTCGGCGATGCGCGTCATACCGGCGACGATGACGGTCTTGTTGATGGTGAACAGGATGAAATAGATGACGATGCCGATGGCGTAATTGCCGCCGACAACGAATTCGCCGAAGCTTTGGATGACCGAGCCCGCCGCGCTTGTGCCCTCGTCGCCGTGCAGGAGCACCAGGCGCGTGGCCGCCACGTTGAGCGAGAGCCGGAGCAGGGTTGTGACGAGCAGCAGGGACGGGAAGATCGTGAATTCCATGGGCGACTGCATGAACATGCAGGTGATGAGAACCACGATGGAGATGCTGATGCTGAAGGTGAGCAGAAGGTCAAGGAGGATCGTCGGCATGGGCACGAGCATCACCATGAGAATGATGACCACGCCCACGGCCAGCATGACGTCGCCCTGCTTGGCGAACTTCGCGTAATCGATGTCTATGGCGGCGAATTTGGCGCTCTGGGACATTTTGTTGACGCTCCTCGCGGTTTGGAAAGCGGCGGAGGCGTCAACCTATCAAGGCTTGGATCAGGCCCGGCGACTCTTGAATTTCGCCAGTTTGGCCAAAATGGCGGCCACGGCCTGATACATTTCCTCGGGGATTGCCTCACCGATTTCCACCTGCTTATACAAAGCCTGTGCCAGGGGTGGATTCTCGTGCAGAGGGACGTCGTTCTCGATGGCGATTTCGCGTATTTTCAGGGCGATGCGGTCCACGCCCTTGGCCAGCACCATGGGGGCCGGAGCCTCGGTCAGGTCGTAGCGCAGGGCCACGGCGTAGTGGGTGGGGTTGGTGATGACCACGTCGGCCTTGGGCACGGTGGTGGTGAGCCTGCGGCCCATGACCTGGTACATCTTGCGCAACTGCTTCTGCTTGATCTCCGGGTCGCCTTCCGACTGCCTGCGCTCGTCCTTCACCTCTTCCTTGGTCATCATGAGGTTGTCGTCGTAGCGGTAGCGCGTCCACCACAGGTCGGCGATGGCGATGAGGATCATGGGCACGAGGGCGTAGCAGAACATCTTGTAGGACACGAGGAGCATGTAGCTCGTGATGCCCATGACGTTCTGGTGGAACAGGGGCGTCAGGTTGGGCAGCTCCTGCTTGATGACGATGTAGGGGGCCACGCCCACGGCGATGGCCTGGGCGATGTCGCGCACCAGGCGCACCACGGTCTCGGGGCTGGCCATCATGTTCTTCAGCGCCTTGAAGATATTGAAGCTGATGCGGTCCCAGCTGAACTTGAGGGACCACAGGCTGCCCACCTGCAAACGCATGGTGACATAGGCCGCGATGGCGATGATGATCATCACCGGCAGCACCATGAGGGCGATCTTGGCCGAGGACCACAGCAGCATGCTGTACACGGTCTGCTGGTCCAGGGTCTGGCGCAGGCCTTCCGTGAAGAACCACTGGAAGACCTCGTTCAGGTTCTTGAGGTAGAAGGGCCCCATGTAGCGCATGGCCACGACGCCGGCCAGCAGGACCACGACCTTACTGACCTCGGGCGATTTGGCGACGCTGCCTTCCTCGCGGGCCTTCTTGACCCGTTTGGGGGTCGCCTTTTCTGTTCTGCTCGGATCTTCTCTCGACATGGGCCGCTCGTATTGCCTGCGCTACACGTGGGGCGCGCCAAGCTGCATCAGGTGGAGGAACACCTGGTCCATGGCCTCGATGAAGTTGGTGACGTATTCACTCATCATCTCCATGACATAGGAGAGGAACAGGAAGCCCACGGCGATCTTGAGCGGAAAGCCCATGACCAGGATGTTCATCTGCGGGGCCGTGCGCGAGATGATCGCCAGGGCCAGGTCGACCAGGAACAGGGCCATGATGACGGGGGCTGCGATGCGCACACCCAGCACGAACATTTGTTTGGAGAAGAGCATGACCTCGGTCATGAGCTCCGGGGTGAGGAAAAGCCCGCCCGGCGGCACGATGTCGAAGCTGTTGCCCAGGGCGCGGATCAGGTGCAGGTGCCCGTTCAAGGACAGGAAGGTGAGCATGGTGCACATGTAGATGAAGTGCGTGGTCATGGGCTCCTGCTGGCCGGTCAGGGGGTCGATGGAGTTGACCATGGAGAAGCCCATCTGGAAGTTGATGATGGCGCCGCCTATCTGCACGGCCGCGATGAGCATGCGCACGATGCAGCCCAGGGTGAGGCCGAGGACGATCTCGCCCGCGAACATGATGGCGATGTTGAAGGGGTGGGCAGGGAAGGCCGCGCCCGGAAAGGAGAGCTTGGGCCACACCGCCAGGGTGAGCACGAGCAGCATGGCGGCTTTCATCACGTTGGGCAGCGTGTCCCCGAAAAAGGGCATGATGAAGAGCACTACGCTGATGCGGAACAGCGTCAGGTAGAAGCTCAAGACCATGCTGGGGTCGAAATTGAAGATATCCATTGCCCGCCGCTGCGCGTTTGCCTGCCGCATGGAAGCGTTCCGTGCACGGTGCACGAATCTGCTCGCATACATTCGCGTGAGCCTAGCCCACCTTGCGCGGGGCGTAAAGTGGCAAGGCTCGCTGGCGTGTTGCGCCGGGAAGAGGGGAAACAGGGAGCGCTAGTTCAGGATGTAGCGCATGGGGTTCACGGGAACACCGCCGATGCGCACTTCATAGTGCAGATGCGGGCCCGTGCTGCGGCCGGAATCGCCGATGAAGGCGATGACCTCGCCACGCTGCACCACCTGGCCCTGCTTCACGTTGACGCGCGAGAGGTGGGCGTAGCGCGTCACCAGGCCGGTACCGTGGGTGACGTTCAACACCAGGCCGTAGGCCGGGTCGCGTTCGATGAAGGAGATGACGCCGCGCGAGGGCGCGTAGATGGGCGTGCCCGAGGGCGCGCTGATGTCCAGGCCCTTGTGGAATTCCTTCTTGGCCGTGAAGGGGGAGCTGCGCCAGCCGAAGCCGGAGGTGACCCAGCCGCCCGCCGGCCACACCGAGGGCGTGGATTCAAGCACGTCCTTGTTGGCGCGCAGGCGCTGGATGATTTCCTGCTGGCGGACTTCCTCGAGCCTGGCCTCCACCGAAAGCTGGCGGAGGAACTCGTTCATCTTGCGGGCAAGGAGCTCCTGGCGGTAGATGGGCAGGTAGCCCTTGGTCATGTCCTGGCCGGGGCCGCCGCGGCCGGCAACGCTGATGGTGTTCTCCTGCTCCAGGTTGATCATGACACGGAGCTTGGAGTCGAAGTCGCGGATGCGGGAAACGTCCTTCTGGAGGGTGACGAGCTTCTGGCTCAGATTCAGGAGCTGGGACTTCTGCTCGTTGGCGGATTTTTCCGTGATGTTCAGGCTGCGTTCCAGGCTGCCGCTGGTGGTCGCGTTCTTGAGCAGCACCAGATTGCCGGCCAAAAGCGCCACAAGCAGGGCGCCAAGGCCCAAGAGCATCCAGCCGCGAAGCTGGAGCTTGCGGGTGCTGCCGCGCTTCTCGCGGAAGATGACGATATGGAACTTGCCGAATAACATGGTGAATTTAGTACACGCCCAGTAAAAACGCGGACATGCCTCCAGAGTTCATTCCCCTAGCCCATGATGGAACCTGGGTCAAGTTCACGCGGGGAAGGTTCCTTCTGCCGGTCCAGCTGGTAGCGGGTGAGGGCGTTGAAGACATTCTGGCGGATGCGCTTGTCGTGGCCCATCTCAAGTTGGAGCCAGTCGTGGATCTCCTTCCGGCGGGTGCTGCCGGAGGATGGGCAGTCGTTCTTCCAGATGGGCAGTTCCCATTGGCGTGCGGCTGCGCGCATGAAGGATTTTTCCAGAAACAGCGCCGGACGTATGACCTTGAGCCGGCCCCTGAAGAAGTCCTCCGCGGCGGTAAGCCCGTCCACGCGGCCGTTCTGCACGACATTCATGAAGAAGGTCACCACCAGATCATCGGCATTGTGCCCAAAGGCCAAGTGGGTCAGGTTGTACTCGCGGCACAGGTCGAACAGCCGCTTGCGGCGCAGCATGGCGCAGAAGAAGCAGGGCGAGTTCTTGCGGTTCTCGTCGGAATGGGCGCGCGGACCGTGGTCGGTGAGCTCGATGTGCGCCGAGAGCCCCTCGCGCTTGCACCAGTCCACCAGCGGCAGGTGGCTCTCCGGGTTGAAGCCCGGATTCACGTGCAGCACCATGAGCTCGATGGGAAAGGGCAGGATGGCCTTGCGGATGGTGAGGGTCTTGATGAGGGCGAAGCTGTCCACCCCGCCGGAAACGGCCACGCCGATGCGTGCGCCCGGCCCGGCCATGCCTGTTTTCTGCATCAGCATGCCCACGGTGCTGACACATTTCTTCTGCGCGTAGGTGAGTTTGTTGAATCCCGACATGAAATCTCCTCAAGGGCCGGCTTCACTGCGCCCGAGGGCCGGACTTAGGGCATTTGCGCTTGACATGCAAGCATGGCCCGGTTAACTGAAACTCCTTTGTGTTGCCGATACGTAAAAAATTGAGAAATACTTCCGCCGCGCCCCCATTCCGCGGCTCAAATACATTCTCCGGGCGCTGCCCTTAGCCATATCTGGAAGGCCAGCCTTGACCAACTCCGCAACCCGCTTCGGCATGCTGCTGCTCCTGGTGCTATTCATAGCCCTGGGCGTTGGTGTTTTCCTGTACCAGCAGGAGCAGCGCCTGGCCATGAGCATCTGGCCGGACTACTCCCTCGACGCCGTGAAGAGCATCGAGGTGGTGACCCGCAAGGAGCACTATACCCTGCTGCGCGAAGGTTCCGGCTGGGTGGTGCGCCTTGAGGGCGAGGAGGCCGACGCCCTGCCCATCCCGGCGGACCCGGCCCGCATCGAAGCCTTGCTTACCGCCATTTCCCATAACCGCCCCAGCCAGATGCTGGAGCAGACCGCCGGGGCCGACGCCTCGGCCCTGGGACTGGACGCGCCCACGGTGCAGATCCTGCTCAAGCCCGTGAGCGCCGACGACCGCGAAGTCCGGCTGACCCTGGGCCACGAGACCCCGACCGGTGCGGCCCTGTACGCGCACAGCACCCTGGCCCCGGAGGCCGTGTTCCTGCTGGACGCCAGCGTGCTGCACCATTTCGAGAAGCCGGCGGAGCACTACTTCGACACCAGGCTTCTTGAAGTGCGCGGCGAGGATGTGCAGCGCCTGACCCTGTACGGCGGCCATGGCGTGCAGTGGGACCTGGAACGCAAGGACGACACCTTCCACTTCGTCGCCCCGGCCTCCATGCAGGCCACCACGGTCACGTCTTCCGAGGTGCGGCTGTATGTGCACAACCTGACCGCCATCGGCGCGGACGTGATACTCACCCGGCCGGACCGGCAGATCACTGGCAGGCCCGCGTGCAGCATTGAGATGCAGCTGCCCAAGGCCGCGGCCCCGCTGAAGCTTGAACTGTTCGCCCCGCTGGACGCGGACCAGGTCTACGGACGCTCCACCCGGCACCCGGCGGGCTTCCTCATTGACCGCGAGAAGGCCAGGAATCTTGTGCGCCAGGCCTACGACATGCAGTGGCGCGGCGTTGTGAACTTCGACTCCTCCCGTGTCGAGGGCGCGCGCATCTACTCCGTCATGAACAACCAGACCCTGCAGGTGGACAAGACCCCCTCCGGCTGGGAAGAGCGGGACAACGGTCGCAAGATCCCGGGTATTGACATGACGCTGTGGCGACTTAAAGAATTAAGGTTCGAAGCCGAGCCCGTGGCCCGCCTGGGCTACCCGGCAGTGCAACGCCTTGAGTTCGACCTTTTGACGAAGGATGGCAAGGTGTTGTCTACGTTTACGTTCTTTACAGATCCCCGCCTTCCGGCGGACCAGTGCTGGCTCAAGGTGGGCGCGGAGGAAATGTTCTACCCCGTCACCAGCCAGTTGCTTGAGGATGTGCAAGGATATCTGCCCGCGCGGCAGCAAAAGGCTGCGCAATAGCGCGGTATTTCAGTCCAACCCTGCTTTCAAGGAGTGCTTCATGGCGAGAATTACCGTCGAAGATTGTCTGGAAAAGGTCCCCAACCGTTTTCTCATCGTGCAGATGGCCATCAAGCGCGTGAAGCAGTACCGCGAGGGCTACGCCCCGCTCATCGAGTCCCGCAACAAGGAAGCCGTCACCGCCCTGCGCGAGATCGCCGAAGGCAAGGTTCTGCCCGGCGAGTCCATCCCCGAGGCCGGTATCCAGGCGCCTGAAGCATAAAGAACAGTCCCATGTCCAAACGTGATTTCTACGAAGTCCTCGGGGTGCAGAAGAACGCCTCGGATGACGAGATCAAGCGCGCCTACCGCAAGCTGGCCTTCGAGTTCCACCCTGACCGCAATCAGGACGACCCGGACGCCGAGACGAAGTTCAAGGAGGCCGCCGAGGCCTATGACGTGCTGCGTGACGCCGAGAAGCGCCGCCGCTACGACACCTTCGGCCACGACGGCCTGAACGGCGCAGGCCAGGGCTTCAACTCGTCCGAGGACATCTTCGGCGCCTTCAGTGATATCTTCGGCGAGGTCTTCGGCTTCGCCGGGGCCGGTCGAGGCGGCGGACGCCGTCCCCAGGCCGGCATGGACCTGCGTTACAACCTGAACATCAGCTTCCGGCAGGCCGCCAAGGGCGATGAGGTCACCCTCAAGATCCCCATGAACGTGCCCTGCCAGGAGTGCAAGGGAACCGGAGCCGAGCCCGGCACCGACATGACCGACTGCCGCCAGTGCCGCGGCACGGGCAGCGTGCAGCAGGCACAGGGCTTCTTCCGCATCTCCGTCACCTGTCCCAGCTGCCACGGCCGGGGCAAGATCATCACCAAGTTCTGCGCCGCCTGCCGGGGCGCTGGCCTCACCAGCCAGACGCGCGAGCTCAAGGTGCGCATCCCGGCCGGTGTTGACGACGGTTCGCGTCTGCGCCTGCGTGGCGAGGGCGAGGCCGGAGCCAACGGCGGCCCCCACGGCGACCTGTACGTGGTCATCAGCGTGGAGCCGGACAAGACCTTCGACCGCCAGGACCAGAACCTGATTCTGCGCCGCAACATCAGCATGGTGCAGGCGGCCCTGGGCGACAAGATCGAGATCCCCACCCTGGACGAGCCCGTCACCGTGGACATCCCCAAGGGCACCCAGGGCGGCGAGGTGTTCCAGCTGCGCGGCATGGGCTTGCCCCACCCGGGCGGCGGCCGCAAGGGTGACCTGCTCATCGAGATCAAGGTGGAGACGCCCAGCGGGCTGACCTCCAAGCAGGAGGAGCTCCTGCGCGAGTTCGCGCGTCTTGAGGAGGAGAAGCCCCTCAAGAAGGCCAAGAACTTCTTCAAGAAGGCCAAAGAAAAGGTCATGGGAGACTAGCCATGGGCCAGGAGTTCTCGCATCTGGACGAGGCGGGCCGCGCCCGCATGGTGGACGTCTCCGCCAAGAGCGAGAGCGTGCGCATCGCCCGCGTGAAGGTGGACGTGGTGCTCAACGCCCAGACCATGGCCCTGCTGGTGCAGAAGGCACTGCCCAAGGGCGAGGTGCTCGGCACCGCGCGCGTGGCGGGCATCCTGGCCGCCAAACGCACTGCGGAGCTCATTCCCCTGTGCCACCCGCTGCCGCTGGACTTCGCCGACATCAGCTTCGAGGTCGACGAGGCGGCGAACATCGTGCACATCGAGGCCGAGGCCCGCACCAGCGCCAAGACCGGCGTGGAGATGGAGGCCCTTGTGGCCGCCCAGATGGCCGCTGCCACCATCTACGATATGTGCAAGGCCGTGCAGAAGGACATCCGCATCACCGATTGCCGCCTGGTGTACAAGAGCGGCGGCAAGAGCGGCCTGTTCCAGGCTGATTAGCCGCAGCCCCTTACAATGAATCGAAACGCCCGCCCCGGTGACTTGCCGGAGCGGGCGTTTTTTTTCGTGCGCTTCGCTTTGTGGATCAGGACGCGTACAGCTGGGCCGTCTCGCGCAGCACCTCGATCAGCCCTTCCTGGGCGCGGGCCAGTTCCTGCGGGGTCACGCAGGCGGGCGGCATGAGGTAGACCACGTTGCCCATGGGCCGGATGAGCAGGCCGCGCTCGAAGCACTTGGCCTTCACCGCCGCACCCACGGTCGCGTGGTAGTCACCTTCGTCCGACCCGAGAGTGACCGCGGCGATGGACCCCAGGGCACGCGGCCGGGTGACGCCAGGAAGCTGTGCGACCTCGGCCAGCCAGGCGCGGTTGGACGCGGTGATGCGCCCGATGCGCTCCAGGGTGCCTTCCTCCTTGAACAGGGCGAAGGAGGCCACGCCAGCGGCGCAGCCCAGGGGATTGGCGGTGAAGGAATGGCCGTGGGCAAAGGCCGTGTGGAAGTCCTCGCCCAGAAAGGCCTCGTAGATGCGCGTGTTGGCCACGGTGGCCGCAAGCGGCAGGAAGCCGCCGCTGATGCCCTTGGACAGGCACACGAGGTCCGGCACGACCCCGGCCTGTTCCATGGCGAACATGGTGCCCGTACGGCCGAAGCCGGTCATGACCTCGTCCAGGATCACCGGAATGCCGCGGGCCTGCATGCGTTCCACCACGGCGCGCAGGAACTCCGGGCGGCACATGTTCATGCCGCTGGCCCCCTGCACCAAGGGCTCGGCCAGGAAGGCCGCTGCCTCGTGCCCGTGGGCGGCCAGCAGGGCATCGATCTCGGCCAGGGCCCGGGCCTCCCGCGCCTCGCAATCCGCATCGTCCAGCCAGGTGGGGGCGAAGGGCAGGTGGCGCACCTCGCACATCAGGTCATTGAAAGGCTCGTAGTAGCCGGAGGTGCGGCCCACGGCCATGGCCCCGAAGGTGTCGCCGTGGTAGCCGCCGGAAAAGGCCAGAAACAGGCGGCGGGTGCTGTCGCCTGTGTTGCGCCAGTACTGCCAGGCCATCTTCAGCGCCACTTCGACGGCCGTTGAGCCGTTGTCCGAGTAGAACACGCGGGAAAGCGGCCGCGGCAGGGCATTTACGATAGATTCCGCCAGCCGGGCCGCCGGCTCGTGGGTGAAGCCCGCGAAGATCACGTGCTCCATGGTGGCCGCCTGCCGGGCGATGGCCTCCGCGATTTTGGGGTGGCTGTGGCCGTGCACGTTGACCCACCAGGAGCAGGCCATGTCCAAGAGCTCGCGGCCGTCCTCCAGGAACAGGCTGGCGCCCTTGGCCCGGGCCACAGGCAGGGGCGGCGGCGCGGTGCGCTCCTGGGTGAAGGGGTGCCAGACGTATTGGCGGTCGATGTCGACAATGCTCTTTGATTTCGCGCTCATGACTTCCACCGTATCCAGTCCAGGGCTCCGGGCAGGGGGGCCACGCGTTTAAGGGATTCCCTGGAGAGCGGGTCCAGGGGCGGGATTTCCGCCAGCACCTTCACGTTGCCGAAATGTTCAATGCCTTCGCGGTTGCCGGGGTTGGGCGGGCCCGAGAGCACCACGCCGAGCACGGCAATGCCGCGCGAGCGCAGGGCCATGAGGGTCAGGCAGGTGTGGTTGATGGTGCCCAGCCCGCTGCGGGCGGCCACGATGACCGGTGCGCCCAGGCGTTGCATGAGGTCGAGCATGGTGGCCCGTTCGTTCACCGGCACCAGCACTCCGCCCGCGCCCTCGATGACCAGGGGCCGGGAGGTTGCGGGCAGGCGGAAGTCGTCCAGGTCCACGCGTCTGCCTTCCAGTCGCGCGGCGTCGTGGGGGGAAAGGGCCGCGCGGAAGAGGTGCCGCTCCGGGTGGATGTGCGCGCCGGAAAGCCGGGCCACGGTGTCGGCGTCGCGGTCCGGCGGGTGGCCGGACTGGATGGGCTTCCAGTAGTCCGCCCCGCTGTGCAGGCACAGCCAGGCGGAAACGATGGTCTTTCCGGCGTCGGTGTCCGTGCCGGTGACGAAAACCTTCATGCCTCGCTCCTTGCGTTACCTGGCCTCTGTGATGAGGCCATAGAGGACGAAGGCCGTGGCGTCCATGCCCGCCGCAAAGCGCTGGAGCACCGGGCGGATGGGCCCTGGCCGGTAGCCGGGCCGGGGCTGGTCCGCGCCGATGTTGCGGAAGCTGTCCGCAAAGGCGCGCGCGTCCGCGTAGCGGATGACATGGGTCGCGGTCTCGAAATATGCGCTGCGGCCGGGCAGGGCGCAGAGGGCCTGCCTGAGCGTGGATTCCTCCGGCAGGGGCAGCAGGCCGGGCTCGCGGCCAAGCTCCTGGAAAGCCTGCCGCCATTCCGGGAAACTGCCGGAGAGCGGCACGGCAAAGGCCAGGCGCGGGGTTAGCCCGGCCAGCCTGCACAGGCCCGCAACGGGGTCCTGGAACCACTGCGCCGCGAGGTTGCTGACAACAGCCGCCGGAGCCTCGGCGAACGAGGCCCGCTCGCCGTCCTGCACGGAAAAGGACAACTGCGGCAGGTGGCCCAGGCGTTCCCGGCAGCGCGCCAGCATTTCCGGCGCGATGTCCGTGGCGAGGTAGCGCTCTGTCCCGGGGGCCAAAAGGCTGGTGAGCAGCCCGGTGCCGCAGCCGATTTCGGCCACAAGCCCCTGCGTGGGCAGCCCGCCGTTGGCAGCGATGAACGAGGCCAAGCCAGCGGCGCTCTCGCGCTGGAGCAGGGCATGCTCGTCGTACTGTGCGGCCCGAGCGCCGAAGCGCTTGGCCACCAGTTCGCTGCGGCTCAGGCCGGCGTCATTGCGCGGCATCGATGAACTCCCGCACAAGGTCCAGGCAGTCCCCGGTGCGTGTGAAGGGCAGGGCGTGCCCGCCGGTGTCGTAAACATGCAGCCGCGCGCCGGGCAGGGATTCCTGCGCCTCCCGGGCCAGGGCCAGGGGCGCGATGCGGTCGTCCGCCGCGTGCAGCAGCAGCACGGGCGGGGCCTTGCGCGGCGCACACAGGCCGAGGCTGCGCAGCACGGACAGATCGCGGCGCAGGCGCTCAAGGCCGTCAGTGGTCGGCGCGGCTGGCGTGTGCCCCTTCAGGCCGCAACGGCGCAGGAAACGCGCCAGCACATCGGCCGGGTCCGTATCCAGGCGGGAAAGCATGGCGTCCAAGGTTTCGGGCGGTGTGCCGCAGTCTTGCCCTGGCAGCGCGCAGAAGCGCAGGAAGGCCCCCAGGCCCACCAGACCGCGCCAGGGCACGTCCATGTCCAGCAGCTTGGCAAAGCCCAGCGAATGCCCGATGCCGATCCAACCGTCGGGATTTTTCGGCAGGGCGAGGCGTTCCGGGCTGAAGTATCCGGCGTCCAGCAGGGCCACGGGCCGGTCCGGGAAGGCGGCGACCCAGTCCAGCCAGTCGCTCGCGCCAAATCCCCAGCCGTGCAGGAACGCGAGGCCGGTCATAGGGAGCCCAGCGCCCCAAGCAGGCGGGCGATGTCGGCGTCGGTGTGCGCGGCGGAAAGGCCGATGCGCAGCCGCGAAGCGCCCTGGGGCACTGTGGGCGGCCGCACGGCGGAGACGATGATTCCGTGTGCCGCAAGGGCTTCCTTGGCCGCCAGGGTGCGCTCTGGTGTGCCCAGGATCACGGGCACGATATGCGTGGTGGAGGTGCCGGGATCAAGGCCAAGCCCGCGCAGGCCCTGGCGCAGGGTCTCGGCCCGGCGGAGCAGGGCGGCGCGCTCGGCGTTCAGGCCGGGCAGCAGTTCCCAGGATTTGAGGCCCGCGCCCACGGTGAGGGGCGAGGGGGCGGTGGAGAAGATGAAGCCGCCGGCCTTGTTTATGAGGAAGTCCCGCACGATGCGCGCGCAGGCCACGTACCCGCCGCTGACGCCCAGAGCCTTGCTCATGGTGCCCATGACAACCGTGGTCGGGGCGAGGTTTACGGCCTCGCACAGGCCGTAGCCGCGCGGGCCGAACACGCCGGTGGCGTGGGCCTCGTCGATGTACAGGAGCGCGCCGTGCGCCAGGGCCAGTTCCTGAAGCGCGGCGATGTCCGCCTGGTCGCCGTCCATGCCGAACACGGACTCGGACAGGATGACCTTGGGGCGGGGCTCGTTTGCGTGTTTCTCAAGTAGAGCTTTAAGATGTCCCTGGTCCAGATGCCGGTAGCGCAACTGCCGCACCCCGGCCAGGGCGCAGCCCAGGTGCATGCTGGCGTGGTTCAGTTTGTCCGCGAAAACGAGGGGTTCCGCGCCAAGAGCGGAGGCGTCGAGCAGAGCGGCGATGCAGGCCGCGTTGGCCTGGTAGCCGGAGGCGAAGATGAGTGCGGCCTCGGTGCCCTTGTCCGCCGCGATGCGCGCCTCAAAGGCCTCGTGCACGGGCGTGTTGCCGGAAAGCAGGCGCGAGCCCGTGGCTCCGGCACCGTACAGGCGTCCGGCCTCGGCCGCGGCCTCCACCAGTTCCGGCCGGTGGGCCAGGCCCATGTAGTCGTTGCCGGAAAAGTCCAGCAATCCGCCCCTTTCAGAAGGCGGCAGACGGCGCAGAAGCCCCTGGGCGTCCAGGGACTCCAGGACATCGGCATAGCGGCGCAGGAGTTCGTTCATGGCATTGCGGCCCTTTGGCCGCGCTTGGGGCTTCTTCGCCCTACCAGACCATGCGCATGCGCACGCCCTGGGCGGAGATTTCTTCCTTGATCTGGCGGATGGTGTACTCGCCATAGTGCACGATGGAGGCGATGAGCGCGGCGCTGGCCTTGCCCTTGGTGAAGGCGTCGGCCATGTGCTGCGGGTTTCCGGCGCCGCCGGAGGCAATCACGGGGATGCGCACGCTGGTGCTCACCAGGCGCGTCAGCTCCAGGTCGTAGCCGTCCTTGGTGCCGTCGGCGTCGATGGAATTGAGGCAGATTTCCCCAGCGCCCAGCGCCTCGCCGGTCTTGGCCCATTCCAGGGCGTCCAGGCCGGTGTACTTTCGTCCGCCGTGGATGACCACCTCGAAGCCGGAGGGGATGGCCTCGCTCTTGTCCACGCGCTTCACGTCCATGCCCAGCACCACGCACTGCGCGCCAAAGGCGGCCGCGCCTTCGCTGATGATGTCCGGGTTCTTGACCGCGCCGGAGTTGACGGAGACCTTCTCGGCCCCGGCCAGCAGCACGGCGCGCATGTCGGCCACGGTATTGATGCCGCCGCCCACGGAGAAGGGGATGAAGATTTGGCTGGCCACGCGCTCCACCACGTCGAGGAAGATGCCGCGGCCCTCGCTGGAAGCGGTGATGTCGTAGAACACGATCTCGTCCGCGCCCTGCTCGTAGTAGTGCCGGGCGGTTTCCACAGGATCACCGATGTCGACGTTGTCCTTGAACTTCACGCCCTTGGTCAGCTTGCCGTTGCGCACGTCGAGACAGGGAATGATGCGCTTGCTAAGCATTCTTGGCCTCCAGGCAGTAGTCGTGGAAGTTCTGCAACAGCTTCAGTCCCGGGGTGCCGCTCTTTTCCGGGTGGAACTGCACGGCCCAGAGGCCGGTGCGGCCGTGGACGGAGCAGAAGTCCTCGCCGTAGTTGGTCTCGCCGATGATGAAGTCCGGCTTGGGCGCCGGGTGGTAGCTGTGCACGAAATAGAATTCGGCCTCGGCCGGGATGTCCTTGAACAGCGCGCAGTCCTTCTTCAGGGCGACGCGGTTCCAGCCCATGTGCGGCACGCGGATGGGGGTGCCGTCCGCCTCGGACCAGGCCGGGTTGAACAGGCGGCATTCGCCCGGAATGATGGCCAGGGTGCGGGTGTTGTTCTCCTCGCAGTAGTCCAGGAGGATCTGGCAGCCCACGCAGATGCCCAGCAGGGGCTTTTCCTGCCAGATGAGGGCCTTGAGCACCTCGTCCAGGCCCTCGGAGGTCAGCTCGTCCATGGCCTGGCCTGCCGCGCCAACGCCGGGGAAGATGATGCCGTCGGCCTTGGCCAGGATATCGGGATCGTTGGTGATTGTATTTTCGATGCCCAAGTGGTCCAGGGCGCGGCGCACGCTGGTCTGGTTGCCTGCTTTATAGTCGAGAATGGCGAGCATTCCGGGCTCCTTGCTGCGAAGGTCAAGCGTCAGCGACGCCGGGGTTCCCCAGCGGACTAGTCAATTTCCGGGCGGAAGACAAGGGTGCGGATTGCGCGATTTGCGCTACTTGGCCAGAACGCGCAGGAACAGGTCGCCGGTGAAGGGGCCGAGTTTGCGTCCCAGGCCCTTGAGGCGCACCGGCCTGCCGACGACGAAATCCGGCGGCAGGGTGACTTCGATGGTCTTCGGCTCGCCGAAGCGCGAGCTGATGGTGAGACGCACCGCCTTGCCCGGGCCCACGGCGTGCGCCGGGTAGCTCACGGTCTGCTCGTCGTCCAACTGGCCCTTGAGCCAAGACTTGACTCCGCCCACCAGGCCTTTGCTCAAATCGAGGCCCATGGACTTGTCGCCCCAGGTGATCTCCAGCTTGCGCCGCTTGGGGCTGGGCTCGGGCGTTTTTCCGGCCTGCGGCGAGCCGGGAGCGGAAGGTGCGGAAGGCGCGGAATACGCCGGGCGCTGCTGCTGGGCCTGCCCGGCCCGGCCGTGCTTGAGCTGGCTGTAGATGTCCTCGAACACCTGCCGGGCGAAGGGGTCGGAGAGCAGGTCGCGCAGAACTTCCTCTTCCCGGAAGTGGAAGGCTCCGCCGGACTTGGGCTTGGTTCCGGCGGACTGCGAGGACTGCGAGGATTGAGCCTGGCCGCGCGCGTAGGCCTTGCCCGCCTGGGCCTTGCGGGCCTTGGCGTCCGGCCCGGTGTCCTGGGCGGCTTTGCCCCGCGCATTGCCTGCGGGCTGCTGGGGCTCGTCCTTCAGGGCATGGGTGAGCAGGACATACGCCTCGTTCACCTCGCGGAACTGCTCCGCGGCCTTGGGCGTGGGGTTCAGGTCCGGATGCAGCTTGAAGGCCAGCTTGCGGAACGCGGCCTTGACCTCGTCGAGGGTCGCCTCCGGCGGCACGTTCAGTATGCGCTGGCAGTCGCGGATGTTCATCAGCGTTTGCGGCTCTTCAAGGTTTCGGTGAGCACCAGGGCGTGGGGCGTCTCCGGTCCTGGCTCGTGCACCAGGCCGTGTTCGTGCAGGTAGTCCACGCCTTCCTGGACGAAGGTGTCATGTCCGGCGGCCTTGTCCACGCCGGGGCAGTCGGTCTGGATCATCTCCCAACTGGTCTCGTCCACCAGGTTGCCGCGGAAATAGGGCCAGGCGCGGCAGATGTCCGGGCGGCCCGGATGCACGCCGCAGCCCACTCCCGGCTGGAAGAACACGCAGTAGCCGTCCTCGCCCACGCGCAGGCGCAGCTTGTCGCCCGCGCTTTCGGCGTAGCGGGCCAGCATGTCCGG
>CAYUOW010000067.1:0-8881 GCA_964446455.1 uncultured Desulfocurvus sp.
TTGGAAAGGGGGTCCGGGGGGAGAACCTTTCTCCAGAAAGGTTTCCCCCCGGTTGATTCCGTTCTTACTTCCACACCTTCATGAAGCCCTTGCTGTCCCCGCCCTCATCGATGTGCCGGATGAGCGCGCTGCCGAACACGGCGGCGTCCACGAGGCCAGAGAGTTCCTTCAGCTGGTCCGGGTGCTTGAGGCCGAAGCCCAGGGCGACCGGCACGGGGAAGGCGGCCTTGGCGTGGGTCAGGCCTTCGCGCACCTGGGGTGGCAGGCCGCTGGTGTCGAACTGGCTGCGCACGCCGGTGGTGCCCAAAACGGACACGAAGTAGGCGAAGCCCTGGGCGTTGTTGCCGTAGAGCGCCATGCGGCTGGGCGTGGTGTTCAGGCCCACCAGGGGGATGAGCGCCAGGCCGTGCGGCTCGAAGGCGGCGCGGATGAAATCGCCCTCCTCGTAGGGCACGTCGGCCAGGATGACGCCGTGGACTCCGGCAGAGGCCGCGTCGCGGGCGAAGTCCTCCAGGCCGTACTGGAGGACGGGGTTCAGATAGCCCATGAGGACCAGCCCGGCCTGGTAGCGGCCCTTGCGGGAGGCCAGCTCGGAGAGGATCCACTTGAGGTTCACCCCGGCGTCCAGGCACTTGAGGGACGCGTGTTCGACCACGGGCCCGTCGGCCACGGGGTCGGAGAAGGGCACGCCGATCTCGATGACGTCCGCGCCGGAGGCGTCGAGCTGGTCGATCTCGTCCCAGAAGCGCTTCTTGTCCGGGTAGCCCGCGGGCAGAAAGGGAATCAGGGCCAGGCGGCCGCTTTTTCGCGCGGCCTCGATGCGTTTGGTCAGGGTATTGGTGCTCATTTCTGCCCCCTAAGCCTTGCGGGCGAGGTAGTCGTTGACGATGTCCAGGTCCTTGTCGCCCCGGCCGGAGAGGCAGACCACCACGTTTGCGCCGGGTTCAAGCGTGGCCGCGTTCCTGAGCACCCAACCAAGGGCGTGGGAGCTTTCCAGCGCGGGCATGATGCCCTCGTGCCGGGAGAGGTCCACAAAGGCGTCCAGGGCCACGTCGTCGGTGACGCTGACGTAGGTGGCGCGGCCGCTGGCCTGGTATGCCGCGTGCTCCGGTCCCACGCCGGGGTAGTCCAGGCCGGGGGCGATAGAGTGCGAGGGCAGGATCTGGCCCTCATCGGTCTGGATGAGCTGGGTGCGCATGCCGTGCAGCACGCCCGGGCTGCCCTGCTTGGACAGGGGGGCGGAGTGCCAGTCGCCAGCGTTGCCGGACCCTGCGGCCTCCACGCCCACGAGCTTCACTTTCGCGTCGGGCACGAACTCGTGGAACGCGCCGATGGCGTTGCTGCCGCCGCCCACGCAGGCCACGACGTAATCGGGCAGGCAGCCCGCCTGGTTCAGCATCTGGGCCCTCGCCTCGCGGCTGATGACGGCCTGCAGCTCCCGCACGAGCAGCGGGAAGGGATGCGGCCCGGCTGCGGTGCCGAAGCAGTAGTGCGTGGTCTCCTGCTCGGCTATCCAGGCGCGCAGGGCGGCGTTGATGGCGTCCTTGAGCGTCTTGGTGCCGGACTCGACGGCCACCACCTCGGCCCCGAAGAGCTTCATGCGGCGCACGTTGAGGCTCTGGCGCTCGACGTCAGTCGCGCCCATGTAGATGGTGCACTCAAGGCCCATGCGCGCGGCAGCCAGGGCCGAGGCCACGCCGTGCTGGCCCGCGCCGGTTTCGGCCAGCAGGCGCTTCTTGCCCAGCTTTTTGGCGAGCAGCGCCTGGCCGATGGTGTTGTTCACCTTGTGCGCGCCGCCGTGGGCCAGGTCCTCGCGCTTCAGCCAGAGCTTGACGCCCAGCTTGGCCGAGAGGTTGGGGCAGAAGGTGAGCGCCGTGGGCCGGCCCACGAAGTTGGTCAGGATGTCCTTCAGCTCGTCCTGGAATTCCTTGGAGGGCAGGATGCGCTCCATGGCCTCCTCAAGCTCGATGAGCGGCGGCATGAGCAGCTCGGGCACGAACTGCCCGCCGAAATCGCCG
The DNA here is from genome assembly GCA_964446455.1 of uncultured Desulfocurvus sp. Lineage (GTDB taxonomy): Bacteria > Desulfobacterota > Desulfovibrionia > Desulfovibrionales > Desulfovibrionaceae > Humidesulfovibrio. Next base: position 2,019 of record CAYUOW010000067.1, read on the forward strand.
AAATAACCTTTCTTCACGGGATCACCTCACGTATTTTGGGCCACACACAGGGCATCGATCTCAGCGAACGCCTGGCGCAGCAGTGTTTCGTCCTTCACGCCCGGCGCGGACTCCACGCCGGAATTCAGGTCCAGTCCGGCCGGGAGGCATCCGGCGGCCCCGAAGCGCGCAAACGTCGGGGCAATGGTGCCGGGTCCGAGGCCTCCGGCCAAAAGCCATGGCCGGGGGAAACTGGCGGCCGCCAGGATGTCCGAGGCGGTGTCCGCGATGGCCCGACCATGGCCCCCGCCACCTTTCCCGGCATCGGCCAGGAAGCGGCCGCAAAAGGGCGCAAAGCGGTCCAGCTCGGCCTGGAAGTCCTCCAGTCCGGCGGCCTTCTCCGGCCAGACCACCTTCATGACGCGTTCCGGGCCGATGGCCCCGGCAAGCTCGCGGCAGAAGACCGTGCTTTGCCCGCCATGCAGCTGGGCAATGTCCAGGCGACCGGCGCGCATGAGCTCCAGCGCCTCGCCCGGGGTTTGGGACACGAACACGCCCACCTTCAAAACTCCGGGCAGGTCAAGGGACGCAGGCAGAGAGGGCTCGACACCGCGCGGGCTGGCGGGGTGGAAGATGAAGCCGAGCATGTCCGCGCCAAGGCTGGCGCAGAGCTCCGCCCCGGCCGCGCTCGTCTGGCCGCAGATCTTCACCAAGAGTCCGTTCGCGCGTCCGTTCACCGCGCGCCTTCCCTGCCGCCGTTGCGTTCGGCGACGCGCCGGGCTTCGCGCTCGGCCTTGCGGGCCAGCCCCACGGCGGCCAGTTCCTTCAGGGCCGCGCCGGGGTCCGGGCGGCTCATGAGCGAAGTGCCGATGAGCACGGCGTCGAAGCCGAGGTCGCCCATCTCGGCCACCTGCTCCGGCGTCTCCAGGCCGCTGGCGCTGATCCACAGCTCGCCCTCGCCGTGCGTGCGCGCAAGCCGCCGCGAAACGCCAAGGTCAGTCACCAGGGTGTCCAGGTCGCGGTTGTTCACCTGGATGATCTCTGCCCCGGCCCAGCGGGCCATGTCCAGGTCGGCCTCGTCGAAGACCTCGCACACGGCCTCGATGCCGTGCTCGCGCGCGCGTTCGATCATCTCGCGCACGTCGTCCGCGCCGTCGAACATGCGCATGATGAGCAGAAGCGCCGCAGCCGGGGTGGCCGCAGTCTCCGCCACCTGCAGGGGGTCCACCAGGAAATCCTTGCGCAGCATGGGCACGCCCGCAAAGGCCATGTCCGAGAGGTACTGCAGGCTGCCCTGGAAGTGCGCTTCCTCGGTGAGCACCGAGAAGGCTGCGGCGCCGTTCTCCGCATACATTTTGGCCACGTCCGCCGGGGTCAGGTCCAGGTTGATGACCCCGCGCGAGGGCGAGGCGCGCTTGTATTCGGCGATGACGGCCGGGCTGCCTGCCGCGCGCAGGGCGCGGGAGAAGCCGGGGCGGCCCTCACGCCCGGGGAAGTTCATGGGCGCGGGCAGCTCTCCGGCGGCCTCCAGCCTGCGCAGGCGGGCTATGCCCGGCAGCTGCGCCTCGCGGAAGCGGGCCAGCATCTTGCTTGTGTTACTCACCGGCAAACCTCCTGGCCGCGCCATCGGCGACGGCGGTCTTGGCCTCGGCCATGCAGGCGGCCAGGGGCTTGCCCGTGGCCAGCATGAGGGCCGCGCCCAGGTTGAGGGCGGTCATGGCCTGCATGGCCGGGTTGGCCCGGCCCGCGAGCACGGCCTTGATGGCCGCCAGGGCCTCGGCCTTGTCGGCCACGCGCACATCCGCGGCCGAAAAGCCGGAAAGGCCATACTCCGCCGGATCCAGCCGGAAGGGCGAGGCCTTGCCGCCGCGCACCTCGTAGCCCGTGGTGGGGCCGAAGGGCGTCAGTTCGTCGAAGCCGCCCTTTCCGCCATCGGAGCCGTGGATGACCAGGGCCTGCACGTCCGGCGCGATGAGGGCCAGGGTTTCGGCCATGAGCGGCAAAAAGGCCGCCTGGCCCACGCCCAGCAGCTGGTGGCTGGGCCGGGCCGGGTTCAACAGCGGGCCCATGAGGTTGAACAGGGTGCGCACGCCCATTTCCCGGCGCACGGGCGCGATGTGCGCAAAGGCCGGGTGGTAGTTGGGCGCGAACAGGAACACGAAGCCCTGCTTGTCCAGCTCGTCGGCCACGCGGTCCGGCGGGGTGCCGAGCGGCAGGCCCAGGCCTTCCAGGGCGTCGGCGCTGCCGCTTGAGGACGACACGGCCCTGTTGCCGTGCTTGACCACGCGGTGGCCCAGGGCGGCCAGGTACAGCGACACCGCCGTGGAGCAGTTGAAGCTGGAGGTGCGGTCGCCTCCGGTGCCCACGATGTCCAGGATGGGCTTATCGGTGGGCAGGCCGTGCACCAGCCGGGCCTTGGCCAGCCCGGCCTTGGCGGCGCAGGCCAGCTCCAGCGCGGTTTCGCCCTTGGCCCGCAGGCCCATGAGCAGCGCCCCGGCCTGGGCCGGGGTCAGCAAGCCCTCGAAGAGCTGCTGGAAGGCGAAGGCCGCCTGGGCTTCCGAGAGGTCTCCCCCGTTGCCAAGGGTGTCCAGAATGTCGCGCATGTCGATGGCCATATGCCCTCCCCTACGCCTTGGTTTTGGCCAGGAAGTTGGCCAGGAGCTTGGGCCCGTCCGGGGTCAGAATGGATTCCGGATGGAACTGCACGCCGCTCCAGGGCCGGTCGGTGTAGACCATGCCCATGACCTCGCCCTCGGCCACCTTGGCGGTGACGCGAAGCTTTTGCGGCGCCTCGTGGGCCAGGACGATGAGCGAATGGTAGCGGCAGACCTCAAAGGGGTTGTCCAGCCCGGCGAAGACATCCGTGCCGTCGTGCTCCACCATGCTGCACTTGCCGTGCATGATGCGCTCGGCCCGGACCACGCTGGCCCCGGCGAAGTGGCCCAGGGTCTGGTGGCCCAGGCACACGCCCAAAACCGGCACCGTGGGGCCGACCGTGTCGAGTATCTCCAGGAACTTCAGGCAATTGCCGGCGTTCTCCGGGCGGCTGGGGCCGGGAGAGAGCACCACGCGCGTCAGGCCCGCCACAAAGGCCGGGTCCAGCAGCTCGTCGCGGTCGTTCCGGAGCACCGTGGGGTGTGCGCCCAGCTGCTGGAAGGCCTGCACCAGATTGAAGGTGAAGGAGTCGAAGTTATCTATCAGCAAAAACATCGCCAACCCCCTTGGAGGAGAGAATCTCTTTGATGATGCGGGCCTTGTTGTTGCACTCCTGCCATTCCTTTTCCGGGTCCGAGTCGTACACCAGGCCCGCCCCGGCCTGCCAGTTCATCACGCCGTCGCGCAGCCACATGCTGCGGATGGTGATGCCCGTGCCCAGGTTCACCTTGCCCTTGCCCAGGCCCAGCCAGCCCATGGCTCCGGCGTAGGGGCCGCGCGGCAGGTTCTCCACGCGGGCGATGGTCTCCATGGCCCAGATCTTGGGCGCTCCGGCCACCGTGCCAGCAGGGAAGGTGGACTGCAACACGTCAATGGCGTCCAGGTCCTCGCGCAGGTCGGCCTCCACGTAGCTCGTCAGGTGCATGACGTGGGAGAAGCGCTCCACGCGCATGAATTTCGCCACCTCCACGCTGCCCGGGGTGGCGATGCGCCCCAGGTCGTTGCGGCCCAGGTCCACCAGCATCACGTGCTCGGCGCGTTCCTTGGGATCGGCCAGGAGCTCCTGCTCGAAGGCCGCGTCCTGGGCCTCGGTGACGCCGCGCGGCCGCGTGCCCGCGATGGGCCGCACCTCAAGCCTCCCGGCCTGGCAGTTGACCATCATCTCCGGCGAGCTGCCCAGCAGGGTCTCGGTCTCGAAGCGCATGAAGAACATGAAGGGCGAGGGATTGGCCTGGCGCAGGCGGCGGTACACGCCAAAGGGCTCGCCCCCGAAGGGCGTGGCGAAGCGCACGCTGAACACGAGCTGGATGCCCTCGCCCTCGGTGATGAGGCGCTTGGCCTCGCGCACCTGCTCCATGTACTCCTCGCGCCCGGGCGTGGCCGTGGGCTCCTCGGTGGTCAGCTCGAAGCTGCCCGCGCTGCCCAGCTTGGCCGGCTTGGGACCGCCGCGGCCGTCGCTGCCGTGCTCGTCGAGGGAGAGGTAGCAGCAGCGGTGGCGCAGGTGGTCGTAGAGCACCACCTGGCCGGGCAGCACCAGGCGCGCCTCGGCCTTTTCCGGGGGCATGCACTTGGCGAGCTTGGGCTCCAGCATGCCGCCCACGCTGTAGCCCAGGTAGCCCAGAAGCGAGCGGGTGAGCGCAGGCAGGGGCTCCTTCAGCGCGGGCTGGTCGATCTCGATGCTTTTCAGGAGGGTGCGCACGCCTTCCATGTAGTCCAGGCCTTCCAGCTCGCGTAAGGCCTCCAGGCGTTCGTCGCGGATGTCCAGCTTGAGCTTGCCGCCGACCGGTTCGGCCAGGAGGCGGAAGTCCCAGGCGATGAGGCTGAAGCGGCCCAGGCGGCCGTCCACCTCCGCGCTTTCCAGGAGAATGCCCGGCGCATCGCCCACCAGGCCCAGGTACAGGCTGATGGGGGTCTGCACGTCGGCGGGCAGCCATTTTCCGTAATGCTTCAGGCGAATATCCATGTGTCCTCCGTTTCGTGAAAAAAAAGACCGCGATCCCCAACCAGGGACGCGGCCAACACTTCGTCGTCACTTTCCGCCCTGAGGCGAAAGCCGCGTCCCTATGCCGTGTCGCGCCACCACCAGGAAGCCCTGGCGGAGAGCAGGTCCAAATCGCCCCCTGCGGCCAAATCGAGGTAGGCCGTGAACTGCCGCACGGTCTCCTGCAGGAAGGGATTGTCCTCGCTGATGAGCTGGAACAGTTCGCGGTCCTGGGTGAGCATCTTGCGCGCCGCCTCGAGCCTGCGCTCGAACGACGGGGTGCGGAACTTCTCGATGGCCGGGGTCTGCCGTGCGGCCGCCAGGTAGGCCGTGGTGGTGATGAAATTCAGCCCCTGCACGACGGCCATGGCCCGGTCGTGTTCCTCCGCCGTGCTGGCGAAGGGCGAGAAGCCGGAGCGCGCGAAGACCTCGCTCACGGCCTCGGCAGCCCCTTCGCCGCGTCCGGGAGCCACGGCCACGCGGGGGTCGAAGCCCTCGGGAATCACCGGCCCGAACAGCGGATGCGTGCCGACAACGGGCCCGGAATAGGCGTCGAGCATGGCCTGAAGCGGGTTCACCTTCACGGAGCAGACGTCGCAGAGGATGGCCCCGGCCTTCATGTGTGGGGCCAGGGTGCTGGCCACGTCCTTCGTGGCGGTGACGGGCACGGAAATCAGCACCATATCGGCGCCGGAGACGGCCTCGCGGATGGCCTCTTCGGTGTAGGGCCGGTCAAGGGTGGTGACCGCGTACCCGGCCTTGTGGAAGGCGCGCGCGAAGAGCGCCCCCATCTGGCCGCGCGCGCCCACTATGGCGATGCGTTCGATGCTGACGCCGGCCACGCTACACTCCCTGTCCTTCAAAAACCGGGTTGAAGGACTCCCAGAAGCCGGGAAAGCTCTTGGCCACGCAGGCCGGATTGTCGAAGGACACCTCGAGCCCGGCCAGGGAAAAGAGCGCCGGGCCCATGACCATGCGGTGGTCGCCGCGCGTGCCGAACTCGACGCGCCGCCCCGGCTTCAAGGGCGCGGGGGTGATCGTCAGGGTGTCGTCGGTCATGGCCGCGCCGCAGCCGGTCTTGGCGATCTCCGTGGCCAGGGTCTCCAGGCGGTCGCATTCCTTGATGCGCAGGTGCGCCACGTTGGTGATGATCGTTTTTCCCTTGGCGAAGCAGGCGGCCACGGCCACGGTGGGCACCAGGTCCGGGCAGGCGCCCATGTCCACAGTGATGCCCTTGAGCGGGCGCGGCGACACGGTGACGCCCTCCTCGTCCCAGTCCACCTGGGCGCCCATGCCCCGCAGGATGTCCAGGATGGCGCGGTCGCCCTGGAGGGAATCGGCCCGCAGGCCGGAGACGCGCACGGGCCTCTTGCCCACGGCTCCAGCGGCCAAAAAGTAGGAGGCGTTGCTCCAGTCGCCTTCCACGCGCAGCGCGCGAGGCTTGTAGACCCCGGGAGAAACACGGAAGCGCAGCTTGCCCGGCTCCGCGTGGGTCACGCTGTGGCGGTCCACCACGGCGAAGCCCTGCGGCCCCAGGACCTCCACCAGGGCGGGCGCGCCGAAGTCGGCCATGGCCTGGAGCGTCAGGGAAACATAGGGCCAGGACACGGCCTTGGAGCCGCTGATGGCGATGGTCATGGCCCGCTTGGCCAGCGGCGCGGCCAGCAGGATGCCGGAAAGGTACTGGCTGCTCTCTTCCAGGCGCACGTCCACCTCGCCGCCGGGCAGGCCGGTGGTGTGGATGGTCACCGGCGGGTAGCCCGCCTTTTCCTCGAACTCGAAGCGCACGCCCTGGGACTCCAAGGCGCGGGCGGGTTCGCCCAGGGGACGCTGGTGCATGCGGCCCTCGCCATGGATGCGGAAACGCCCGCGCCCGGCGGCCACGACCCCGGCCAGCAGGCGGCAGGTGGTGCCGGATTCGCCCACGTTCAGGTCGGCGGGCGGGCCATCGGCGGGTCCGCCCTGCGGGCCGCGGGCCATGCCCGTCACCACGAACTCGCCCACCCCGGCCTGCAGGAAGCGCGCGCCGCAGGCGGCCAGGCAGGCCATGGTGCGCACGGTGTCCTGGCTTTCCAAAACGCCCGTGAGGCGGCTTTCGCCCTTGGCCAGGGCGGCGCAGATGAGCGCCCGGTGCGACAGGGACTTGGAGGCCGGAGCCTCCACGTCGATGGGCGCAGGCACCCGAATGGCGGTTTTCACTGGCGGCCTCCGGCGTCCAGGTGCGGGCCGGACGGGTACGAGCCCAGCA
>CAYUOW010000067.1:8981-15192 GCA_964446455.1 uncultured Desulfocurvus sp.
TTTCACTGGCGGCCTCCGGCGTCCAGGTGCGGGCCGGACGGGTACGAGCCCAGCACGCGCAGGGTGTGGCACTTCTCGCGCAGGTCGGCCAGGAAGCTGTCGTACTCCATGCGTGAAAGGTCGCATTCAAGGTCGGTGAAGAACACGTACTTCCACTTCTCGCCGCGCAACGGGCGGGATTCCAGCTTGGTGATGTTGATGGCCCGGCCCGCGAAGGTGTTCAGCACCTCGGCCAGGGCGCCCGGCTTGTCCGGCACGGTGAAGAGCACCGAGGTCTTGTCGCGGTTGCCGCCCTCGCCCGGGCGGGGACCGATGACGAGAAAACGCGTCCAGTTGTCCGGCATGTCCTCGATGTGCGCGGCCAGGACGTTCAGTCCGTAGCGCTCGGCCAGGCTGATGTGCCCGATGGTGGCGACCTCCGGCCCGCGCTCCGCGGCGAGCTCCGCGGCGGCGGCGGTGCTGCTCTCCGGCACCAGGGTGCGGCCGGGCAGGTTGTTCTTCAGCCAGTCGCCGCACTGGTCGAGCGGCTGCGGGTGGGAATGCACCTGCTTGACCTCGGCCAGGCTTGCGGCCTTGCCCATGAGGCAGTGGGTGATGCGGCAGTAAAGCTCGGACTGGACGTAGACCGGGAAGAGCATGAACAGGTCCACCACCTGGCCCACGGTGCCCTGGAGCGAATTCTCCAGGGGTATGACGCCCAGCTCGGCCTCGCCGTCGGCCACGGCGCGGAAGATCTCCTCGAAGTTGGCCTTGGGCGTCAGCTCCGCGCTTCTGCCCATGTACTCCAGACCCGCGAAGTAGCTGAAGGTGCCCTCCGGCCCCAGGTAGACCACGCGCTCCGGGCGCTGCAAGCGGCGGGAGCTGGACATGATCTCCCGATAGATGGCGTGCAGGTGGCTGTCGGGCAGGGGACCGGGGTTGCGCTTGGCCAGGCGCTCCATGATCTCCTTCTCGCGGAAGGGCTTGAACACCGTGTCCGGCGAGTCCTTCTTGGCCCGGCCCACGCCGATGCTGATGATGGCCCGGCGGTTCAAGAGGTCCATGATGCCGTCGTCCAGGCGGTCTATCTCCGCGCGCAGGGAGCCCAGGTCGGGAGTCTTTTTCTCGCTCACCTAGCCCTCCTTGATGTCTTCGCAGATGCGCATGCCGAAGTGGCGGCCCGCCACGTCGGTGCGACAGAGGATCTCGTCGCCGGGCTTGAGGGAAACCACGCTGATGGGGCGGCCGTCGGCCCCGGTGACGCGGATGGTTTCCGCGTTCTGCAGAAACACCTGGCCGGACACTTCGCAACCGTCCGGGGCCTGCACCTTGGCGGTGATCTTGAGCATGGGCCGCACCTCGATCTTCACCCGGCCCACGGTGCTCAGGCTGGTTGCGCCGTCGGCGCCGACGATGAGCACCTCGCGCCCGGCGGAAAGCTCCTCCAGGTAGCAGGTCTTGTCGCCGGGGAGCACGGCGTAGGCGTGCACCGCGCCCGCGTTGACCCGGAAGGGGCGCGCGGCCACGTAGGGGTTCGATTCGGTCTCCGCGTGGACCAGGAAGGTGAAGGCGCTGGAATTGCCCACCAGCATGCCCTGGCCGCGCTTGAGCATGGAGATGGTGTCCACGCAGACCCGGTGGCCCAGGCCCGCGGGCTCGATGGCCGTGACCACCGCGCGGGAGAGGTCGAGCTTACCCTGGGAGAGCTTGAGCTCGGCCACGATGCTTTTCAGTTCGGCCGCGGCCTCGGGCAAAACCACGATGGCGTCGGCCCCGCGCTCCAGGATGCCAGCGGCCAGCACGGCGCGGTCCAGGCTTTCGCACTCCAGCGCCAGGCCGGAAGCCTGGGCCAGGATGTTCTCCACCGGGATGATCTCCCAGCCCTTGGCGAGCGAAACCATGCCGCCGGTCTTCTGCGCGGCCTTGAGGGCCTCGGTGGCGGTCTCTTCGTCGGCCTTCTTGTTCAGCGCGAAGGTGGGCAGCTCGGCCTCGGTCAGCACCGTGACGCGGCCCAGGGCGCGCACGGACTCGGCCTTGTCCGCCTCGGTGAGGATGGCGTCCACGCCCGATTCCAGGGCGAGGGTCACCAGCTTCTTCTGGAAGGGGATGGCCTTGAAGATGATGGTTTTCATCGGTTGCGCGCCTATTCCTTGCCTTCCAGCATGGCCAGGGCCTCGTCCACTTCCACGTCCTCGTGCACGACCTTGGAAAGGGCCTGGCAGAGCACGGCCGGATTCTTGTGCTGGAACACGTTGCGGCCCACGGACAGGCCGGAGCCTCCCGCGCTGATGGAATCGTGCACCATCTGCAGGAAGGCGCGGGTGCTGTCGAGCTTGGGGCCGCCGGCGATGACCACGGGCACACAGCAGGAGTCGACCACATGGCCGAAGGTGTCCACGTCGCCGGTGTAGGGGACCTTGACCACGTCGGCGCCGAGCTCCACGCCCACGCGGGCGCAGTGGGCCACGATCTCGGGGTCGAACTCGCTGCGCACCTTGGGGCCGCGGGCGTACACCATGGCGAGGACCGGAATGCCCCAGCTCTGCGCGGTGGAGGTCACCTGGCCGAAGTCGGCCAGCATCTTGGCCTCGGTCTCGTCGCCCAGGTTCACGTGCACGCTCACGGCGTCGGCGCCGAGGCGGATGGCGTCTTCAACAGTTCCGACGAGGGTCTTGGCGTTGGGGAAGGGGGAAAGGGTGGTGGAGGCGGAGAGGTGGACGATGAGGCCGATGTCCTTGCCCTGGGAGCGGTGCCCGCAGCGCACAAGGCCCTTGTGCATGAGCACGGCGTTGGCCCCGCCTTCCACGATGGCCCCCACGGCCTCACGCATGTCCACGATGCCGGCGATGGGGCCGACGGTGGTGCCGTGGTCCATGGGCACGATGATGGTGCGTTTGGTGTTGCGGTTGAAAATGCGCTCCAGCCTGATAGCTTTCCCGATGTGCATGGCCTGCTCCTTTCGTCTGGTTTGAGCCCCTGCGAAGGTCTGTCTGGCGATGATCCCGGCGGTGAAAACTAAAGAAGGGCCGCCGGCTTTCGCCTGCGGCCCTTCCTGAAGAGGCTTTGGTTAACGTCCTGTCACCGTCAACACACCTCTCCCAGGCCGCAGGCGCGGCTAAACCAATAATACCAGTACTGGCTAAAGGAGAAAGTGGTATTGTTGGCGGAAGAGGCGTTCATGGGGTGAGCATCTACCCGCCACCCCGGAGGATGTCAACACTTTTTTATACGTATTGGCATTCTTCCCTGTTTATCCATTTCTGTATAGGCCACGCTCAAGAGTTACACAAAAATGTCCACATTTTCATACCCAAGTGGCGACAATTATGCCGAAGCCGCGCAAATACAGCGACTTGCAGCTCTGGCCCGGCTCTTGCTCATATCCTCAACCACCATGGAAAACACAGCGGAAGCCATCACGATCCAGGAGATCATCGAACGCGAGTGGGTCGGCACGGCCTTTCACTCCCTGGTCTCCATCAAACGCAAGGCATTGCTCGGCGTGGAGGCCCTGGCGCGCTGCACGGCGCCGGGGGAGGACATTCCCCCGCAGGAGCTGTTCCGCATGGCCCACGAGGCCGGCTGCCTGCTGGAGCTGGACCGCCTGTGCCGCCGCAAGGCCCTGGAGGCCTTCGCGCCCATCCACCAGAAGCACAAGGGCCTCATCCTGTCCCTCAACGTGGACGGCCACGCCATCGACGCCGACGTGGCGCGCTCCACCCTCTTGCTGCACAAGGTCAAGGAGTGCGGCATCAATCCGAACAACGTGCTCATCGAGATCGTGGAATCCCGCGCGCGCGACACGGACGCCCTGGCCGACTTCGTGGCCAACTACCGCAAGAACGGCTTTCTCATCGCCCTGGACGACGTGGGCGTGGGCCACTCCAACCTGGACCGCATTCCGCTCCTGCGGCCGGACGTGCTGAAGCTCGACCGCTCCCTGGTTTCCGGCGTGGACGGCCACATGACAAGGCTCGAGGTGGTGAAGAGCTTCGTGCAGATGGCCTCGCGCCTGGGCTCCCTGGCCCTGGCCGAGGGCGTGGAGCGCCAGGAGGACATCCTGCGCCTGCTCGAAATCGGCGTGGACGTGTTCCAGGGCTTCTACTTCGGCCGCCCGGCCAGGAACATGCCCCCGGCCGAGACCATCGGCGAGCGCATCGAGTACCTGGCGCAGAAGTTCCGCACCCACGCCACGGAACGCTTCAGCGCCCAGAAGGCCCTGTACGCCAGGCACGACGCCCTGGTGTTCGGCATGTGCGACCGCCTGGGCCAGCAGGGCTCCGCGGGCCTGGACCAGACCCTCACCGGGTTCATCGACGAGTGGGAGCACATCGAATGCCTGTATGTGCTGAGCGCCAAGGGCGTGCAGATCTCCGACACGGTGTGCAACCCGGCCAAGCTGCGCAAACGCAAGCGCTTCATCTACGAACCCGCCCGCCTGGGCGCGGACCATTCCCTGAAGGAATACTACCTGCCCCTGCGCGCGGGCCTGCCCAAGTTCACCACCCAGCCTTACATATCGCTGGCCTCGGGCAACCGCTGCATCACCATCTCCGCCGCATACAAGGACCGCGACAACCGCTCCTGTATCCTCTGCGCCGACATAGACTGCCAGGACTAGACCCGGCCTAAGCTTCTTCGAGGCTTGTGCCGAAAAAGCAGTAGCCCGGCTTGCGCTTATGCATTGCTGTTGATAAGTGCAAACTAGGTAAACAGCCCTTGCGGTTCCCCCCACCGCGAGGGCAGGTCTTGCATGCACAGAGACAGGAGTGCTCCATGCGCAACATCACCATCAGAACACGCATCGTTCTGCTCATCGCCATCGCCGTCATCTTTGCCGCACTGGTGGGCGGAGCCTTCACACACCAGTTGCTCCAAGTGCGCGACTACGCCGCCAAGCAGACCCAGCAGGTCATGCTTGCGGGTGAAAAGGACAAACTCCAGCTCGCCGTGCATTCCCTGGCGGTCAGCCTGGCCGAGGTCTCCAAAGACCTGCCGCAGGACAAGAAGGTCGTGGCCGACACCCTGCGACGCCTGGTCGGGCCCATCCGCTACGAGGAAGACAAGTCCGGGTACTATTTCCTCTATGAAGGCACCACCGTGGTCACCGTGCCCATCAAGCCGGAACTGACCGGCAAGGATTTGGCCGGAGCCAAGGACAAGAACGGCATGCCCTACGTGGCCGAACTGGCCAAGGCCGCGGCCAAGGGCGGCGGCTTCGTGGAATACGTGTTTGAAAAGCCGGGCAAGGGCGTGCAGCCCAAGCTCAGCTACTCCGAACAGATTCCCGGCACCCCGTACTGGATCGGCACCGGCATCTACATCGACAACGTGGAAGAGGAGAAGGCCAAGATCAACGAGGCCATCTCCAGCATGGTCAAGAGCGCGGTCATGCTCATCGCCGGCGTCGTGGTCGGCCTCCTGATCATCGCCGTGCTGCCCCTTTCCCTGGCCATCTTCCGCAGCATCGTGCGCCCGCTCGTCTCCGCCACCAAGGCGGCGGAGGACGTGGCCGCAGGCAACCTCGACGTGAACCTGCCCGCCAGCGGCAAGGACGAGATCACCAAGCTCGAGGCCTCGCTGAACACCATGGTCGGCACCCTGAAGCGCAACCTGGCCGAGATCACCGTGAAGACACGCGAGGCCGAGGACAAGGCCCGCGCCGCGGAAGAAGCCACCGCCCTGGCCAACGAGGCCAAGGCCCAGGCCATCCACGCTCGGCAGGAGGGCCTGCTGGCCGCCGCCAACAAGCTCGAAGTCGTCGTCGAACGCCTGTCCTCCGCCTCGGAGGAGATCTCCGGCCAGGCCGACACCATAGGCCGCGCCACGGACGTGCAGAAGGAGCGCATCACCGAAACCGCCACGGCCATGGAGGAAATGAACGCCACCGTGCTCGAGGTGGCCAAGAACGCCACCCAGGCCGCCGAGGGGGCCGACACCGCCCGCGCCCGCGCCACCGAGGGCAACACCGTGGTCACCCGCTCCGTCACCGCCATGGACGCCCTGCTCACGCTCTCCACCAACCTGAAGGCCAACATGGACACCCTGGGCAAGCGCGCCCAGGACATCAGCCAGGTCATGAACGTCATCACCGACATCGCCGACCAGACCAACCTGCTGGCCCTGAACGCCGCCATCGAGGCCGCCCGCGCGGGCGACGCCGGACGCGGCTTCGCCGTCGTGGCCGACGAGGTGCGCAAGCTGGCCGAAAAGACCATGACCGCCACCAAGG
>CAYUOW010000068.1:0-5398 GCA_964446455.1 uncultured Desulfocurvus sp.
GGTCCGTTGGGTTTCTTGGAGCTGCTTGTATTGCTCTAATTTTCCGAGATAATTTAGTTCTCCAACTTTATCGGCATCCATGCTGAACCTCCGTTGCTGAAATTGGGTGACGAGCACTTACGTTGTATGTTGTATTGCGTAATGCAAGTCAACGTCACGTATCCCCCCCTCCATCCCCCTCCCTCTTCCCCCCCGGCATTTCCTCTGCTATGACTTTAAGAATGGAAGCAGGTGCGAAGGGAAAAACCTATAAAATCGGGCAGGCGGCCAAGCTGTTGGACGTCAAGCCCTTTGTGCTGCGCTTTTGGGAGAGCGAGTTCAAGGACGTGCTCGTTCCCGTGCGCACCCCCAGCGGCCAGCGCGCCTACACCGAAGGCAACGTGGACCTCGTGCGCGAGATCAAGCGCCTGCTCTACGACGAGGGCCTGACCATCGAGGGCGCGAAAAAGCGCCTGCGCGAGTCCAAAGGCAAGCCCACGCCACCGTCGGCCCCCCAAGTTCCCTCGGCCCCGCCCGCCGCCGAAGCCGCACCCCGGCCCGTCGCCCCCGGCGCGCAGCCCAGCCTGCTGGATGTTCCCCAGGCCGCGACCATCGCCTCCGAAGAGGCCGCCGCGCGAGCCGCCGCGGCAGACCAGTCCGCTGCGGATGCCAAGCGCCGCGCCGATGCCCTGGCCGAAAATCTTTCCCACGTCCTCACGGAACTCAAAGCCATCCGCGACCTGCTGGCCCACGGTCCAGCGAGCTAGCCGCGCCAGCAAAGCAACAGGAGGCCCCCCATGCGCTTTCTTGTCATCATAGGCGGCGCGGTGGCGGGCGTGTTCGTCCTCGCCGCCATCCTGCTCGCCGTCATGGTCGACCCCAACAAATACAAGGACGACATCTCCCGCCTGGTGCGCGCGCAGACCGGCCGCGAGCTGGTGTTCGAGGGCGACGTGAAGCTGACCTTCTTCCCCCGCCTGGGCGTGGAGACGGGCGGCGTGCGCTTGAGCAACCCGCCGGGCTTCGGCGACAAGCCCTTCTCCCGCGTGCGCAAGGCCAATGTCAGCATCAAGATCCTGCCGCTCCTGTCCCGCCGGGTGGAGGTGGGCAAGGTGGCGCTGGAAGGCCTGGAGCTCTATCTGGAAAAGGACGAGGCCGGGCGCGGCAGCTGGGCCGACTTCACGGATGGCGAACTGGCGGAGAACGCCACGCAGAAGCCGGGCGACAAGTCTTCCGGCTGGGACCTGGGCGACCTGACCCTGGACGGCATCCGCCTCACGGATTCGAGCCTCTACTGGGAGGACAGGTTCCTGGGCGAGCGTTACGCCCTCACGGACCTGAACCTGGAAGTGAAGGCCATCCGCCAGGGCAAGCCTTGCGAGTTCAAGGCAACCTTCCTGCTCGATTCGGCCAAGCCGCAGCTCAAGGCGCACACGGATATTTCCGGCACGGCGATCCTGAACGCGGCGGACGAGCGCCACATCTTCAGCGACCTCAAGATCAAGGTTTCGGCCACGGGCAAGAGCGTGCCCGGCGGCAAGGGCGAGTTCGAGTTCGGCCTGGCCGAACTCAAGGTGGACAACGCCAAGCAGACCGCCCAGGGCACGGGGCTGACCTTCTCCGGCTACGGAGCCAAGGGCACGGGCCAGTTTCTGGCCACGAACCTGAAGGACGGCCCGGACGTGAAGGGCCGCATCGACGTGCCGGACTTCAACGGGCGCGAGCTTTCCGCCGCGCTTACGGGCAAGGCCCCGGACACCGCCGACGCGGCCGCCTACCAGCACATCACCGCGAACCTGGAATTCAAGACCGGCAAGGGCTACACCGAGATTCCCAACCTCTCGGCCAACCTGGACGACGCCCGCGTGGAAGGGCGCTTCCGCGTCACGGGCCTGGAAAAGAAGGCTTACAATTTCAACCTGCGCATCAGCGGGTTGGACGCCGACCGCTTCCTGCCCGCGAAAAAGCCGGGCGAGGCCGAGGAAAAGGCGCACGAGGCTGCAGCCGGGGCTGCTGGTAACGATCCGCACAAGGATGACGTCTTCCCGGTGAAGGCCCTGCGCGAGATGAAGCTCGACGGCCAGATCACGGCGGAGCGCTTCAAGGTCAAGGGCCTGCGCTTCGTGAGCCTGAAGGTGCCCATGATGGCCCAGGACGGCGTGCTCGACGTGGGCCAGGTGGAGGCCAAGCTCTACGACGGCAGCCTGAAGGGCTCGCTGCGCGTGGACGTGCAGGGCGACCGCCCGGCGGTGACGCTTTCCTACCAGCTGGTGAACGTGCAGCAGAAGCCGCTGTTCAGCGATCTGGCGGGCAAGGAAAGCCAGTTCGCCGGCACCATGACCGTGGACACGGTTTCGCCCCTGGTGTGCCAGGGCAACACCATGCACGCGCTCAAGCGCAGCATGAGCGGCCGGGTGCGCTTCTCCGTGCGCGACGGCGTGTTCCCCGGCGTGAACATCATGGGCGTGGTGCGCGACTCGGGCAAGAAGGCCAAGGACGCCCTGACCGGCGCAGGCACCGAGGCCAGCCCGGAGAAGTCCACCAAGTTCGGCAGCGTGGACGGCACCGCGGCCATCAATGGCGGCGTGGCGACCATCAACGACCTGGACTTCAAGGCGCCCTTTTTGCGGGCCGATGGCCGCGGCACCGTGGACATCGCCACCAAGCAGACCGACTACACCCTGCACGTGCGCGTGGTGCCCAGCACCGAAGGGCAGGGCGGCAGCTCCGGGCTGCTCGGCCTTGTGGTGCCCATGCGCATCACCGGCCCGTACGACAACCTGAACTTCAGCACCGACTACCTGCGCACCATCGGCAAGGGCGCGCTTGACGCAGTGGGCGGAGTCGTGCAGGGCATTGGAAATGTACTGACCGGCGGCAAGAAGTCGTCAACCCAGGGCGGTACGCAGCAGAAGAGTTCCGGCGGCCTGCTGGACGGGGTCAAGAAGCTGTTTTAGCCGCATACTGCGACAGGAGTCTCCATGCAGCGTTTCGCCTTCTTCGTCGATGGGTCGAACCTCTACGGTTCGCTGCGCACCATGAATTTGGAAATAGCGAATTACGGACAGTTATACGCGCACATCTATCGTGAAGCAGTGAAGATCTGGCACGAGGTGACCCTGCAGACGGTTCCGGCCGTGGCCCAGCTGCGCCGCGTGTACTGGTACGCCGTGGGCTCCGTGGACGACTGGGACCTTGGCGCGCCGCAATCGCGCTCGGCCCTGCGCGCGGCCTTTGTGCGCGACGCGGAGATCCGCGCCCTGTGGATGACCCGCGTTTCCGGGAACAACCCGACCCTGCCGGAAGAGGAGTTGGAGGAGGCCGCCTGGAACGCCTGCGCCGCGGACTTCCGCGAATGGTACGCCCAGAAGGTGCGCGCCATCGACGGCATGCGCCGCTTCTACGCCGGGGTGCGCTCCTCGTCCGACCTCATCGACATCCGCGAGGCCGGGCACTGGAAGGTGAACTTCCTGCACCGCTGGGTGGAGGAGAAGGGCCTGGACACGGCGCTGGCCGTGGACATGGTGGCCCTGCAGGACAACTATGACGTGGCGGTGGTCGTCTCCGGCGACGCCGACGCCATCCCGTCCATCCGCCACCTGAAGGAGCGCGGCAAGCACATCGGCGCGGTGGAGTTCGTGGGCGGCTCGTCCTCGGACACGCGGGGCCGGGCGTTTTCCTCGCGCCTCAAAACCCACGCCGATTTTGTCCTGCGCGTGCACGAGCAGGACCTGCTGCACCTGGACCACCGCAACAAGAATCTGAACGGGTAACCGGGCAGGAGGGCGAGGCCGCTGGGCTTCCGGTCACTCCTTTTGATCTGGGAGTGCCTCCGGCCGCTCCGACCGCTCCGGCCGCCCAGGCGCGAGGCGGGGTTCCTGGGGGATCAGGGCCCGGGGACCTTTTGCCGCGCGGCAAGCCCGTCCTCTCGCGCGCCGGAGCGCGGCCCGGCTTTGCGTGGGCGGCCACCTAGGCGACGGCTGCCGTCGGCAGTGCTTTTGCCGGTATTTTTGCAGCGGATCGCTTGACGCGAAGGCGCGACCCTTGGATGATGCGTGAACATGGTGTAGGCTGCCGCCCAGCACCGGCAACGCATCAGCCTGCGAGGTTATGTGAACTCCCTGTCCTTTGCGCTTCAAATCGGCACGCTCATGCCGGTCCTGCTTGGCGTTACCCTGGTGCGCGTGCTGGCCATGTGGCACTACGCATCGCAGCGGCGGGTGTATCCGGGCTTCCGCACCCTTATGCTTGCGGCGTGGATGGTGTTCGCCGGCATGGCGGTGCTTATGCTGCGCGCCAGGCAGGGCGATACAGTGCTGCTGGTGTTTTTGAGCAACTTTGTCCTGTTGGCACCCGGCGTGCTGGTGTACCACGGCCTGGGCCAATACGGCCGCATGCCCCAACTGCGGGCGCGCACGTTGCAGAATGCGCTCTTTGTGGTGCTTGTGTGTGTGGCGCAAGTGGCGGATGCCGTGTTCGACCCGAACATGGTGCGCCGGGTGGTGATCTTTTCCGCCGCCGGGTTCCTGGTGACCATGCGCATCGGCCTGGAGCTGCCCTGGCGCAGCGCGCGCCGCCTGCCTGGCCTGAAGATCATGTGCCTCAGCTATCTCATCACCGCCGGGTTGCAGGTGCTGCGCGGCTTCAACGCTTTGACGATTCCCGGTTTCACCCTGCTGACCGTCGGGCAGGGCGATGTCCTTGGCGTCTATTCCGTCTTCTACCGCATCGTGCAGTCCGCGCTGGAACTCTACGCGGTGTTCGCCATGAATTCGGCCATGCTGGAGGACGACCTGCAGGTGGCGACCTCGCGCATCGAGCACATGGCCCAGACGGACGCCCTGACGGGTGTGCTCAACCGGCGCGGGCTGGAGATCCTGGGAGCCGAGGCCCTGCGCAAGTCCCTCAGCCAGGGGCGCCCGGCCTCGGTCATCATGCTCGACCTGGACCACTTCAAGCGGGTGAACGACACCCTGGGCCATGTTGCGGGCGACGAGCTGCTGCGCGACGTTGCCGGCCTGTGCCAGGGCTCCTTGCGCGGGGAGGACGTGTTCGCCCGCTACGGGGGTGAGGAATTCGTGGTGGTGGTGCCCTTCGCCGGGGTGCGCGAGGCCCGGCAACTCGCGGAGCGCATGCG
Source organism: uncultured Desulfocurvus sp. (assembly GCA_964446455.1). Classification (GTDB taxonomy): domain Bacteria; phylum Desulfobacterota; class Desulfovibrionia; order Desulfovibrionales; family Desulfovibrionaceae; genus Humidesulfovibrio. Next base: position 5,117 of record CAYUOW010000068.1, read on the forward strand.
CCAGGCCGTGGAATCCGCGCGTTTCCCGGCCGGTCTGCCCGTCACGGCCAGCTTCGGCGTGGTCAGCGCCCGGCAGGGCAGCCTGCAAACGCTCCTGAAGGGCGCCGACGACGCCCTGTACGCCGCCAAGCAGACCGGCCGCAACAAGGTGGTGCTGGCCCTGGGCCTTGAGGAGACGGCCCGGACGGGCGAGGCCGCGCAGGCGTAGGCAAGACTGCAAAAGGTTCGCAATGCGCTGGAGGTCGGCATGGACCCTCGCGGCATACTTCTCCTCGCCGACAT
>CAYUOW010000068.1:5498-13437 GCA_964446455.1 uncultured Desulfocurvus sp.
AGCTTCATCGCCCACTGGCTGGGCAGATTTCTCTTCTATGATTTCGACGAGCGGGTGTTCGCGGCCGTGTATCTGGCTGCGCTGGGGCTGACGGTCTGGGCGTGGAGGCGGTGGAAGGCGGGGCAGACGGAGAAGGGGGCCTAGCTCCCCGCCGCCGCCAGCTCCTTGAGCTTGGCGAAGCAGGTCTCCAGCGACTCGTTGTCGCCCACGAACTGCTGCAGGTAGGCGTTGATGGGCGCGACCATGGCGATGGCGCGGTCCACGTCCGGGCTGGCGCCCTTCTGGTACGCGCCGATGTTCACCATGTCCTCCACGCGCTTGAAGGTGCTCATGAGCCGCAGCACCGTGCGCCCGGCCTCGATGTCGTCGCGCGCCACAACTTCCGTGCGCAGACGGCTGATGCTCTTCAAGACGTCGATGGCCGGGAAATGCGCCTGGTCCGCCAGCTCGCGCGTCAGCACGATATGCCCGTCGATGATGGAGCGCACCGCGTCGGCAATGGGCTCGGTAAAGTCGTCGCCGTCCACGAGCACGGTGTAGATGCCGGTGATGGAGCCCACGGCGCTCTTGCCCGCGCGCTCCAAGAGCTGCGGCAGCTGGGCGAAAACGCTGGGCGTGTAGCCGCCGCGCGTGGGCGGTTCGCCCGCGGCCAGGCCCACCTCGCGCCCGGCCATGGCAAAGCGCGTCACGGAGTCCATCATCAATAAAACGTCCAGGCCCTGGTCGCGGTAGTACTCGGCCACGGCCGTGGCCGCATAGGCCGCGCGCATGCGGATGAGCGGGCTCTTGTCGCTGGTTTCCACAATGACCACGCTGCGCGCCATGCCTTCCGGCCCCAGGTCGCGCTCGATGAACTCCACCACCTCGCGGCCGCGTTCGCCCACCAGGCCGATGACGTTGATGTCGGCCTTGGTGTAGCGCGCCATCATGCCCATGAGCGTGCTTTTGCCCACGCCGGAACCGGCCATGATGCCGACGCGCTGGCCCTTGGCCAGGGTGAGCAGGCCGTTGATGGCGCGCACGCCCACGTCCAGGGGCTCGTCGATGCGCGGGCGCTCCATGGGGTTTGGCGGGGTGCGGTAGAGCGGAACGAAGCCCTCGGGCGCGAACATGCCCTTGCCGTCGATGGGCTCGCCGAAGGCGTCCAGGGTGCGGCCCAAGAGGCCGGGGCCCACGGGAAAATGCGGGGGCGAGGCGGAATTCTTGATCAGGCTGCCCGGGCGGATGCCGCGCAGGTCGCCATAGGGCATGAACAGGCAGGCGTTTTCCTTGAAGCCGACCACCTCCGCCGGGATTGGTGTGGAGTCGCGGTCCTCGGGCAGCAGGTGGCACACGGAGCCGACGGGCGGGCGGATGCCCTGGCCCTCGGCGATGAGGCCCACGACCTTTGTGACCTTGCCAAAGGTTTGACAGAGGTCCAGGTCGTCAAAAGCCTGGCAGACTGCTTCAGGATTGAGGGGCACTGCCTTCCTCTCTGGCCTCGTTCAGGTCTTCCGGCAGGGCCAGCTGATCCAGGAAGGGCTCCAGCAGGGCCACGCGGTTGCCAATGGCGTTGTCGGCCAGCATCTCCGGGGTTTCCAGGATGACGCCGCCCATGGTCAGGCCGGGCTCCGCGGCCAGTTTCCACTGGCCCAGGTCCGGGCGGGAGGCCTGGATGGACTCCATGAGGCTCTTGGCCAGTTCGAAATCTTCCGGCGCGACCTTGAGGGTGAACTCGCGGTGGGCGTCGAGCCGCGCGCAGGCCTCGTCCATGAGGCGCTGCAGGATTTCCGCGCGGCGGGCGTCCATCTCAACGCCCAGGGCCTTGCGGGTGAAGTTGCGGGCCAGGCTGGCGAAGTCCTTTCTGCGGGCCTCCCACACCTCCTGGCCAAGGGTCTGCATGCTGGAGAGCAGGGCGCTCATGGCCTGCACGTGGGCGTCCACCTCGGCGTCGAGCCTGGCCTGGGCTTCGGCTTCGGCTTCGGCTCTCGCCTGGGCCACGGCGGCGTCCACCTCGGCCTGCGCGGTGTCGCGGATGGCCTGGGCCTCGGCCTGGGCCTTGTGCATGGCCTGGTTGATGATCTCGCGCGCCAGGCTTTCCGCCTTCAGCTTGCAGCGGCCGATGTACTCGGCCTCGGTGGCCTCGTCCCACACGGGCTTGTGGCGCTTGCCCTCGATCTCCTGGATGGTGACGAAGCCCGCGCCGGGCGAATCGCAACCCATGAGCACCCGGCCGGAATAGCGCGGGGCGTCGGGCAGGGCCGCAGCCGGAATGGCCGTGGTGGGGGCTTCCTGAAGATTAGATGAATTCATCGCCGCCGCCTCTGCTTATGGCGATGCGGCCCTCGGATTCGAGGCGGCGCACCGTCTTGACGACGTTCTGCTGGGCGCCCTCCACCTCGGAGAGCTTCACCGGGCCCATGATTTCCAGGTCTTCGCGGATCATGCCCGCGGCGCGCTCGGACAGGTTCTTGAGGAACTTGTCCTTGAGGTCGTCGCTGGCGCCCTTCAGGGCCTTGGTCAACTCCTCGTTGGAGATGTCCTTCAGAAGTTCGCGGATGCTGCGGTCGTCCAGGCCCTTGATGTCCTCGAACACGAACATGAGGTTCCGGATGTCGTCGGCCATCTGCTGGCTCTCTTCCTCGATCTCGGAGAGCACTTCCTCTTCCGTGGCGCGGTCCACGGCGTTGAGGATCTCGGCCACGGCGTTGACGCCGCCGACCTTCTTGCCTTCCTTGCCGCCCATGGCGATGAGCTGGCTCTGGAGCACCTTGTCCACCTCGTGGAGCATCTCCTCGGCCACGGCCTCCAGCTTGGCCAGGCGCATGAGCACCTCGGGCCGCACGCCGCTGGGCAGGTTGGACAGAAGTTCCGCCGCCTGGTCCGGGTGCAGGTGGCCCAGGATGAGGGCCAGGGTCTGCGGGTGTTCGTTGCGCAGAATCTGCGCCAGTATGCGCGGGCTGACGTTCGAGAGTTCCTGGAAGGGCGTGGGGCCGGTGTCGATCTCCAGGCTGTCCAGGATGTACTTGGCTGTTTCGGAATCAAGGGCCTTGGTCAGCAGGCGCTTCACCTGGTCCGCACCGCCGGTGAGAGTCTCCGCGCCGTAGGTGATGGCGTCGTTGAACTCCTTGAGCACGTCGACCACGTCCTCGCGGGACACGGAATCGATGTCCAGCATGGCCTTGGACACGGAGGCGATTTCCTGACGCTCCATGCGCTTGAAGGCCTCGGCCGTGAACTTCTCGCCCAGGGCGAGCATGACGATGGCGGTCTTCTGGGGGCCGGTGAAGCTAGCCACGTATTACGCCTCCTGTCTGGCCCACGACTTGAGAAGCCGGATGGCCTGATCCATGTTCTGTTCGCTGAGCTGCACGGCCTGGTTCTTCAGAAGCTCCAGGCGGCGCGAGGTGTCCAGGGCCTCTTCGGGGACCTCGACGGTCTCCTCGATGGCCAGGCGCTCATCGGTGCTGGGCAGACTCGCCACTTCCTCAACCTCCTCCTCGGCCACCTTGGGCCGGATAAGGGCCATGACAACCGGACGGACCACCAGGATCAGGAAGAGGAAGATCAAGAGGCCGGTCAGGAGCGGCTTGCCGAGCTTGCCGCCCAGGTCGATGAAATTCTTGATCAGGGAAGACCCTTCGCTCATGTCCACGGCGCCGAAGGAAATGCTCGACACCTCGATGGTGTCGCCACGGTCCTTGTCGAGGCCCACGGCGCTGGAGACCAGGCTCCGGATGCGGGTCATCTCTTCTTCGCTTCTGGGCACGTAGGTCATCTGCCCGGTCTTCTCGTCCTTGGTGTACGTGCCATCGACGATAACAGCAACTCCCAGGCGCTTCAACTCGCCCACGGGGGAGACGATCTGCTGTTCTTCCTTGTTGATCTCGTAGTTGGTGGTGCGGGTCTCGCGGGAGCTGTCCTGGGAGCTCTGGGTGCCGGCGAAGCCGTCGCCGCGGAAGTTGGCCTCGGGCGCGGCGCCCTCCAGGTTGGCCTTGCCCGCAACGGTTTCCTCGCTTCTGCTCTCGCTTCGCACCACCTGGCCGTCGGGGTTGAACAGCTCCTTCTTGATGGTCTTGTGGCTGAAGTCGAGCTCGGTGTTCACGCGGGCGATGATCTTCTGGGGCCCGATGACCGGGGTCAAGAGCTCCTCGATGCGGCGCTCGATCTTGCGCTCCATCTGGGCCTTGAACTCCAGCTGGGTGGTGTTCATGCCCGAGGTCTCGTCGTCGGCGGGCTGGTAGAGCGGCTGGCCGTTCTGGTCGGAAATGGTGATGCGCTTCTTGTCCAGGCCTTCCACGGCCATGGTCACAAGATTGACGATGCCCTGCACTTCCTTGGGCTCAAGCTTGCCGTCCTTCTCCTTCATCTTGATGACGACGGAGGCCGAGGGCTGGGTCTGCTCCTCGATGAACAGGCTCTTCTTGGGCACCACCAGGTGCACGCGGGCGTTCTCGATCTTGGGGAACTCCGCGATGGTGCGGGCCAGTTCGCCCTGCAGCGCGCGCTGGTAGTTGATGTGCTGCACGAAGTCGGTCTGGCCGATCTTCACTTCGTCGAAAATTTCGAAGCCGATGCCCTGGCCATGCAGGTTGCCTTCGCTGGCTACCTTGAGCCGCAGCTCGTACACGCGCTCGGAGCGCACCAGGACGGTCTGGCCGTTGTCTTCCAGCTGGTAGGGCTCCTTGGTGGCCTTCAGCATGTTGACGACCTTGGCGGCGTCCTCGTTGGAGAGCTTGGTGTAGAGCACCTTGTAGTCGGGCTTGTTCAGGAAGATGATGCCCGCGACGAAGGCGGCCACCAGCACTGCGGCCAAGCCGCCGATGAGCATCTGCTGGGACAGGCTGCGGGCCGCCCAGAGGTTCTTGGCCTTGTCGAGGTATTCGGCTACTTTCGGGTGCATGCTCTCTCTCCTCTTCTCTTACGTGCGCGGCGGTGTGACGGTGCGCTCTCTCGCCTAGAACTGCAGCTTGGTGAGTTCCTGATAGCTGGCCAGGATCTTGTTGCGCACGGCGCTGGTCATGCTCATGGCAAGGCCAGCCTTCTGCAGCGAGATCATGAGCTCGTGGACGTTGTGGTCCTTGCCCGCGGCGAAGGATTCCACCAGGCTGGACTTCTCGTTCTGCATCTCGTTGACCTTGTCCAGGCTGCCCTTCATGGCCTCCATGAAGCCGCCGCCGGTTGCGCCGGGCTTCTTGGTGTTGGTGGCCAGGGCGCCCTGGGCGCTCTGCTGGGTCTTCAGCGCGTTCTGGTAGGCCTGCATGGCGACGGACTTGACGATCATGGCGTTTCTCCTCTTGTTCCGGCGTTAGCGGGCTATCTGCAGGGCCTTGTTGAACATGGCCTTGGTGTCCTGGATGGCCTGGACGTTGGCTTCGTACGACCGCATGGTGGTGATCATGTTGGCCATCTCCTCCACCACGTTGATGTCCGGGTAGGCGACGTAGCCGTCCTTGTTGGCATCGGGGTGGCCGGGCTCGTGCACCATCTTCATGGGGCGCTTGTCGTTCACGATGCCGCGCACGACCACGCCCTTGAGTTCGCGGTTTTCCGCGTTCTCCATTTCCTTGTCGAAGGGGTTGAACACGGGCGCGGCGGCAAAGGCCACGCTCTTGCGCTTGTAGGCGCCGCCCTCCGGGGTCCTGGTCGTCTTCACGTTGGCCAGGTTCATGGAGATGACGTTCATGTACGTGCGCTGGGCCTTCATGCCCGAGGCGCTGACGTCGAGTGCGCTCATGAAGTCCATTTACTTGCCTCCTTCCTGGATAACGGTGGAAAGTCCCGTGAAGTTCTTGGCGATGATGTCGGTGAGGGCGTTGTACATCATGGAGTTCTTGGCCATGGCGGTCATTTCCTTGTCCAGGTCCACCACGTCCTCGCCGTACACCGTGCGCGGCTTCCAATCGGTAAGCCCCTTGCCCTGGAACCCGTTGACGTCGAAGGCCGAGGGCAGGTGCTTCTCGTCGGTGCGGGTCATCTTGCCCTTCTGATCCATGTGCATGGCCTTCTGCAGGTCTTCCTCGAATTCCAGCCTGCGGGCCTTGTACTTGGGGGTATTCACGTTGGCGATGTTGGCCATGACGACATTCTGACGTTGCAGGCGCATGTCCATGACCTTTTCAACTACGCCGAACTGCCGCTCAAAGAGACCTTTCATGCCTTGATCCTCCTGGGCTTTTGCCCTTTTTCAGCCAGCGTCCGCCAGGTGGCGCATCTTCCGGCTTGGCGGAGACATAGCAAGGGGCGTTCCAAGTTTGTATCAGTCTGAATTTGATTGACAAATATTGACGCGTGGTCCAGATTGAGGTGGCGGGCCGCCGGTTTATTGGTATCGCGCGCGCGTGGGGCGGGCAGGGCGGGGCCGGCTGTGGAGCGTGGGCGATTTTTGCTTTTGGCACGGTGTGTGCATGTGCGAGGCAGGCTCCCAAGAGCCACGCAACTTTTGCCGCCCGCATGGAGACGCGGGCACTTAGGGAAAACGGAGGGGAACCATGAGTCACCTGGATTACGAGATCAACAAGGAACTCGGCGAGTGCTACCTGTTCATGGGTGAGCTCGAGAAGGCCGAGGACTACTACAAGAAGGCAGCGTCTTCCAACGGCATCCACCCGGATCCGTACCTGGGCCTGGCCACCATCGCCGTGCAGCGCGGGGAGCTTGAAAACGCCCTGACCCTGTACGTGAAGGCCCACGGCATCGACGCCAACGACAAAACTTTCGCCGGCATGGGCCTGGTCAAGATGGAGCAGGGGCTGAAGGAAGAAGCCTTCGACCTGTTCCAGGAAGCCCTGGCCAAGAATCCGGAAAACATGGTCGCGCTTTTGAGCATCATCCGGCTCGGACACGAGCTGGAAAGGCTCCCGCAGATCATCCCGCCCCTGGAGAGCTACCTCTCCATCAATCCGGGCAAGAGCGAGGTCCGCTACTCCCTGGCCGGCTGCATGGTCTGCCTCGACCGCAAGGACGAGGCCCAGGCCCAGCTGGAGCAGATCGTGAGCGCGGACCCCGGCTTCGCTCCCGCGCGGGAACTGCTGGCCCAGCTCGACGACTAACAGACGGTCTCCCCTCCCTAATGGCTCTCTGTCCCCGCCCGGTCGGTCGGGTGGGGACAGGGAACCGCATACGGGGACCGTCAAGCCGCGTGTACAGCCGCCCTGGCTTGCCTTGGGTCGGATCTTCTGGCACAACTTCTGAAACCAGAGAGGTTGTGCATGGATTTCCTTCCCATCAGACGGGCCATCCTGTCCGTCACCGACAAGTCCGGACTGGCTGATTTCGCGTCCTTTCTCACCACCCGCGGCGTGGAGCTCATCTCCACCGGCGGCACCCACAAGAAACTCGTCGCGGCGGGCCTCAAGGTCACCAGCGTCAGCGATGTCACCGGCTTCCCCGAAATCATGGGCGGCCGGGTGAAGACGTTGCATCCGCGCGTGCACGCGGGCATTCTGGCCGACAAAGACAACGCCGGCCACATGCTGACCCTGGAGGAGCTGCGCATCGAGCCCTTCGACATGGTCTGCGTGAACCTCTACAATTTCGCCGACGCTGCGGCCAAGGGCGTTGACCTGCGCGCCGCGGTGGAGGAAATCGACATCGGCGGGCCCTGCATGCTGCGCGCCGCTGCCAAGAACTTCCACTCCATGCTCGTGGTGCCCGATCCTTCCTACTACCCGCGCGTGCAGGCCGACCTTGAGGCCAATGCCGGCGGCGTGTCCCTGGCACTGCGGCGCGAGCTCGCGGCGGAAACCTTCGCCCGCGTCTCCGCCTATGACGGCATGATCGCCAAATACCTGGCCGCCGCTCCCCTGTAGCGGCACCGGAGGCCATTCACCATCGCCCAGAAACCGCAAGGCAACACCCAGGGCCTCAAGCCCAATCAGATCCAGCGTCTTTCCCGCCTCGCCACCCGGAGATTTCCCCCTTCGGGTGGCGGCTACACCACCGACCAGGCGCGCGAGCT
>CAYUOW010000068.1:13447-15177 GCA_964446455.1 uncultured Desulfocurvus sp.
TGGCCATCCTCTCGCGCGATGTGGGCCGCCAGCTCGGCCTGCTCATCGACCGCCAGGGCAAGGTGGAGATGCTCATCGTGGGCGAGCCCGACCGCATCTACATCCCGGAGCTGCCCCGCGCCCGCCTGGGCGAAACGCGCCTGCGCGGCCTGCGCCTTTTGCACACGCACCTGAACGGCGAGGCCCTGTCCCAGGAAGACCTGATGGACATGGTGGCCCTCCGGCTCGACTCCGTCTCCGCCCTCAGCGTGGACCAGTTCGGCGGGCCGGAGCGTTTGCACGTGGCCCACGTGGTGCCCGTGGGCGAGCTTTCCGGCCCGGACGCCAAGCCCTATGACGTGCTGGCTTCTGTGCGCTGGGACCGCAGCGAGGTGGACTTCTCCGCCCTCGTCCAGGCCCTGGAGGACGAGTTCGCCCGCCAGGAGCGCGCCGTGGCGTCCGACAAGGGCCGCGAGCGCGCGCTGCTTGTCAGCGTGTCCTCCGCGCCCAAGATCATCCAGGAACGCAGCCTGGACGAGCTGGCCGAACTGGCCCGCACGGCCGGCCTGGCCTGCCCCGCGCGCATGATCCAGCGCGTGGACAAGGCCGATGCCCGGCACATTCTGGGCAAGGGCAAGTTGCAGGAGCTGGAGGTCATGTGCCTGCAAAGCGGCGCGCAGATCGTCATCTTCGACCAGGACCTTTCGCCCTCGCAGCTGCGCAACCTGGCCGAGGCCACGGAACGCCGCGTGCTCGACCGCACCCAGCTCATCCTGGACATCTTTGCCGGGCGGGCCACCAGCCGGGCGGGCAAGCTGCAGGTGGAGCTGGCCCTGCTCAAGTACACGCTGCCGAGGCTGGTGGGCAAAACCCCGGCCATGTCGCGGCTCATGGGCGGCATCGGCGGGCGCGGCCCCGGCGAGACCAAGCTTGAGATCGACCGTCGGCGCGTGCGCGAACGCATCACCAAGGTGCGCAAGGACCTGGAGAGCGTGCGCCGCCACCGCAGCGGCACGCGCGACCGCCGCGCCAAGGCGGGCTGCCCGGTCATCGCGCTTGTGGGCTACACCAACGCGGGCAAGAGTACGCTGCTGAACACGCTCACCGGCAGCGAGGTGCTGGCCGAGAACAAGCTTTTCGCCACGCTGGACCCCACCAGCAGGCGCATCCGTTTCCCCCGCGAGCGCGAGGTCATCCTGACCGACACCGTGGGCTTCATCCGCCGCCTGCCGCCGGACTTGCAAGAGGCCTTCCGCGCCACGCTCGAAGAACTGGAAGCGGCGGACGTGCTGGTGCACGTGGCCGACATCTCCCACCCGGAGGCGCAGGAGCAGATCGAGGCGGTGGAGTCCATTCTGCGCGAGATGGACCTGGCCGACACGCCGCGCCTGCTTGCGCTGAACAAGTGGGAAGTGCTGACCGAGGACCAGCAGGAGGTCATGCGCCGCCTGTACCCGGCGGGCATTCCGGTGACGGCGCTGAAGCGCGAGGGCCTGACGCCGCTGGTTGCGGCCATCCTGGGTTTGCTGCCCGTGGAGCCGCTCAACGGCCCCCCGCGCGACCCCAACGCCCCGCATGAGGAATCAGGCGAGGACGTGAGCTATTGGGATGTCGAGATGGGGAGTGATGTGGTGCAGTAGAGGCGGGGATGGCCAGGGAATTTAAAAGAAAGATAGTCGCATTTGTTGATGTCCTTGGCTTCAGTTCTCTCGTCAAAAGAGCTGAAGCCGAAGACGGCGTAACTCTTGAAA
>CAYUOW010000069.1:0-15015 GCA_964446455.1 uncultured Desulfocurvus sp.
TGGCGAAGAACTTGATCTCCGGCGCGTAGAGCAGGGTCTCGTCGTTGGCCACGCCGGGCACCACCTGGCCCAGCTTCTCCAATCCCTCCACGAGATTGGTCAGGATGCGCTCGGGCAGGGCCATGGCGATGTCGCCGCAGACCACGTTCTTCAGCGTGGGCTCGATGGAGCTGTTCTTGATGCGCTGCCAGGTGCTGCGGCGGCCGCGCTTCAGGTCGCCGAAGCGCTGCAGGATGGGCTTGCCGTCGCCGATGAGTGAGGCCAGGCGGCCGATGTGCTCGCCGTAGGCCTGGTTGTTGGTCACGGGGTCGTTCAGCACCACCTTGGACAGGAAGGCGAAGTTGGTGTTGGGGCTCTTCTTGTCCATGTAGGCGTGGCCGTTCACGCACACGAAGTCCTGGTAGTTCTCCAGGGCCACGAAGCCGCCGTCGTTGGTGCAGAAGGTGCGGGTCTGGTCGTCGTACTTGCTGGTGCGGATGAAGAAGGTGGGGTCGTAGATGACCTCGCAGATCTCCTGCATCACCTCTCTCGGCACCTCCACGCGCACGCCCACCTCGATGCCGCGCTGGGACAGGGCGAGGCCGAGCCCGCGGGCCTGGTTGCCCACCCATTCCGCGCCCACGCGGCCCGGGGCCAGGATGACGGCGCGGGCCGTGTACTCGCCCTTGGCCGTCACCACGCCCTTCACGATGCCGTCCTCGGCCATGACGCTTTTGACTTCCTCGGAGGTGTGGAAGGTCACGCCCTTGGCCTTCACGTACTCGGTCATGTCGCCGATGAGCCGGGGCAGGTTGTCGCTGCCCAGGTGCTTCTGGCGGATGATCAGGAGGTCGATGCCGGTCTTTCTGGCCTGGGCGCGGATCTTCTTGGCCTGCTCCATGTTGGTGGGGTACACCGGGCCGTCCATGCCGAAGCGGTTGAACATGGCCTCGGTCTCGTCGATGAGGGCCATGGCCGCGGATTCCTCCATGAACTGGGTCAGGTCGGTCTTGCCCAGCTTGTGGATGAAGTTCAGCTTGCCGTCGGAAAAGAGTCCGGCCCCGCCGATGCCCGAGAGGATGTTGCAGGGCTTGCAGTGGATGCAGCCCAGGCGGCCCACGGGGCAGTCGCGTTTGGGGGCCTGCTTGCCCTTTTCAAGCACCAGCACGGAAAGATCGGTGTTCTCGCCCAGCCAGGCGGCCGCGAACAGTCCGGCGGGCCCGCCGCCCACGATGATGACGTCGTAATCCGTGCGTGTGGTCTTGCCTGCGGTCATGGTCAAACCTCGTGCTCTGAAATTGATGCGGGCGAAAAGCGCGCGCGTCTGGAGCTTACCGCCTGTAGCACCGCACCGGGCGAGTTCGCAAGTGCGGCCAAGCGGAAAAATCGGCGGAAAAGATCGGCGAAAAAATGCGAAAGAGGGTGTAACCGGGGGAAACGGCCTGGCGTCATAGAGGTTGAAAGGACTCCTTCGTGTCCCTTGGGGAGGGGAGACGATGGAGGACGCCATGCAGTGATTTTGCTTGCGGCCTGCGGCCGTACCACAACGCTTAACCGTTTCTGGCAATGCGTTCTGGTGTTTTTATGCCCTCTTTCATTGGCGTGAGGAGGGCGCTTAGGAGATTTTCTATGCAGATCAACTCCTCATCGAGCAGCACAAGTTCGATCTTTAACATGGATGAGATGGACAGCAAGCTGTCCGCCAGCATCATCAGCGCAAAGGACACCGACAAGGACGGAACCGTCTCCGCCTCTGAACTCGGTGTCAGTTCGTCTGATGTGGCCGAGTTCGACACCGACGGCGACGGCGTCTTAAGCAGCGCGGAGCTTACAGCGGCCCTCAAGGCCAAGCGCGAGAAGATGCAGGCGTCCATGAGCTCCGAGATGCAGCAGAACAGCCAGTTGGGCATGCTGCAGTCCACCCTGAGCGGCGGGGCCTCGCAGGGCTCCGAGGAGCCGCCCAGCCTGGACAACCTCATCTCCGGACTCTTCAGCGACAGCGAGACGCAGACCGCCACTGTGAGCGCGGCCAGCGCCAGTTCCTCGCAGTCGTCCAACTCCGGCAGTTCGCTTACGGACTACCTGTCGGAAATGGACGCGAACATGGCTGAGACCATCATGTCGCTGAAGGACTCGGATGGCGACGGCAAGTTGAGCGCCGAGGAACTGGGCGCCACGGCCGAGCAGCTGTCCAAGCTGGATGCCGATGGCGACGGCGTGCTGAGCGAAAGCGAGCTCACCGACGGGCTCAAGGCCGAGCGCGAAAGCATGATGGCCGAAAACGGCGGCATGATGCCGCCCCCGCCGCCGCCCACGGACGGCACGAGCAGTACGAGCAGCAGCACGAGCAGCAGCTCCACGAGCGCTACTTCGAGCCTGGATTCGACGGCCATGGACTTGCTGATGCAGAGCATGTTCAGCTCGACCTCAAGCTCCAGCAGCAGCACAAGCACGAGCGGAACGAGCGTGAGCGCGAGCACTTTGGCGGAGTTCATGCTGCGCCAGAAGGCCAGCAACGCTTACCAGAGCGTGGATAATCTCATCGCTGGGCTCTTTGACAGCGGTGCGGTTTCGCAGTCGGTTTCCCTGGACGCGTAAGCACCCAGGTTCGGCTGTGGACCCTCCCGGGGGCCGATCTGGTCAATCGGCCCCCCTTTTTTGACAGGGGCGCATCACCGTGGCTAGAATGCGGGTAGGGGTTGGCGCTCAACGAGCGGCGTCGGGGTGGCGCCTCAGAGACAATGGAATGAACGACGCCGACATTGTGCGCCGTGTGCTGGACGGGGATGTGAACGCCTATGCGCTGCTTGTGGACGCGCATGCGGCGCAGATCATCGGCATAACCGCCCGGCACGTGCCGCAGGACAGAGCCGCCGAGGTGGCGCACGAAACCTTTGTGCGCGCCTATGAGCGCCTTGGCACCTTCAAGGGCGAGAGTCCTTTCGTGCACTGGCTCACGCGCATCGCCCTGCGCCGCTGCGCGGACTTCTGGCGTGGAAGGTCCAAGAGCCGGGAGACTCCTTTCAGTGCGCTGGGCTCAGGCGCGCGGGAGTGGATAGAAAGCATCCCCGACGCCTCCTGCGAGGGCCTGGATACCCACGCCGAGCGCAGCGAAGCGGGAGTTATTTTGGACTGGGCCCTGGCGCAGCTGGCGCCGGAGGACAGGCAAGTGCTCGTCATGACCCACATGGATGGCCAGGCCTTGAACGACGTGGCCGAGCTCATGGGTTGGAGCCTTTCAAAGGTCAAGGTGCGCTCCCACAGGGCGCGGCGCAAATTGCGCGACGTGTTGGGCAACAGGCTCGACTAAAACAAAAGAGAGGGTGCGATCATGGACGATGGCAGACTCGACAGAATCGAGCAGGCGCTGCTTCGGCACGGCACCTTGCGCGCGCAGTCCGCGGCGGTGCCGCAGGACTTCACCGCGCGCATCATGCGCGAAGTGCGCAACAAGGCCCCGCGTCCGGTCAACTTCTGGGACCTGTTCGGGCTTGCCGCACGGCGCTTCGCACCCGTGGGGGCCCTGGCGGCCACGGCCGCCTGCGGCTACGCCCAGTTCATGGAGCGCGCGCTGCATCAGGCCGTGCTGTCCCTTTCCCTGCACGGCGCCAGCGCCATCACCCTGGCCGGGCTCGTGCCCTGAACAAGGAATTCGGCATGAAATCCTGGAAGGTCTGGCTCCTCGTGGCCGTCATTTTCGGCACCGGCGCCCTTGCGGGAGCCTTCGGCATGCGCGCCTACATGGCCCGCAACCTACCGCAGCTCTTGGCCGACACCCGCAAGCGGCTGGAAGAGCATCTGCTTGAGAACATCGACCGCGAAGTCAGTCTGACAGAGGCGCAGAAGCAGGCCGTCCTGCCCATCCTGAAAGAGGCGGTGCAGAAGGGCGACAAGCTCCACGCCTCCGTGCGCGAGCAGATGGACAAGGTGCGCCAGGAGGCCGACGACCGCATCGCCAGCGAACTGAACCCGGAGCAGCGTGTGAAGTTCGCGGAGTTCCGCGCCCGCATGGACAAGATGCGCCCCAACGGCCCCCCGCCGGGGCGGGGCCCCATGCCCCCTGGCCCTCCGGGTTTTCCTCCCGGTCCGCCCCCCGGTCCCGACTCCCCGCCGCCCGGCCAGCGTCCAGGTGGCGAGGCCGGACCGCCCGACACGCAGTCCAAGTAGATCCGGGAGGTTAGGGCCCATGACACCAGGAAGACAGGAGAGTTGCGCCCTTTGTCCGGCGCGATGCCAGGCGAAATACCCGGCAGGAGGGAGGTTCGCGTGCTGATCCGCGACGAGGACATCTACCCCGGCCGCGTGGTGATGCTGGACGCCAATCTCTTTGATGTGGCCAGCTGCGCCACGGGCAGCCCGTCCACCCGTTCGCACTACTGCGTGTGCCTGGAAGCCGGGCGGGAACGGGTCTGTTGGCTGCCCATCAATTCCGGAAAGAGCCCCGGGCGCCTGCCCATTTTCCGGGAGGAAAAGCAAGGCCACCCCAACTGGGTGAACAATCCCAAGAAGAAGTTCTCCCAGGGCGTCAGCTACTACTATCCCACCCAGGTCTGGTGCCTCTCGCCCGAGACCTCCCGCAAGGCCTCGCGCCACGACCTTTCCACCCCGCAGGCGCCCAACCTCGTGCTGCCGGGCTGTTTGGCGCGCATCCTGTCCGACTGCTCGCAGGCCCTGGACACGGCCCGGAACCTGCCGCCCGGCTGACCCCGGAACACGGCCCTGCCGGTTCTTCGCGCGCCTGCCGTTTTGCCCGGTGTTTGACCATGCGGGCGCTTTCCCCTATGCTTACGGGCTTGGGAGGCCTGCCGCGCAGCCTCGCAACGCTCCTGAAACGAAGAATTTCCATACAAGGATACCGCGCATGACCACGCCCGAAAAAGCTCCTGGCGAGACCCCGTCCGTTCCCGTGAATTTCATCCGCGCCCGCGTGGCCGAGGAAGTCGCCGCCGGCAAGAACGCCGGCCGCGTCATGACCCGCTTCCCGCCCGAGCCCAACGGCTACCTGCACATCGGCCACGCCAAGAGCATCTGCCTCAACTTCGGCCTGTCCAAGGAGTTCGGCGGCGTCACCAACCTGCGCTTCGACGACACCAATCCGGCCAAGGAAGAGGTGGAGTACGTCGAGAGCATCATGCGCGACGTGAAGTGGCTGGGCTTCGACTGGGAGGACCGCCTTTACTACGCCTCCGACTATTTCGAGAAGCTGTACGGCTTTGCCGTGGAGCTCATCAAGAAGGGCAAGGCCTACGTGGACGACCAGACGGCCGAGGAGATACGCGCCAACCGCGGCACCCTGAAGGAACCGGGCAAGAACAGCCCCTGGCGCGACAGAAGCGTTGAGGAGAACCTGGACCTCTTCGCCCGCATGCGAGCGGGCGAGTTCCCGGACGGCTCCCGCGTGCTGCGCGCCAAGATCGACATGGCCTCGCCCAATGTCGTCATGCGCGACCCGGCCATGTACCGCATCAAGCACGTGCACCACCACCGCACGGGCGACGCCTGGTGCATCTACCCCATGTACGACTTCGCCCACTGCTTCTCGGACTCCATAGAGGGCGTGACGCACTCCATCTGCACCCTGGAATTCGAGAACAACCGCCCGCTGTACGACTGGTTCCTGGACGAGCTGGGCGTGTTCCACCCGCAGCAGATCGAGTTCGCGCGGCTGAACCTCACCTACACCGTGCTTTCCAAGCGCAAGCTCATCCATCTGGTGAGCGAGGGCATCACCACCGGCTGGGACGACCCGCGCATGCCGACCCTGTCCGGCATCCGCCGCCGCGGCTTCACGCCCGAGGCCATGCGCGACTTCTGCGAGCGCATCGGCGTGGCCCGTGCGGACAACATGGTCGAATACGGCCTGCTGGAGCACTGCCTGCGCGAGGATCTGAACGCCCGCGCCCCGCGTGCCATGGGCGTGCTGCGGCCCCTCAAGGTGGTCATCGAGAACTACCCGGACGACAAGACCGACGACGTGTTCGAGTTCCCCTGGCACCCGGAGACGGACATGGGCACGCGCAAGGTGCCGTTCTCCAAGGTCATCTACATCGAACAGGACGACTTCCGCGAAGAGCCGCCCAAGGGTTTCCACCGCCTGTACCCCGGCAACGAGGTGCGCCTGCGCTATGCCTACTACATCACCTGCAAATCGGTGGTGAAGGACGAGGCGGGCAACATCACCGAACTGCGCTGCACCTACGACCCGGAAAGCCGGGGCGGCGGCACTCCGGACGGCCGCAAGGTCAAGGGCACCCTGCACTGGGTGAGCGCGGCCCACGCCGTGGACGCCGAGGTGCGCCTGTACGACCTGCTGTTCACCAAGCCCAACCCCGGCGCGGAGGAGGACTTCACCTCCTGCATCAACCCGAACTCCCTTGAGGTGGTGCGGGCCAAGCTGGAGCCCGCCCTGGCCAACGTCGAGCCCGGCTGGCGCTGCCAGTTCGAGCGCTTGGGCTACTTCTGCGCCGACGAGAAGGACAGCAAGCCCGGCGCGCCGGTGTTCAACCGCGCCGCCACCCTGAAGGACACCTGGGGCAAGATCGAGAAGAAGCAGGGCGGCAGATAGTCCCCGGCAGACACCTGGTACGCAAAGGGCCGCCTCGGAAAACCGGGGCGGCCCTTTATATTTGCCCGGGGGTTGACAGCGGTGCGGAAATTTGATTGTTTGTACATGCAAGCGATGCGTCGGGATAACTTTCGCCCCAAACGATGCGTCGGCAGACCGCAAAAGTCCAAAGGAGAGCCGCATGACCAAGTCCAGCGAACTGGTGCACCGCTGCCTGTATTTCACCGCAGGCTCGCTCAGCCGCTCCATCACCCGCCTGGCAGACGAGGCCTTCCGGCCCACCGGGCTTTCGCCCTCGCACGCCTTTGTGCTCATGCTGGCGGCGGAGGAGCCGGGCATCGGCTCCGGCGAGCTGGCCGAGCGCCTGTCCCTGGCTCCTTCCACGGTGACGCGCTTCGTGGACTCCCTGGTGGCCAAGGGACTTCTGACGCGCACGGCGGAAGGGCGCACCGCGCGCCTGGCCGCCACCTCCAAGGGCCTGGGTTTGCTCAAGGGAGTGGAGCAGTCCTGGAAGCGCCTGCACACCGCCTATTCCAAGGTCCTGGGGCCGGAGGGCGACCGTCTGGCCCTGGAGCTTTCCTCCGCCTGCCGTTTGCTGGAAGAATCGAACGAGTAGTGCTTGTTCAGGCCGTCATGGTCTGACTTTGCATGTTGCTTGTACACACAATTTATTGCAATTGGAGGTTACCATGAAACGCAATCTTGGTCCGGTAAACGCCCTGTACCCGTCCCTCACCACCATCGTCGGTGCGGTGGTGGACGGCAAGCCAAACTTCCTCGCCGTGGCCCACGTGGGCAACATGAACCACGCCCAGCCGCAGTACCTGTCCTTCGGCATCAACAAGGCACATTACACGAACCGGGGAATCCACGCCAACCGCGAGTTCAGCGTGTGCATCCCGGGCGAGGACCTTGTGGTCGAGACGGATTATGTGGGCATCGTCAGCGGCAGGAACACGGACAAGTCGACGCTGTTCGAACTGTACACCGGCGTGCTCGCCAACGCCCCGCTCATCAAGGGCTGCCCGGTGTGCATGGAATGCCGCCTGGACCGCGTGGTGGACTTCCCCACCCACGAGGTGTTCATCGGCGAGATCGTGGCCACCCACGCTGACGAGTCCGTGCTGAGCGAGGGCGGCAACGTGGACATCGCACGTGTACGGCCGCTTTTGTTCGACATGGCGAGCAAGAAGTACTGGTCCCTGGGGGCCGAGGTGGCACCCTGCTGGAGCGTGGGCAAGGAACTCAAGCGCCGGCTGCGTGGAGAAACCGCGCAGTCCTAGGCCGTGCGCATGTCGCCGGGTCCCCAGCCCCAGCTTGGGGCCTGGTGCGGAGCGGGCTGTCCCGCGAACATGGCCCGCACCTCGCGCGGGGTGGGAATGATGCCGGTGGCAAAGGGCTTGGCCCAGGCGTCGTCGCGCAGGAGGGCCAGGGCCCAGCGGCACACGTCGGGCTCAAAGGCTCCAGGGGCGGCGGCGACCAGCAGGGCCTTGGCCTGGCCGTCCTGCCAGGGCGGCAGCTTGTGCAGCGGACGACAGAAGGCCAGAAGCTCCGGCACGCGGACGATACCCCCGCCGGAAAGGGCCAGGCGCAGCCAGAAATCCCACATGGCCAGCTGGATGCCGTGACGCATGCCGCCCAGCCCTTCCCAGGCTTCCCGGCGCACCAGGGCCGCGGGGCCGATGGGGTTGCAGCGCGTCAGCTGTTCGGTGCTGAAGGGACGCAGGCGGTTCCAGGCCCCGACCAGGGGCGAGTTGTCCGGCGTGCCCGCCGTGTGCAGGGGAAAGGCGGCCCGGGCCTGTTGCCTGTCCAGGGCCTGCAGGCAGGCGGCGACGAAGCGCGGGCTCAGGCGGGCGCCCTCCGGCACCAGGGCCAGGGTCTCTTCCTGACCGTCCAGGGCGGCGCTGTTGAGGGAATCCACAGGGTGCACACCGGAAGCGTCGCGCACCTCGACGCTGTGGAAACCGAGTGAATTATGCAGCATGCGGGCCTCCGGCCCGAGTTGGGCCCGGGGGTCCGTGCTGGCGAGGACGACATGCAGACGCTGCGGCCCCACGGTCTGGCAGGCTAGGGATACAAGGCTCCTGAAAAGATCCGTCCCGGCGCCACGGCAATGGATGAGCACCCTGATGCGGGTGTTGGTATTCATATGCTTCCCCTTCCCTGGGATGTTGACGGGCAGGCACGGTCCGTGTGCCGGAATCAGCCCCATTCGCCTGTCTCATCGGTCCTGCTTGTTTAAAACTTTAGGCTGGCACTAAAATAGTCCTGGCCCGGCAAGCCTGTCCCTGTCATGATCTTTGCATATTTCTGGCATGAAGGAGCGCCATGCAGCAGCCTGACCACACCGCCCAGGCCAGCGAGGCCCAAGCCGTGGCCAAAGCGGAGCCCATCCTCGCGGACGGGCACCTCGCTGATTTGCGGCTGACGGTCGGCGGCAAGACCTGGAGCCTGTGGGGCCGGGACGGCCGCGCGCGCGAGGAAGCCCTTGCCGCGTCCGTGCCCGCGCGCGCCCTGCCGGTGCTCCTCGGGCCCAGCCTGGGCCGCTGTCTGGAGCTCTTGGCCGAGGCCGGCGGACCTGTCGCCGTGTTGGACCGCGAGGCCGCCGTGTGGGAACACACCGGCCTGCGCCAGCGTTACGCCGCCGCGCCGAACGTGCTGTGGCTTACGGAATCCGACCCGCGCGCCGTGCTGGCTGCGCTGACGCGCTGGCAGGCGGAGCAGGGCGGATTGCCCTTTGCGCCCCTGGCCGCGCCCGCCGCGCGCCGCGTGGACCCTGCGCTCTATGGGGTGCTGCACGAGGCCCTGTCCGCCAGCGCCAAGGCCGACTTCTGGGGCCGCGCCGCGTATCCGAAGTTCCGCTCCGCCAAGCCAAGGGTGCTGTTCCTGGACCGCCCGTACTTCCTCAACGCCGAGATCAAGGACGCCCTTACGCGGCTTGAGCTGCCCTGGTCGCCCCTGGCCGTGCCGGTGCAGACCACTGGCAGCACGGCCTTCGTGGAGGAGCTGCTGCGCCGTGTGCTTGATTTCAAACCGGATTTCCTGCTCACGGTGAATCACTTCGGCCTGGACAGCGAAGGCCGCCTGGCGGAATTGCTGGAGCGCTTGAACCTGCCCTTGGCCTCCTGGTTCGTGGACAATCCGCATCTGATCCTTTCACGCTACCAAGGGCTTGCCCGGCCTGGCACGACGCTTTTCACCTGGGACGCGGACAACGTGGCCTCGCTGAACGCGGCGGGCTACGCCAATGTCCACTACCTGCCCCTCGCCACGGATTCGCAGCGTTTCAAGCCCGGGTTGCCGCCCGGCCCGGATTCCTGGCGCGCGGAGGTGTCCTTCGTGGGCGACTCCATGGCCAGGGCCGTGAAGGACAGCCTGGCCGCCTGCGCCGCGCTGCCGGAGCTGACGCGGGACTATGCCGCCCTGGCCGAGGGCTTTGGCGCCTCGCGCGAGCGCGACGTGGACGCCTATCTTTCCGTTGCGCGCCCGCAGTTGGCGGAAGCGTTGCGCAGCCGGGCCGACACGGCCCTGCGCCTGGCCTGCGAATCGCTCCTTACCTGGGAGGCCACGCGCCAGTATCGCCACGCCTGCGTCACCGCGCTGGAGCCCTTTGCCCCGGTCATCGCCGGGGATGCGGAGGGCTGGCGTTCCGCCTGGCGCACGGCCTTCGGCGCCGGCACAACGGCCCGTTTCCTGCCCCGCCTGGACTATTACGAGGATCTGCCCAGGTTCTATCCCATGAGCCGGGTGAGCCTGAACTGCACCAGCCGCCAGATGAAGGGCGCCGTGAACCAGCGGGTGTTCGACGTGCCCGCCTGCGGCGGCTTCGTGCTCACGGACAGGCGCGAACAGTTGGACAAGCTCTTCGAGCCCGGCCGTGAGGTGCTGGTGTACGATGCGCCGCAGGACATCCCGGAACTCGTGGCCCGGTGCCTGGAGGATGAGCCACTGCGCCGCTCGGTCAGCGCCGCGGCGCGCGCGCGCATCCTGGCCGAGCACACCTACGAGCATCGGCTGGAGGAACTTTTGCGCGTCATGCGGGCGGCGTACGCCTAGGGTGTTTTTTCGTGCACGCGCCCCGGCCATCGCGTTTGGCGTGGTCTTGAGAAATGCGGAATTCTTTGCCATAGTCCATAAGGCGCCATGAGACGCCATAAAGCGCGGAGGGCGCAGTGTCCGACGAGCAGCAGAAAACGACGAGTCATGCCGGGGCCCCTGGGGCCGTGTTCACCTGCGCCTCCTGCGGGCATACCCAGGATCTCCCGGAGCAGCTTCTGGGACGCCAGGCCAAGTGCCCCAAATGCGGCCAGCCCGGCATAGTGGGGCGGCCGCCCCAGCCGGAGCCCGTTCTGGATGATGTGAAGCTGGACGATCTTGTGGAGGCCCAGCCCCCGGCGGCACTGCCGGTCAGGCCCGACATCTCCGACGATTCCCTGGCGCTGGATTCCGCGCCGCCACCCGAAACGGCTGCCGGGCACCTGCGGCATTTCTTCTCCGGCAGCCTGCCGGTGAACCTTCTGAGCGGCATCCTGGGCGGCGGCCACGAACTGCTGGTCTGCCTGGCTCTGGCCATGCTGGCCCTCGGCGTCAACGCCAGCGCGGGGCTGCTGCCCCACGCCCTGGTGCTGACCCTGGTGCCCGCCGTGCTTGGCAGCGTGCTGTTGGCCCTGCACGGCCGCCTGGCCGTGTCCATCGGCGGGCCGGATCCAGCCTCGACCCTGGCTGTCTTTCTGCTGCTTGCGGCGCTGAACGCCGACCTCGCCGGACACGCCTCCGGCCCGGTCATGACCGCGACCCTTTTGGCCGGGCTGTCCCTGGCCGTGCTGCTTTCCGGCGTGCTTGGCACGGTGCTCTCGCGCTTCGACCTTGCGGACCGGGTGCGTTTTCTGCCCAATGAGGTGCTTGGCGGCATGCTGGCCGGATTCGGCCTGCTGCTGGTCAAGGCCTGGGTTCTGCTGATGCCCCTGACCGACCCGGCCCTGGCCGTGCTGGCCACGCTGCCGCCGGACGAACTGGGACATGGGCTGTCTCGCACCGCCCAGGCCTGGGGCCCAGCCGTGGCCTTCGGCCTGGCGTACTTTGTGCTGCACATGAGCGTGCGCGGACTGATCTGGCCGCTTCTGCTCACAGCTGCGGCCATTGGCGCCTGGAACGCGCTGGCCCTGTACCCGGGGCATCTGCCAGCACAATTGTCTGGCTTGGCCGACCTCGCCGCCGGGCAGCGGGCCGTGCCGGCCATGCTGGATCTGCGGGGCTCCCTGGGGCTCTTTGATCCGAGGCAGCTGGCGCATATCGACTGGTTCGTCTTGGCCGACCGCGCGGAATTTTTCGTCGCTGTGGCCGCCGTGGCCATCCTTCCGTCCATCATGCGCACGGCCATCCTGGAATCCGTGCTGGAGCGCGATTCCGACCCGGACGAGCAGGTGCGGCTGGTGGGCGGCTCCACCATGCTCTCCGGCCTTTTGGGCGCGCTGCCTTCGGCGCTGTCCCTCTCCGGCAGCCTGGGGCTGCGGACCCTTGGCGCCAGCGGCCCCTTGGCGGGCTTCACCGTGGGCCTGGTCTGCCTGGCCTTCCTGGTGGGGGGCGGGCCGCTTCTGCCCCATGTTCCGCTGTTTGTTCCCCTTGGAATTCTGCTGGCCACCGGGCTCATCATGCCTGTGAGCTGGATGATGCGCGACGCGCGCAACCCCTTGTCACGCAAGGACGACCTGCGTTCGGCCTGGGCCTCGTGCCTGCTGGTGGCTGTGCTGGGGCCTGTGCTGGGCGTGTTCGTCAGCCTGGGCCTTGGCGCGGTGCTCAGTCTTTCCCGGGCCGCGGCGGGCGGCGGCATCCGCTTCGTGCAAAGCGGCGATGTGTTCCACAGCAATGTGGACCGTTCGCCTGCGGAACGGCGCAGCCTGAAGGAGCGCGGCGGGCAGATCCTGGTGCTGCGGCTGCAGGGTTTCCTGTTTCTGGGCACCCTGTACGGGCTGCTGCGCGTCATATCCACGCGGCTGGCCGAAAGCGCCCCGGAGCGGTCCCTGCGCTTCGTGCTGCTTGATTTCGGCGCCGTCACCGGGCTTGGGGCCTCCGCGGCCATCGGCTTCCGGCGGCTGGAGGCCCTGGCGCGCAAGCACGGGCTTCTGCTTTACCTGACCAGCGTTCCGCTGGAGCTGGAGGAGCACCTCGAACGCCTGGGCTATGGCATGGACGACGCCAACGGCGTGTGCCGCGTGGCGCTCAACCTGGACTACGCCTTGGAGTTCTGCGAGGACGCCATCCTCACCGAGGCCGGTGTGAGCGAGGAACGCCTGGACTCCATGGAGGAGCTTTTGGCCGCCACCTTCCCGGAGCCCCGGCTGGTGCCCGCGCTGGTGAAGTGCCTGCAGCGGGTGGAGGTGCCGAAGAAGCACAAGCTCATCCAGCAGGGCGACCCGTCGGACTGCATGTATTTTCTGCAATCGGGCACGGTGCACGTGGAGCTGGCCTTGCCGGGCGGCAAGCTGTTGCGCTTGAAGAAGATGGGTCCGGGCACGGTCTTCGGCGAGATGGGCATCTACACCAGCGCGCCCCGCTCGGCCTCGGTCATCGCCCTGGAGCGCTGCGTGGCCTACAAGCTCACGCTGGAGCGCTTCGCCCTCATCCAGGAGAAGGCCCCGCAGCTGGCTGCGGCGGTGAACCGCTTCGTGGTGGGGCTTTTGGCCGAGCGCGTGGCCGAGGAAAACGCCAAGAACCGCGCCACGCAGCTTTAGCCGCGGCGCGTTCCTTACATCCCGCTAGCCCCAGGCCGAGAGGTCCAGGTGCTCGCGCTTGCGGTAGGCCGTGCCCTGGAAGGTGGCGATGGTCTCGCCGTCGGCATTCTTCACTTCCACCACATAGGTCGCCAAGGGACCTGCCACGGCGGTTTCCCGTGCGTGCGCCGTGAGGGGGCCGCCGTTGGCCCCGGCCTTGGTGAAGGCGATGCTCGCGTTGACGCCCAGGGCCAGGGTGCCGTGGGAGTTGGCCGCCGCGCCGAAGGCCAAGTCGGCCAGGGTGAAGATGGCTCCGCCCTGGGCCACGTCGGCCCCGTTCAGGTGCTTCTCCTCCACGGTCATGGCCGTGGTGGCCGTGCCCAGGCCGATCTCCGTCACCTGGATGCCCAGGGTGACGCACAGCCTGTCGCGGTTGTTGAAGAAGCGCTTCAGGCGCGCAAAGCGGTCGGCGCGCTCGGCGTCGGTCAGGTGGGCGGTCATCTACTTGTCCTCCAAGTTGAAGAAGGCGCGGGCGTTGTCACCCGTGGCGCTCCAGATCTCTTCCACGGGCATGCCCTTCACCTCGGCGATGCAGGCGGCGGTGAAGCCAACCAGCGCCGGGTGATTGCGCTTGCCGCGCCAGGGTTCCGCGGAAAGGTAGGGACAGTCGGTCTCGATCAACAGGCGCTCGAGGGGGATCAGGGCCACGGCCTCGCGCAGGGATTCGTTTCGGCCGTAGGAGACCGGGCCGGGGATGCTCAGGTGCCAGCCATGCTCCAGCACGGTGCGCGCCTGGGCCGTGTCTCCGCCGAAGCAGTGCCACAGGAGCCTGCGCCCGGAAAAGCCGTCCTCCTCCAGCACGCGCAAGGAAGCCGCGAAGGCCTCCTGGCTGTCGGCCTTGTCGCGGCAATGGATCACGGGCGGCAGGCCAAGCTCCCGCGCGAGCCGAAGCTGCGCCCGGAACACGCGCTCCTGTACGTCGTGCGGGTGGTCGTCCCAGTAGAAGTCCAGGCCGATCTCGCCAACGGCCTTGAGGCGCACATCGTCCGCAAAGGCACGGCGCATGTCCGCCAGGGCCTCGTCCGTGCAGGTGTCGGCGTTGCCGGGGTGGATGCCCAGGAGGAAGAAGACCTCCGGGTGGGCGTCGAAATGGTGGCGGTTCGTGCGGTAGGCATCGGGTCCCAGGAACACGTTGCCGATGTTCGCCACGCCGCAGGCGCGGGCGCGGGCGAGCAGCTCCTCGCGGTCGGCGTCGAAGTCGTCGAGGTCCAGGTGCGCGTGGGAGTCCACCCCGCCCAGGGGCAAGGCGAGGCTTTCCGGCTCGGGCCGGGGGGGCTTGTTCTTTTTCGACATGTCGCTTTGGCTTGTTCAGGCGGTTTGAAGCTGCGTCCAGAGGTCCAGCACGTCCTGGCGCTGGGTGTCCAGTCCGTAGGCTGCGGCGGTGGCGCGGGCATTGGCCAGGGTCGGGGAAAGATGTGCAGAGCCTTCAAGGAACCAGCTCGCGGCGGTCTTGAGGTGCAGGGCCGCGCCCAGGATGTCGGCGTCGGCGCTCCACAGGCCGTTGCCACCTCCATCGCCAGACCAGGGAACGCCACGCACGGGCCACCAGGGCGCGAAGGGCGCGGGGTCGGCTTCCGGCTTCAGGGCCTGGCGCATGTAGTCCGCCCCGCCGAAGCCCATGTAGCCCACGGGCAGGCAGCCGCAGGCCATGGCCTCCAGCGGCGGCAGGGGGCAGCCCTCGGGAAAGCCCGTGGCCAGGAA
>CAYUOW010000070.1:0-14935 GCA_964446455.1 uncultured Desulfocurvus sp.
GATGATGACGTTGGCCGGGGTGTCCTCGGCCAGCAGCACGCGCAGCTTCCTGCCCGAGGCGGGCGCGGCATGTGAGGTTGCGGGCGCGGCGGCGGCCTGGGACATTGCGGGCGCGGCGGGAAGGGCCGCGGGCAGCTGGAAGGGCAGGCTGACGTAGAAGCTGCTGCCCTGACCCGGCGCGCTGGAAAGCCAGATGTCGCCGCCCATGCCGCGCGCCAGCTGGCGGCAGATGGCGAGGCCAAGGCCCGTGCCCCCGTAGCGCCGCGAGGTGGAACTGTCGGCCTGGGTGAAATTCTCGAAAATAAGCTCCTGGACCCCGGGCTCGATGCCGATGCCCGTGTCGCGCACGGTGAACAAAAGCCGCACGCAGCCTTCGCTCTCGTGTTCCGGCAGGCCCGCGCAGTCCGGAGCCTCGGCCGGGGTCGCCTCCACGGAAACGTCCACGCCGCCCTGGTGCGTAAACTTGAGGGCGTTGGCCACCAGGTTCGCCAGGATCTGGCCCAGGCGCATGGGGTCGCCCACGAGCACGCGGGGAACGTCCTCGGCCAGGCGCGCCTCCAGGCGCAGGCCCTTGGCCGCGGCCTCCACGCCCGGGTGCTCCAGCACGTTCGCCAGCACCTGGCGCAGGGTGAAGGGGATGCTCTCCAGCGAAAGCCGCCCGGCCTCCACGCGGGAAAGGTCCAGCAGGTCGTTCACCAGGCCCAGCAAGAGCTGTCCGGACTGGCGCAGGGACCCCAGGGAGCGCTGCCGCTCCTCGTCCGAGACGGCCATGTCCGCCAGCTCCGAGAAGCCCAGGATGGCGTTCAGCGGGGTGCGCATCTCGTGGCTCATGCGGGCCAGGAAGTCGCTCTTGGCGCGGTTGGCGCCCTCGGCCGCCTCCTTGGCGGCCAGCAGCTCGCGCTCCAGGCGCACGCGCTCGCTGATGTCCGTGCCGATGACGCAGACCTTGTCCGGCCGGCCCTGGGCGTCCAGCAGGGGAAACTTGCTCAACAGCAGGGTGGCGATGCGCCCCTCGGCCAAGGGCACGTCGGAGATTTTCGTCAGGGGCAGGCCGCTGTGCAGGATCTCCTCGTCCTCGTGCCGCACGCTGGCGGCCAGCTCCGGCGGATAGACCTCCTCGATGCCGCGGCCCTGCACGTCGGCGGGATCGATGCCGAGGTCCTGGATGCGCCTGCTGACCACCAGGAAGCGGCCGTCGCGGTCGCGGATGGCGATGAACAGGGGCGCGTTGTCCAGAATGCCGCGCAGGTGCCCGCTGGTGGTGCGCAGTTCCTCCTGGGCCTCCTTGATGGCCGTGATGTCCGTGGCGGTCTCCAGCCGGGCCAGGCGGCCGTCCACCCAGCGCAGGGCCTGCACGCGCACCAGGCTCCAGGCCCCGGTCGCCGGCTCGTGCAGCTCGCGGGTGAAGACCCCGGCGGGCTCGCCCCCCTCGTCCAGCAACTCCTTGCGCGGGCACTCGCTGCACTGGTCGCAGCCGCCGTGCATGGCCGCCCAGCAGGGCCGTCCCACAAGGTCCAGGCCCACGCGCTCGTGGGCGGCGCGGTTGGCGTAGAGAATGGCATCGGTTTCGGCATCGGCCACGAAAAGCGCGTCGGCCTGGTTGTCCAGCACGCGCAGGAAACGTTCGTTGGCCTGGGCCAGCTCCAGCTCCGCGCGCTTGCGTTCGGTGACGTCGGCCGCGAAGCCCTGGATGCCCGCCACCTGGCCCGCCTCGTCCAGCACGGGCAGGGCGGAGAGGGCTATCCAGAAGGTGCTGCCGTTGCGGCGGTAGGCCTCGAACTCCACATTGCTCACGCGGCCCTCGCGCCGCAGGATGGCGTACACGCCCTCGCGGTCCGCGGGATTGACGTACAGCTGCCTACCGATGTCGGTGATCTCGGCCTGGAGGCGCTCCAGTCCGTCGTACCCGCACATGCGCAGCATGGCCGGATTGGCCTCCAGAAAACGCCCGGCCGCGGTGGAGACGAAATAGCCCTCCACCGAGTTCTCCAGGATGAGGCGGACCTTCTGCTCGGCCTGGCGCAGGGCCTGGGTGGAGGCCTCCAGGGAGGCGGCCATGCTGTCCACCCCGTTGGCCAACTGGGCCAGCTCGCCCCCGGACTGGCTGCGGATGCGGTGGGACAGGTCGCCCTCGCCCAGCCTGCGGGTGGCTTCCAGAATCTCCCGGGCGGGGTCGATGATGCTTTTGCGGGCAAAGAGATACGCGCCAATGAGGCTGATGAGGCCGGCCAGGGCGAAGCCCGCGATGCTGCGCCGGGCACTCTGCTCCGCCGGGCGCAGGGCGTCCGTCACGGGAATGCCCACCCGCACGAAGAGCTCGCGTCCGGGCTGCCCCGCCAGCGGGCTGTAAGAATAGATGCGCCGCACGCCATCCGGGCCCGTCTCTTCCTGGGTGCTCTCCGCCTCGGCCAGGTTGGCCATGCGCGCCCGGGCATCCGGACTGTAGCGCGTTCCCCCTTCCAGCGGCATGGGGTGTCGGGCGTAGACCATCCCGTCGCGGCCGATGATCTCGGACGAGGCGCCGGGCGGCAGGTCCATGCTGGCGGAAAGCCGCTCAAACCAGGAGTAGTCGAAGGCCAGGCTGAACACCCCGGCCAGGCTCCCCTGCGCGTCCAGAACCGGACAGCCCAGCACCACCACGGGCGTGCCGGTGAGGCGGCTTGCGATATGCTCCCCATGCGAGCAGGCCATGTCGCTCTGGATGCTGCGGAACCAGGGGCGGTCGCTGACGTTGATTCTGGGAGGCGCGGGCAGGGAGGTCGCCACCAGGCTGCCCTTGGCGTCGTAGAAGGTGCAGGCCGTGTAGCTGGGCGAATGGAGGATGACGTCGCGCAGGATGCCGCCCAAGGCGGCTTTGTCCCGGGTCTGCGCCTGCGGCAGGTGCGCAAGCCCGGCCAGAAGCTGCCGCCCGCCCACCATAAGCTCCCGGCCCTGCCCGGACAGGGTTTCCGCCATGTGGTTCACCCGCTGGGTGGCCTCGTTGCGCAGCTGCTCGCGCAGCTCCATGTTCTGCGCCACGCCAAGGAGCACAGCGGGACAAAGGGCCAGCAGGATCATCAGCCCCAGGCGGAAAACGAGATTGTACGGCAGGTTGAGCTTCATGGCACCCCGGCTCGGGGCCGAACCGGCAGCCCCAGGCCAAGGAACTACCAGCATCGCCCTGGGGGCACAATGGCCGGAAAGGCGTTTTCTCCCGCCCGGGCCCCTCGTCCGTTCGCCCTGGACCACCGGGCGGGGCCATGCTATCTTGCCTGCGCCGGAATATGGTATGCCCGGCCGCGCCACCCCGAACCAGGACGCCCATGACCCAGAACGCGGAGAACCAGCCCCAGGGCCTGCCGGAGACCGAGCACCACCGCTACGGCCGCATCCTGCTGGCCGTGACCCTGGCGGGCCTGCTGTTCCTGGCGGGACAGGGCGTGCGCTGGTGGCAGGAGCACCGCCAGGCCCGGCACATGCAGCGGGCCGTGCACGACGTGTACAGCCGCGCCCTCACGGATGGCCCCGGCCGCTCGCCCTACGGCCGCCTGCAGTTCGAACTGGGCAAGCTCAAGGCCCAGTCGGCCCAGCGCCTGGACATGGTGGAGCTGCTGGCCGCGCTTTCGCGCCGCGCCCCGGAGGGCGTGCGCATCCGCTCCATCACCATGGCCACGGCCAGCGGCACGGTTTCCGGCCTGGCGGCCACGCCGGAGGACTTCCGCCGCTATCAGACCGCCCTGGCCGCGGAGGCCTATTTCACCTTCACCGTGCGCAAGGCCGACACCTACGCGCAGCCCGTGCGCTTCGAGCTGGACGTGAAGGCGCGCGACCGCGCCGCACCGCCCAAGGGGGACGACCAGTGAGCTGGCTGAACGGTCCCTGGCGCATCGTCGGCCGCCTGACGCACCTTGCGGCCCCGGCCCAGCGCAGGCTGTGGCGCGGGCTTATTTTCGCCTGGGCGCTCTTGCTGCTGGGCTTCTGGGCCGCGCTTTCGGCCTTCACCCGCGTGGAGGAGAAGGCTGCCGAGGAAGCCGGGCAGACTTACGTCAGCGTGGCGCCCCTGGCGGCGGAGGTCATGGACCTGCGCCAGCGCCGGGGCCAGCTGGAGGGCCAGCCGCCGCTCCTGGCGGCGGAGCAGGTGGCCCGCGACGCGGGCATCGGGCCCGACCGGCTGCGCATACAGCTCACCGCCGCCGCATCGGCCGGGGGGCAGACCCTTACCTTCCGCGCCCAGGCCCTGACCCTGCGCGAGCTGGTGGAAGTGCTGCGCGACCTGAAGGTCGAGGCCGGGCTGACCACCTCTTCCGCGCACCTGGCCCCCACGCAGGGCAACGACAACCGCATGGACCTGGACCTGGTCCTGTTCCGCTGATGGTGCGCAGATGACCCAGCAACCTTACACGCAGCCCTTCCAGGCCGAGGCGCCGGAGCCGCCCATCGCCTCCACGCCGCTTCTGGGCGGCGCGGGCTTCCTCGCCCTGCTGGTGGGCTTTGTGGCCGGGCTCATCCTGTACCTGCCCTGGGACACGGTGTGGCACCACGTGCTCAAGCGGCTGGCCGCGGCGCACAGTCCGGTGCGCATCGCCTGGCAGGACCTGGACCGGGCCGGGCCCTTAAGCTTCCGCATCAACGGGCTCACCGTGGAAGGACCGGGCTGGCCGGTCTCGCCGCGGGTGCAGTGGCTCGATGTGCGCCTGGGCATGAGCCCGCTCCTGACCCTCAAGGCCGACACCGGGGGCCGCATGCTGCGCCTGGTGTTCCTGGACTCCGGCGACTTCGACGTGGAGGGCTCGGCCAACCTGGCCTGCCTGGGCCGCCGCGACATTCTGGGCAGCGTGGACCTGCGGGCCGAGGGGCGCTTTTTGCGCGGCAAGGACGAACTCGAAAAAGGCTTCATCGACATGAGCGGCAAGGCCCTGCAGCTGCCCGGCGGCCTGTGGCTGGGCGATGCCGGCCTGTCGCTCGAGTTCCGCGACGGCAGCCTGCGCATCCGCAGCTTCTCCCTGCGCGCGCCGGTGCAGGTGCGGGCCGAGGGCACGGCCGAGGTGCGCCCGGGCGCGCTGCTCGCCTCGCCCTACACCGTCTCGGGCGAGATCCTGCGCGGCCGCGAGAGCCTGTCCTTCACCTCCCAGGGGGCCCTGGGCGATTTCCTGGGCGACACCGCCCTGCCGGAGTGATTTGCCCTCCGGCCTGAAAACGGCTAGAGCCCATCCCTTGCCAGGGCGTCAGGACACCGGGGTGCCGGGACGCGGAAACCTGCGCGCGGGCGCGCGGAAGCGTCCTGCCGGGCCACCCCAAAACGGCGGAGCAGACAGCAGGGCATGAAGCCATTTTTCTCCAGGTACACGGAACTCGGCGAGTTCCTGGACGACCGCCCGGACTTCCGGGCGGACTGGAAACAGCTTGCCCTTCTGGCCGTCGCGGGCTTCTGCCTCACCCTGGCCGTGCGCCTGCTGGAAGCCGCCAACTGGGACGCCCCGGCCCTCATGGCCGGCGGCGAGCGCATCCTGGCCACCCACGATTCCTACTGCTGGCTGGCCGGAGCCAAGGGCGTGAACGAGTACGTCGGCTTCGGCATGTCCGGCCTGGCCCGGTTTCTGGCCGCCGCCACCGGAGCCCCCCTGTGGAGCGTGGGTTTCTGGACCCCGCCCTTTCTGGCCAGCCTGACCGCCGTGGCCACGGCCCTCTGGGGCTGGCAGCTCGCCGGCCGCCGCGCGGCCATCCTGCCGGGCCTCACCGGGGCCCTGGCCCCGGCCTTCTACTACCGCTCCCGGGTGGGCTATTTCGATTCCGACGTCTTCACCCTGCTCATGCCGCTTTTGCTCGGCCTGCTGCTGGCCCTCGTCATTTCGCCCTGCTGCACCCGCGCCTGGATAAAAAACGAAGGAGAAGACCGGGAGCCCGCGCCGGTTCCGGCCTGGCTGCCCTGGCTGGCCCTGGGCTTCGGCCTGGTGGCGCGCGTGGCCCACTTCGCCCACGACGACATCCATCCCCTCGGCGTGGGCCTCTACTGGCTGGCCCTGGGCCTGGCCTTCGTCACCGCCCTGCCGGGCCGCCGCGCAAAAGCCCTGAGCCTCCTGGTGATCTACGGCCTGG
Organism: uncultured Desulfocurvus sp.; assembly: GCA_964446455.1. Taxonomy (GTDB): domain Bacteria; phylum Desulfobacterota; class Desulfovibrionia; order Desulfovibrionales; family Desulfovibrionaceae; genus Humidesulfovibrio. Next base: position 6,076 of record CAYUOW010000070.1, read on the forward strand.
CAGCCTACGCCGGGCCCCGGCACTTCGGCATGGAGGTCTTCCAGCCCGGCCTGTTGGACACCGTGGGCTTGGCCCTGGCGGCCGTCGCGGCGTGGCTGTGCTGGAAGCGCCCGGCCCAACCGGCCTGGCTGGCCCCGCTCCTGGACCGCCCCTGGCCCTGGCTGGCGGCCCTCGCGGTCATGACCCTGGCCTGCGGCCTGCTGCTGCCCTTCGGCCCCTTCTGGGCCAAGGTCCTCAACTACTTCAAGCCCGTGGCCGACGCCGGGCTTGCGCGCCTGGCCAGCGGCGAGGCCGGGCCCAGCTATCCCGGCATCACCCAAAGCATCCGCGAGGCCAAGAACGTGGCCGGCTTCGGCCTGCTTTTCGACGGAACCTCCTTCTCGGTCCTTGGCGGCGCGGCGGGTTTGCTGGGCATCCTGGCGCTGCTGCTCTTGCGCCCGGCCTTTGTGCTGCTGCTGCCCATCACCCTGCTGGGCTTCGCCAGCCTGAAGCTGGGCGCGCGCTTCGCCATGTTCGGCGGGCCGGTGTTCGCCCTGGGCCTGGGCATCGGCCTGCACTGGCTGGGCAAGGCCCTGGCGCACCGCCTGGGCTGGCAAAGAAATCGCGGCCAGCGCGCCCTTGTCTGGACACAGGCGGGCCTCGCCCTGGTCATCGTGCTGCTGCTCTATGCCCCCCGCTATGCCGCCACCCGGCCCACGCCGGTGCTGGGCCCGGCCCACGCCCTGGCCCTTATGGACCTGCGCCACGCCGCGCCCAAGGACGCCACGGTCTGGACCTGGTGGGACTACGGCTACGCCACCCAGTATTATGCCGAGCGCCCCACGCCCACGGACGGCGGCAGGCACTCCGGGCGCGACATCTACGCCACGGCCCTGGCGCTCAGCACGGACAGCTACCGCCAGGCCGCGCAGGTCATCCGCCTTGCCGCGGCCGAAGGCGGCGACCCGGCCAAACGCTGGGACACCATGCCCGCGGCCGCAGTGAAGCGGGAACTGGAAGACCTGCGCGAGCACGACCTGTCCCTGCCCGGCGCCAAGCCGCAGCTCTTCACCGTATGCTGGGAGAACCTGCCCCTCTTGTATTGGATCAGTTTCTACGGCACCTGGGACGTGGTGGCCGGCACCGGCTTCCATGCGGGAGTGATGCAGATCGCCGAGGCCATGGACGTGGACAAGGCCAAGGGCGAGCTGAGCATCAAGAGCAGGAAGAGCCCTCTGCCGCTAGGCAGCGCGGAGGTTTTCGGTCCCAAGGGGCGCACGCGCATTCAGATGGCCGAGCACCCCGGCGCGCCGCACCTGGTCATCAACGAGCTTTCGCGGCAGGCCCTGCTTTTGGATGACGCGGCCTACAACAGCATGGCCGTGCAACTGCTGCTGGGTGATCCGCAGCGGCCGGAGCAAGCGAAATATTTCAAACTTTTGCACGAGGGCTTCCCCCTTGTGCGCATCTACGAAGTCCTGCCCGGGCCGGATGGCTCCGCAGCGCAGGCAAAGGCAGCAAAAACATGAGCATTCCCTTCATCGATCTCAAGACCCAGTACGCCCGCGTGGCCGGACAAGTGGAGCAGGGCCTGCGCGCCGTGCTGGAATCCGGCGCGTTCATCAACGGACCCGACGTGGTGAAGCTGGAGAAGCGCCTGGCCGAGTACTGCGGCACGCGCTACGCCGTGGGCTGCGCCAGCGGCACGGACGCCCTGATGATGGCCCTCATGGCCCTCAAGGTGGGCCCGGGCGACGCGGTGTTCTGCCCGCCCTTCACCTTCATGGCCACGGCCGAGGTCGTGGCCCTTCTGGGCGCCACCCCGGTGTTCGTGGACATCGACCCCGTGACCTACAACATCGACGCGGCCCAGCTGGAAACGGCCATCCGCGCGGTGGAGACGGGCGACGCCACCCTCTACCCCCTGCCCAGGCACGCCGGAAAACTGACGCCCAAGGCCGTCATCCCCGTGGATCTCTTCGGCCTTCTGGCCGACTATCAGGCCATCCTCAGCGTGGCCGCCAAGCACGGCCTGTATGTCATCGAGGACGCGGCCCAGGCCTTCGGCGCCACGTCGGAGCTGGGCGGAGCGACGCGCCGGGCCGGTTCCTTCGGCCAGATCGCCTGCACGTCCTTCTTCCCGGCCAAGCCCCTGGGCTGCTATGGCGACGGCGGCATGTGCTTCACCGACGACGACGAACTCCTGGCGCTGTTGCAGTCCGTGCGCGTGCACGGCCAGGGCACGGACAAGTACCAGAACGTGCGCCTGGGCATCACCGGCAGGCTCGACACCATGCAGGCCGCCATCCTGCTGGCCAAGATGGACATCTTCGAAGAGGAGGTGCGCCTGCGCCAGGAGGTTGCCGCCCGCTACGCGCAGCTGCTGGCCAAGATCCCGGGCCTGACCCTGCCCGCCATCCCGGCCGGGAACGTCTCGGTGTACGCCCAGTACAGCATCCAGGCCCAAAGCGCGGCGCACCGCACGGAGCTGCTGGCCAAGCTCTCCAAGGCCGGGGTGCCCTCCAGCATCTACTACCCGGTGCCCCTGCACCTGCAGCCCGCCTACGCCAACCTGGCCTATGCCGCCGGAACCATGCCGGTGAGCGAGGCCGTGGCCGGGCGCATCTTCAGCATTCCCATGCATCCGTACCTCACGGCCCCGGTACAGGAAGAAATCGCCAAGGCCCTGGCGGAGTAGGAGCGACATGCGGAACCTCTGGCGCGCGCTGCCCAGGCTGGCCCTTCCGGCCGCCATCGGCCTGGGGCTGGCCCACCTGGCCACGGGCTTTCTGCCCCGGCCGGGAGTGGTCCTGCGCCCGCCGGAGGAGCTGCGCGCCATGGGCCAGGCCTATGGGGAAGAATCCCCGGTGCGGGCCATCTTCGAGCGCAACGTGCTGCACCTGGAGAGCCCGGCCTTCGCTCCGCCGGGCAGGCCCCTGGACCCGCCCGCGGTGCCGGAGGCCGCAGCAGCAGCCCTGGCCCGCCCGTCCGAGGGCTTACAACAAGACCAGGGCAACCAGACGGGCGCGGCCTTCGCCCCGCTGGAGCCCGTGCTGCTGCCCAAACCCGTGGGCCGCAAGCCCGCCAGCGAGCTGTCCGGCAGGGCCAGCGTACAGGGTCTGGTGGCCCAGCCCGGCAATGGCGGCGGGAACGGCGTCAACGCAGTGGAAGGCGTGCGCCTTGTGGGCGTCGTGGCGGGCGGGACGCGACCCGCGGCCATGCTGCAGGTGGACGGCGCGGCCCAGACCCTGCACCCCGGCGATCTGGTCAAGGGCTGGCTGGTGGATTCCGTCAGCCCCGGGCGGGTGATTCTGCGCAAGGGCCAGGACACGCGCACCCTGCGCCTGCCCGAACCGGCTGGCCAACCAATACAGACGGGACATGCAGGAGCAAAACCCGCGCAGCCCTAAACATCCGGCCCGGACGGCCGATGAGCCCCGGTGGCGATCGTGGGCCGGCAGGGAATTGCGAACCGCGAACAACCGCAACGAACCACAACCGACCGCAACGGGCCGGGCCGCACGAGACCAGACGAAAACGGGCCAAAACGAACCGCCCGCACCAGGAACCACGCCCCTCAAGCCAAGGAGCCCCCATGCCGCGCGTCAGCATCGTCATCCCGAACTTCAATCAGCACAAGTACCTGCCCGCCTGCGTGGACCACTGCTGGTTCCAGACCCATGCGGACCTTGAGCTGATCATCGTGGACGGCGGCAGCACCGACGGCACCAAGGACTACCTGCGCCGGCTGCCCGACGAACTGAACCTGACCGAGAGCAACCCCATCCTGCGCATGGGCGAGGACGGCAGCATCGTGCACAAGCGCTGCAGAAGCTTCCGCGAGGACACCCACGCCACGCACCCGGACCGCATCCTGAAGATCATCGCCAGCGAGGCGGACCTGGGCCGCACCGGCACGTACAACGCGGGCTTCTCCCAGGTGACGGGCGAGTACTGCACCTACATCGTGGGCGACGACCTGCCCCACCCGCACATGATCGAGGAACTGGCCAGGACCCTGGACGAGACCGGGGCCGACCTGGCCTACTCGGACTTCACCATCATCTCCGACGACGACCGCATCATGCGCCTTGTGCGCAAGCCGGACTACAGCTTCAAGGAATGCTTCGCCGAGTGGTTCCACATCGGCGTGTCCACCCTGCACCGTGCCAGTTGGCTGAAGAAGACCGGCCTCATGGACGAGACGTATCAGTTCGCCAACGACTACGCCCACTACCTGCGCATGGCCATGAACGGCGCGCGCTTCGTCCACGTGCCGCGCGTGCTCTATTCCGTGCGCTTCCACGGCGCCATGACCCAGCACGAGGAATCCCTGCAGCTGGTCCGCATGGCGAGAGAGCACCTCGCCAAACACGGCGCGGACGCCTAGGCGTCAAAAAAACATTCGCTCTATGAGCAATCATGCCCTTGGCCAGAACGGCCAAGATCTCCGCGCATTGACGCTTTATCTAGACTTCTGCTAGAAACCTTCGGAAGCGGCGGCCAGAGCACTGGCGCGCCGTGGCATTTCCTGTTCCCGCCCCATCTGCGCGCCAGAACGCCAGGGCTGGAACGGAACCTGCATCCATCCCGGCGCGACACGGAATTATTTGCCCGCCGAATCATCGCCGGATCTCCCGGCCCGGGCTCGCAACGGTCGCCAAAGAGGTGCTGCATGGACCCCACACAGTCCACCCGCTTGGACCCGCCAAAGCCGCAGGAGGCGTTCGCCTGGCTGCCGCCGGCCCTGCGCCAGCCGCTGCTGGACCAGATGCTGGGCCCCATGCCGCGCGGACGCGAGACCCTGGCCTACCGCACCCCGCCCAGGCACCTGCACGAGCGCGAGGTGGACGGCAAGCTCCACGTGGTCATGAACTCGTACTACCTGCAGCCCGCGGTGTGCAAAAAGGCCCTGGCCCTGCGCGACACCGGCCGCTACCACCTGACCTTCATCGGCTGCTGCATCCGCGAGGAGCAGCGCCCGGAGCTCTTCTTCGACGAGTACTACGAAGTGCTGGACTACAAGGAGATGTACGCGCTCATGGCCGACGCCCGCGTGCACGCCCTGACCACGGTGATCCAGCCACTCATGAACGGAGCCTGCGCCGTGGAGGCCAAGCTGCGCCACGGCACGCCCGTGGTCATCGACATCAACGACTCGCTGCACTACATGCGCAAGGATCCCCACGCCCCGGACTGCGAGACCGAGCGCGAGATATTGGAGCGCGCCACGAGCTTCGTGCACAAGATGCCCGCCTGGGCCGTGGACGAGATGCGCGAACACTGGAGCCTCACCCGGCCGGATTTTCTCGTGCACTCCCTGCCCGTGCGCGACTACTTCACCGAGTGCGCGGACATGGTGCCCGGCACCCCGGCCAGCCTGGTCTTTGCCGGGGGCATCGTGCCCTACCGCATCGCCGTCACCCAGGGCCACCAGAACCACATCATGGACCCGCTCATCGACACCCTGTGCGGCGCGGGCCTGGGCCTGGGCTTCGTGGTGAACCAGAACGCCCGGAACATGTTCTGGGAAGAGCACGCCCACTACATCGACTTCCAGAAGAAGTACCAGCGCTTCAGCTTCGAGCCCGGAGTGCCGTTCTTCAAGCTGCCGGGAAAGATCAGCCGCCACAACTTCGCCATCTACTGGGAGAACGTGCGCGCCAGCACTTACAACGACAAGCACTTCGCCATCAACATGGCCACCAAGGTCTTCAGCTACATGGAGGCCGGGCTGCCGGTCATCGTGCACACCGAGGCCCCGTACATCCGCGAGTTCACGGCGGAGAGCGGCCTGGGCCTGGTGTACGAGCTGGACCGCATGGACCTGATCCCGGACCTGGTGGCCTCCTGCGACCACGAGGCCCTGCGCGCCAACCTGCGCGCCTGGCGCGACACGCACGACAACTCCGGGGCGACCGCCCCGCTGGAGGCGGCCTTCGCGGCATGATGCCGCGCAAGGAACCGCAACAGGAACGGAGCATGGAGAACGGAAACACGCCCGCCGCCGGCACTGCCCTCTGCCCCTTGTGCGCAAGGGGGGAGGCCCGCGTCGAGTTCCAGATCGCCTCGGCCGCCATCGCCTCGTCCGACGCCCGACGCGACCTGGCCATCGCCGTGTGCCCGGAGTGCGGCTACGTGTTCCAGTCCACGGGCATTGGCCAGGACTACGAGGACTTCATCCGCCACGCCTACGAGACCTGGGACGACCAGACCCTGTTCGATTTTCCCCGCCGCAGCCAGGACAACGTGGCCGCGGCCGACATCATCGCCCGGCACTCCAGGCCCGACGCGCGGGTGCTCGAAGTCGGCTCCAATTTGGGTGACATCCTGGCCCTGGTGAAGGAGCGCCTGCCCGGCGCGAGCATCCTGGGCGTGGACCCGGCGGCCCACGAGGCCCTCAGCGTGCCCACCGTGCGCGCCTTTTTCACGCCGGAACTGTTCTCCTCGCGCTTCGACACCGTGATCCTGAAGCAGGTTCTGGAACACTACGCCGACCCCAGGCCCATGCTGGCCGGAGTGCGCGAGGTGCTGGAAGACGGCGGCACCCTGTACCTCGACGTGCCGAACCTCACGCGCATCCTGGCCGATTGCCCGGACGCCTTCCTGCTGGAGCACACGGCCTACTACACTTTGGAAACCTTGAAGAGCGCCCTCGTGGGGTACGAGATTCTCGAGGCCGAGGAGGCAGGTTCCCTGCGCGTCGCGGCCAAGAAGCTCCCGGGCCCGGGCGGGGTCTCCATGCCCGCGAACGGCCCCCAGGCCGCCCAAGCGGCGCGCCACGGCCTTGCCCGGCTGGCGCGCGGCCGCGAACGGGGCAAGCAGCTCCTGGCCGCCCACGCCGCCGCTGGCGGAAGGGTGGTCTTTTATGGCGCGTACAGCTGCTTCCGCGCCCTGTACCGCGAGCTTTCGCCCCTGCTGGGCCAATGCCCGCGCGCGGTGGTGGACGACGCCATGCAGGGCGAGCGCGAACCCGTGTTCGGCCTATCCCGCGTGGCCGAACCCCAAAAGGGCGATCTGGTGCTTTTGTGCTCCAACAACGCCGAGGTGCTGGACCGCATGTGGCTGCGCACCGCGGAAACAGGCCGGAACGTAGCGGTGCTGCGGCCCTGGTCAATCATTTTGAGCGCGGACGGAACCACGTCCGACCTGGGAGCGTAGAACATGAGCCACGAGCACAGAGACGTGCTGGTCTTCGGCGCTGGCGGATTCATCGGATCCACGGCCGTGCGTCACCTGCGCGAAAACGGCTGGAACGCCATCGCCTACAGCCGCCAGGACTGCGACCTCACCGACGCCGAGGCGGTCAAGAAGGTCTTTGCCCAGCGCACCACGCCCTGCCGCGTGCTTTTGTGCGGCTGCGTAAGCAGGCATTTCGAGGACAGCTTCGCCACCCTGGTGAAGAACATCGCCATGGTGGAGAACTTCGTGCGCGCCGTGCAGCCCGGGCAGGTGCTCTCCTGCGTGTACTTGAGCTCCACCGACATCTACGGCAACCACCCGGCGCTCCCGGTCACCGAGGACACCGCCGCCCTGCCGGAATACTACTACGGCGCGTCCAAGCTGGCCAACGAGACCCTGCTGCTGCGCGCGGGCCTCACGGACTATCCCGTGACCTGTTTGCGCCTGCCGGGCATTTACGGCCCCACGGACCAGGGCCACAGCATGCTGGGCATGTTCGCCCGGCGCGTGCTGCGCGGGCAGGAGCTGACCGTGTTCGGCGACGGCGGCACCCTGCGCGACTTCGTGCTGGTGACGGACCTCTGCCGCATCATCGAGACCATGCTCGCCCGCCCGCGCCACGGCGTGCTCAACGTGGCCACGGGCCAAAGCATGAAGCTGCTCGACATCCTGCGCCTTCTGGCCACAAAGGCCGGGGTCAGCCTGGGCCTGCGCTTCGCGCCTCCGGGGCCGCGCTCCCACGATCTCGTGTTCGACGCCACGGCCCTGAACGCGGTCGTGGGCGAAGGCTTCAACATGACCCCCCTGTCCGAGGGGCTGGAGATCCTCGTCGCCTCGCTGCAGGCCGAGGCCGCACTGAACGGAAACGGCGCCAAGAGCGCCCAAGCATAGCCTCCAAGGAGATCCCATGAAAAAGACAGCGGTTATCGTCGGCGGCGGATTCTCGGGCTGCGCCATTGCGGAGATGCTCAAGCGCAAGGGCTTCGCGCCCACCATCATCGAGGCCGGGCCGACGCTGGGCGGCGGCTGCCGCACCTTCTTCTACAACGGGCACCCGTACACCATAGGCCCCCGGCACATCCTGGTGAACACCAACGAGATGTTCGTGTGGGACTACATGGCCCAGTTCCTGGACATGCGCGAACTGAAGCACCACAGCCTGACCTACGTGCAGCAGGACCAGCAGTTCTACACCTATCCCATCCACAAGGATGAGATCGCCACCATGCCCGACCGGGACAAGATCAACGCCGAGCTGGCCAGCCGCGGCGACGTTGCGGCTTCGCAGAACTTCGAGGAGTACTGGGTCAACTCCGTGGGGCAGACCCTGTACGACAAGTTCGTGAACACCTACTCGAAAAAGATGTGGGGCGTGAAGAACAACCAGGAGATCGACGACTTCGGCTTCTCGCCCAAGGGCGTGGCCTTGAAGGACGGCGACAAGGTGAGCTTCGAGGGCTCCAAGGTCATCGGCTACCCCAACGAGCCCGACGCCTTCAACTCCTACTTCGACAAGGTCTGCGCCCAGGATTGCCGGCTCATCATGAACACCCCGGTGACCCGCTTCGACCTGGAGAACAAGCGCGTCATGGCCGGGGGCGAGTGGATCCAGGGCGACATCGTCATCAACACCGCCTCCCTCGACCTCGTGTTCGACTACTGCTTCGGCGAGCTGCGCTACATCGGCCGCCATTTCCTG
>CAYUOW010000071.1:0-7163 GCA_964446455.1 uncultured Desulfocurvus sp.
GCGTGGACGCGGTCATCGTGCCCATCGGCTCCGGCCTGCTGGTCTGCCGCAAGGTGTAGGGCGTAGTAGGCAGGAGCGGCGGCGTTTGCGCCGCGTCAAAAGCCAAGGGCCGGTCCGGGCGCACACGCGTCCAGACCGGCCCTTGCCGTTGTTGTTTGCAGGCCGCGCTACTTGGCGCCCACGTGGTCCTTGTAGGCCTGCACGGAATTCTTCATGAGCATGGCGATGGTCATGGGGCCGATGCCGCCGGGCACCGGGGTCATGGCGCTGGCCGTGCCCACGATGCACTCGTAGTCGCAGTCGCCCATGAGGCAGTCTTCCACGCGGTTGATGCCCACGTCCACCACCACCGCGCCCTGCTTGACCATGTCGCAGGTGATGAACTTGGGCCGGCCGATGGCGGCGAAAAGGAAATCGGCCCGGCGGCACTGGGCGGCCAGGTCCGGCGTGCGCGAGTGGCACAGGGTCACCGTGGCATCGCCGTAGCGGCCCGGCTGGGAAAGCATGATGGACAGGGGGCGGCCCACGATGTTGCTGCGGCCCACCACCACCGCATGCTTGCCCTGGGTGGCCAGGTCGTAGCGCTTCAATAGCTCGATGACGCCCGCCGGGGTGCAGGGGGCGAAGCCGGGCAGGCCCTGGGCCAGGCGGCCCATGTTCTGCGGGTGGAAGCCGTCCACGTCCTTGTCCGGCCGGATCTGCTCCAGGCAGCGGCGGCTGTTCAGCCCTTTGGGCACGGGCAGCTGTAGCAGGATGCCGTCCACCGCGTCATCGGCGTTGAGCGTGGCGATGAGCGCCTCCAGCTCCTCCTGGGTGGTCTCCGCGGGCAGTCGGTAGGGGAAGGAGGCCACGCCCACCTCGGCGCAGGCGCGCTCCTTGTTGCGCACGTAGACCTGGGAGGCCGGGTCCTCGCCCACCAGGACGACGGCCAGGCCCGGAGCGCGGCCGTATTTCGGCGTCAGTTCGGCCACCTCGGCCTTGAGTTCGGTGCGGATGGACTGGGCCGTGGCTTTGCCGTCGAGCAGGATCATCGGGACCTCCGGGGGCGTGGTGTTGCGGCGAGGGGGGCGCGCTTCGCGCAGGGGCAAAATACGGAAAAGGCCCGCGCTTGTCGAGGGCGCGGGCCTTGTGCCGGTGAGGAAAAGGGGAAGCGGAGCGATCAGCGCACGGTGATCTCCACGCGGCGGTTCTTCGGCTCGTGCGGATTGGAGCTTACGACCAGGGGGTTGGCCGAGCCGTGGGAAGCCACCTCGATGCCCTCGGGCGGAAGCCCGGCCTTGACCACCAGCTTGCGCACGGCCTCGGCCCGGCGGCGCGAGATGTCGATGTTGTAGTTCGCGTCGCCCGCGGCGCTGGCATGGCCCACAATGGCGATATCGCGGGAAGAGCGCTCCTTGGCCGTGGCCAGCACCTTGGGCAAAAGCGCCTGGGATTCCGGCGTAAGCCGCGTGGTCTCGCTCTCAAAATACAGGATGAAGCGCACGGGCTTTTCCGGCAGGGCGCGCTTGGCCACGCCGAAAAGCGCCTCGCTCTCGGCTTCGGTCAGATCCTCCGGCGGGGTGGGCATGGACTTGGCGTCGGCCACGCGCACGGCGCAGCCCGCCTGGGTAAGCTGGGCGGAACCGGCTTGGGTGGTCACCATCACCTGGCCCACGTGGCCGTCGGGATCGGGCATGAGCTGCACCACGTTGCGCGGTTTGCCGCAGCCGGAAAGCAGCAGGACGAGCAGGGCGGCGCAAAGGGCGATGCGGCGCGCGCTCATTTCGCCGCCTCCTGCGTTTCAACGACCGCCTGGGCCTTCTCCTCGGCGGTCTCGAAGCCGGGCTCCATGTTCAGCAGGAAGTGCGTGCCGCGTATGCCGACGGAATAGATGGGCGTTTCCACCTTGGCCACGGAGGGGTTCAGCTTCACGATCTCGCCGCTGACGGCGGCCATGGATCCGCGGGAAAGGCGCAGCACCTGGGCCAGGGCACCCTTTTCTGGCTCGAACAGGAAGCGTTCCACCACAAGCCTGCTGCCGGGGCCGAGGGACAGGGTGGAGTTGTCGCGCAGCACCAGGCCGAGGCTCGCGCCCTTGCCCGTGGTCAGCACGTCCTTTTCAAAGATGCGGTCGCCCGCCTTGAGGCTCACCGGGGCCGCGCCCGCGCGGAGGACCTGGGCCTCGCCCGTGACGGACTTGACGCTGCCTGCCGGGCCTTCGCCCGCGGCCAGCGCCAGGGAGGCGCAGAGCAGCAGCGCCAGCAGCGAAGCCGCAAACGCGGCAAACAGGCGGCTGTATCGGGATTGGGTAAGTTTCAGCATGGAATGTCCTCCATGTTTCTATAGTACGGCCACGCTGTGCGGGCGTCAACAACCGGGGACGCGCGGCGTTAGGGCAGGGGCAGGCCCAGCCACCAGTTCAGCAGCCAGGGCCCGGCCAGCAGATAGGCGGCCGCTCCGGCGCACAGGAAGGGCCCGAAGGGCAGGCGCGCCTGCATCCCACCCTGGCGCGCGGCCAGAAGACCGGCGGGCAGGGCCAGGCAGGCTCCGAAGAAGAGCGTCAGCCCCACGGCGGCCGGACCAAGCAGCGCGCCCACCAGCAGCATCAGCTTGGCATCGCCCAGGCCCAGCCCGTCCACACCGCGGATGCGCCGGTACAGCGTGGACACCAGCCACAGCCCGCCGCCGCCGAAGGCCGCGCCCGAAAGCGCGCGTTCCCAGCCTATGCCCAGCGTCCACAGGGGCGGCAGCAGAAGCGAACAGGCCAGGGCCAGGGCCGCGCCGGGCAGGGTCAGCACGTCCGGCAGCAGGTAGGTCTTGAGATCGATGAGGGAGAGCACGAGCAACAGCGTGGCAAAGACAAGCGCGGCCGCAAAATGCGGCGTGGGGCCGAACACGGCCATGGCGCACAGGGCGAAGCCGCCGCAGGCCAGTTCGGTGAGCGGATAGCTGGCCGGAATGGGCTTGGCGCAGAAACGGCACTTGCCGCCCTGCAGCAGCCAGCCCAGCAGGGGGATGTTCTCCCGCCAGGAAAGCGTGTGGCCGCAGGCCGGGCAGTAGGAGCGCGCAGGGGAGAGCACGCTGCCGCCGGTGGCCAGGCGGTGGCCCGCGCAGGTGGCGAAGCTGCCGAGCACAAGGCCCAGAACGCCCGCCAGGGTCAGGAGCGCGGCATTGGTTTCGGGAAGGGATGCGGGCATGTGGCTCCTGCGCGCCGCCCGGCGGGCTTGCCGAATGGCGCAATCTGCGGCATGGTGCTGCGGGCCGGTGGACCCGCGCGGCGTTATGGTCAGAGCAAGCCAGCTAGCGCATTTCCGCCCGGTCCACAAGCCTGGCGCTTGCGCCCTGCAATGCGGCGCCACGCGCCAACTACGCCACACTCACGAGGAAGCCCATGTCCGACACCGCCCGCTTCATTCCGAAACTTTCCGCCGACGAAACCGCCGCCCTCCAGCTTTCGGGCCTCAAGTGGACCGTTGCCCACGCCTACGCGGGCAGCCCGTTCTACCGCGCCCGCCTGGACGAGAAGGGCGTGGCCCCCGGCGACATCACGGACCTGTCGGACATCACCAAGCTGCCCTTCACCACGGCCCAGGACCTGCAGCTGGGCTACCCCCTGCCGCTGCTCTCTGTGCCGGAGGAACGCGTGGTGCGCATCCACGGCAGTAGCGGCACCACGGGCAAGCGCAAGATCCTCACCTACACCCAGAAGGACATCGACGACTGGGCCAACATGTTCGCCCGCTGCTACGAGATGGCGGGCCTCACCGTGCTCGACCGCGTGCAGATCTGCGTGGGCTACGGCCTGTGGACCGCCGGCGCGGGCTTCCAACTCGGCTGCGAGCGCTTCGGGGCCATGGCCCTGCCCGTGGGACCCGGCATGCTCGACATCCAGCTGCAGATGCTCACCGACCTGGGCACCACCTGCCTGTGCAGCACGGCCAGCATGGCGCTCTTGCTGGGCGAGGAAGTGGAAAAGCAGAACCTGCGCGGCAAGCTGAAGCTCAAGCGCTCCATCTTCGGAGCCGAGGCCCACACCAGGAAGATGCGCCAGCGCTTCGAGGAGGCGCTCGGCCTTGAGCACAGCTTTGACATCTCCGGCATGACCGAGATCTACGGACCCGGCGCGGGCATCGAATGCGAGGCCCACGAAGGCATCCACTACTGGGCGGACATGTACATCCTGGAGATCATCGATCCCGTGACCTTGCAGCCCGTGGCCCCGGGCGAATTGGGCGAAATGGTCATCACGAGCCTCAAGAAGGAGGCCAGCCCGCTCATCCGCTACCGCACGCGCGACATGACCCGGCTCATCCCCGGCGCATGCCCCTGCGGCTGCAGTATGCCCAGGCACGAGCGCATCCAGGGCCGCAGCGACGACATGATCATCTTCCGGGGCGTGAACATCTACCCCGGCCAGGTGGCGGCCGTGCTGGAAAAGCACGCCGAGCTGAACAGCGAGTACCAGATCGAGCTTTCCCGCGTGGACGGCCTGGACCACATGGTGGTGCGCGTGGAGAAGCGCCCCGGAGCGGCCATCACCTGCGAGTGCGCCGACACGCTGGGCAATGCCGTGGCCGAGGACATCCGCAACCAGATCCTGGTGCGCAGCAAGGTGGAGGTGCTGGAGCCCGGCACCCTGCCGCGCAGCTTCGCCAAGACCAAGCGCGTCATCGATTCCCGCGACAAGGACTAGGCGGGGCTCACGCCTGCCGGGTCCCGCGCGCCGAACAAGAAGGGAAAGGAGGGCGGCATGCCGAGCCTGACCAACGCAGCGGACCGGCACGTGGTCATCGACCGCCGGGCCGGGCACTACCTGTGCTTCCCGGACGTGTGCCTGGCGGACGACGGTACGCTCCTGTGCGTGTACAACGAGTTCGACCAGCACGTGGGCACGCGGCGCAGGCTGCTTGTGAAGGAAAGCCGCGACCAGGGCCGCACCTGGGGCACCCGGCGCATCCTGTGGGCGGTTGATTCCCACTGCCCGCGCCTGTCCAAGCTCGCCGACGGCACGCTCCTCATCACCGACGACGCCGGGCCCACGCTTCTGTGGAGCACGGACCACGGCCGCACCTGGGCCGACCAGCCGGGCACGGGCCTGGGCCACGGGCTCATCGACCGCGTGCTGGAACTGGGCGGGCAGACGCTCTTCACCGCCGGGCACCTGCACCGGGGCAGCCAGCCCCGGCACAAGATCCGCCAGGCACCCACGGAGCAGATGGCCTACGTCTCGCGCAATCTGGGCCGTAGCTGGGAGCCCTTCTCGGTCATGGCCAACGAGAAGTGCCTGGTGCTCTGCGAGGCCTCGGTGATCCGCCTGCCCGGCCCCTCCCGAGGGGACGGCGGCGAAGAAGATGCCCCGCGCCTGCTGGCGCTCATGCGCGAGAACTCCTTCGTGGGCGAGCCCATGTATTTCTGCTTCAGCGGCGATGGCGGCGCCAACTGGAGCGCGCCCGCGCCCACGCCGCTCATCGGCCACCGGCCCACGTTGGCTTGGACGCGCTCCGGCAGGCTGCTCGTGACCTACCGCGACGTGGGCCCGGACCCCGGCACCAAGGCCTGGCTGGGCGGTTTGGACGAACTGTGCTCGGATTTCGCCGTGCACGGCCTGCACCCGCACGCGGGCAGCGCGGTCCTCGCGTCGGATGGCCTGCTGGTGCGCAGCGAGTCCGGCCCGGAAGCGCCGGTGCGCTATTTCCTGCGCCCCATCACCGACCCGGAGCGCGCCCACGTGGAGTTCGAGGCCGAGGTGCATGTGCGCCACGCCGACGTGAGCGGCTGCGGCATCCGCCTGGGCCTGTGGTGGAAGCTCTTCCCGGACTGCATCATGCCCGAGGCCGAAGGGGCCGGGGCCTACGCCTGGAGCCCGGACCGGCCGCACACGGTGCGCATCGCCTACGAGCCCGGCCTGTGCAGATTGTTCGTTGACGGCGAGCCTTGCGGGGAATATCCCGTGGACCCGCTGGACGGCGACACGCGGCCCATCCTGGTGGGCGCGGTCTCGCGCAAGGCCGACAACGCCTGCGAGGCCCTGTGGCGGCGCATGTCCCTGGTGATCCACGAGCCAGGCCTTGGCCGCGCCTATTCCTGGCGCTGGGAGCATACGCAGGGCCTGCCCGACGCCTTCATCCAGAACCGCGTGCTGGAGCTGAAGAACGACCGTCTGGCCAGCCCGGCGGACTTCGGCTACTCCGGCTGGACCGAGACCGGCGACGGCGAATTCTTCTGCGCGTACCATCACGGCGGCGGCGACGAACCCGGCTATGTGCCCGGCGAGAGCGCCTACATCCTGGGCACGCGCTTTTGTGAAAACGATTTCGGAGTCAAAGCGTGACGCAGATCCCCATCATCGCCCCGGAATGGCCGGAGTACGAGCTTCTCGATTCTGGCGACGGCCGTAAGCTGGAACGCTTCGGCAAGTATCTCATCGTGCGCCACGAGCCCAAGGCATGGTGGCGGCCCGCCCTGCCGGAGCGCGACTGGGCGACCGCCCACGCCAGCCAGGACGAGGAGGGCAGGCTCACGGTCAGCAAGAAGCTGCCCGCGACTTGGCCGCTCACCCTCGACCTTGGCACCGGCGCCAAAGGCAACCCCCTCGCCGTCACCCTGGAGGCCCGCGTCAGCGAGACCTCGCGGCACATCGGCCTGTTCCCGGAGCAGGCCCCGCACTGGCGGCTCATCGCCGCCCTCGGCGCGGAGCTGACCAAGGCCCCCAAGCCAAACGCCGAGCGCCCGCGCCTGCTGAATCTCTTCGGCTACACCGGGGCCGCCAGCCTGGCCGCCCAGGCCGCGGGCTTCGCCGCCACCCACGTGGACGCCTCGCGCCCGGCCATCGCCTGGGCCAAGCGCAACCAGGAGCTGTCCGGCCTGTCCGGTGACCCCGTGCGCTTTCTGCTCGACGACGTGGTGAAGTTCGTGCAGCGCGAAAAACGGCGCGGCAACCGCTACGAGGCCATTCTCCTCGACCCGCCGTCCTTCGGGCGCGGGCCCAACCGCGAGGTCTGGAAGGTGGAAGGCATGATCCGCGACCTGCTGGTGGACTGCCGCGAGCTGCTGTCCGACCGGGCGCGCCTGCTGCTGCTCACCATGTACAACATCGAGGCCTCGGCGCTCATGCTCGGCAACCTGATGGACGACGTGCTGCGCGGCCTGCCCGGAACCGTCACCGTGGGCGAACTGGCCGTGCC
>CAYUOW010000071.1:7263-14627 GCA_964446455.1 uncultured Desulfocurvus sp.
GGGGGCATGGAACAAGTGTGTTTCTTTATATGCCACGCATACGTTTGGAGAAAGCAACATGATCACCAGCACCAGTCTTGCCGAAAAATATCTGGCGCGTTTCACCGACGGCACCCACGAGGCCCTGGCCGACACCGCCCAGGAATACGGCGGGGCGTTCGCCGGGTTCAAGCCCGTTGACCTGCTGGAAGCGGCCCTGGCCAATTGCGTCACCATGGTGGTGCGCATCGCGGCCGACAAGCGCAACATCCCCTTGGCGGGCGTCACCGTGCAGGTGAAGCTGAACCGCGAGAACAAAGACGAGAGCGTGTTCGAGTACAGCATCGTCCTGCAGGGCGAGCTGACTGACGAGCAGCGCGCCACGCTTCTGCGCGCGGCCTCCGGCTGCCCGGTGAAGAAGATTTTGAGCGGTGCCGTGTCGTTCAAGGACGTAGGCTAGCCGGTATGGCGAAAACATTTTTCCGGGGGGAATGATTCCCCCCGGACCCCCTCATGCGCCAGCGCTTCCTGCGGCGGGAACCGCCGCAGGAAGCGCTGGCGGAAATGACGGTTCCAGCAGCCCCAGTTTCCGCCTGGCCAACCCCGGCCGCAAAGCGGCCGGCACGGGGATTCCAAAGGGCGCATGCCCTTTGGCGGGGTCCAAGGGGCGGCGCCCCTTGCTCCTGCCTTTTCTTCTCTTTTCATAACCTTCGCACCAAGGACACCCATGCTCCGCCTCACCGATCTCCGCCTGCCCCTGCCTGATGGCCCGGCCCACGCCGAGGCCGAACTGCGCGCGGCCGCTGCCCAGCGCCTGGGCCTGAATCCCGCCGACATCACTTCTCTGCGCCTGGCGCGCCGCTCGCTTGATGCGCGCAAGAAGAACGCCGCCGTGTTTTTGTACAGCCTGGACGTGTCCTGTGCCGACGAGGCCAGCGTGCTGGCCAAGGCCGGTGCTGGCGTGTCTCTGGCGGACGACCAGCCGTACCGCTTCCCGGTGACGGCCCCGGCGGGCCTGGGCGCGCATCCCGTGGTGGTTGGGGCGGGCCCCTGCGGACTGCTGGCGGCGCTTGCGCTTGCGCGGGCGGGTTTTGCGCCGCTGCTTCTGGAGCGCGGCCAGGCCATCGAGGAGCGCGCCAAGACCGTGGACGCTTTTTGGCGCGGCGAAGGACTTGTGGCGGAATCCAACGTGCAGTTCGGCGAGGGCGGGGCTGGCGCGTTCTCGGACGGCAAGCTCACCACGCAGATCAAGGAACGCCGGGGCCGCTGCCGCAAGGTGCTGAATGAACTGGTGGAGCACGGCGCGCCGGAGGACATTTTGTGGCGCAACAAGCCGCACGTTGGCACGGACCGCCTGCGCGGCGTGGTGGCGGGCATCCGGGCCAGCATCATCCGCCTGGGCGGAGCGGTGCGCTTCGGCGCGCGGGTGGAGGGCCTTCTCGTGCGCGAGGGCCGCGCGGCCGGGGTGTTGCTGGCGGGCGGCGAGGAGATCCCCGCGTCCTGCGTCATTCTGGCCGTGGGCCACAGCGCGCGCGACACCTTCGCCATGCTGCTGGAAGGCGGTGTGCGCCTGGAGCAGAAGCCTTTTGCCATCGGCTGCCGCATCGAGCATCCGCAGGCCCTGGTGGACCGGGCGCAGCTGCGCGATCTGGCCGGGCACCCGGCCCTGGGCGCGGCGGACTACAAGCTGGCGCACCAGGCGGCCAACGGGCGCGGGGTGTACACCTTCTGCATGTGCCCGGGCGGTCAGGTCATCGCGGCCTCGTCCGAGCCGGGCGGCGTGGTGACCAACGGCATGAGCCTGCACGCGCGCGATGGCGTGAACGCCAACAGCGCGCTGCTGGTGGGCGTGGGGCCGCAGGACCTGGGCGGAAGCCATCCGCTTGCGGGGGTGGAGTTCCAGCGCCAGTGGGAGCGCCTGGCCTTTGAGCTGGGCGGGAGCGACTACCGCGCCCCGGCCCAGACCGTGGGCAACTTTCTGGCCGCGCGCGCGGCCAAGCGCCTGGGCGGGGTTGCGCCCACTTACACGCCCGGTGTGGTGCCGCAGGACCTGCGCTTCTGCCTGCCGGACTACGTGTGCTCGGCAATGGTCGAAGGTGTGCAGGTGTTCGACCGCAAGCTGCGCGGCTTCGCCGACCCGGACGCGCTCATGACGGGCGTGGAGACGCGCTCGTCCTCGCCGGTGCGCATCGTGCGCGGGCCGGACATGCAGAGCGTGAGCCTGCCCGGGCTGTTTCCGGCCGGGGAAGGCGCGGGCTATGCCGGGGGCATCATTTCAAGCGCCGTGGACGGTCTGCGCGTGGCCGAGGCCGTGGCGCTTACCCTGTGCGGCCAGCCCATTGGCGATCTGGAAGGCCCGGCCTGCTCGGGTTCCGCCGGCAATGGCGACGGGGGCGCGGCATGACCGCCATGCTCGAAAACTGGCTGTATTCGTTGCCCATGGCCCTGCCGGGTTGGATGCGCGAAGGCGAGTTCACCGGCTATCTGGCCGCGCCGGGCTTTCTGCCGGAGCTTTTGGCCGAGCTGGATTTCGAGGGTTCGGCCGGGGTCGGGCACCTGGTCTACGGCGATCTGGTCTTTGCCCGCAGGTGCAAGACTGCCGCGTGGGCGCAGAACGTCTGGCTGGACGCCCGCCTTGTGTCCGCATCGAGCATCGGCCAGGGGGCCAAGGCCCTGAAGGAGATTCAGCGCAACTGGTGGCCGCACCCGGTTCGCCTGGCCCGGCGCGCCGCGCTCATCACGGAGAAGCTGCCCAAGGTCTCGGCCCGGGCGCAGGTTTTCGGCCAGCCGGCGCCCACTGCGCCGCTGGGCTCCTTCACCCTGTGGGACGAGAATACGCTCATCGCCGCGCCGCGCTGCACCAGCCCCTACCCGGACGGCCAAGTGCGCTTCGAGGAAGACCGCGAGTCCGCGCCCAGCCGCGCGTACCTCAAGCTCTGGGAGGCGCTGACGCTGCTTGGCATTTCGCCCAAGCCGGGCGAGCTGTGCCTGGACCTGGGCTCCAGCCCCGGCGGCTGGACTTGGGTGCTGGCCAGCCTGGGCGCGCGGGTGTTCAGCGTGGACAAGGCGGAGCTTGACCCGCGCATTTCCGCCATGCCCGGGGTGGAGCACTGCCTGGGCTCCGGCTTCGGGCTTGATCCCAAGCTGGCAGGCGGGCCGGACGCGCAGGTGGACTGGCTGTGCTCGGACATGGCCTGCTACCCGGCACGGCTCTTGGAACTGGTGACGCGCTGGCTTGAGGCGGGAGCCTGCCGCAATTTCATCTGCACCCTCAAGTGCCAGGGCGAGACGGACCACGCCACCATCCAGGCCTTTGCCGAGATCCCCGGCTCGAAGGTCATGCACCTTGCCCACAACAAGCACGAGCTCACCTGGGCGCTGATCCGCTAGCATTCGTGGGCGGACGAAAAAAGGGCGGGGGAGTCGTTTCCCCCGCCCTTTCGCGCGTGTATGGTTTGGCTTGCGGCTAGAACTTCTCGAAGCCGTCGTCGCCCTTGCCCTCTTCCTCGTCCTTGTGGGAAGGGCCGGCCTCCAGCGCCAGCGGGCGGCCCTGCTGGTGCCCCGCACCAAGTTTGAAGAACTGCATCACCTGGGTCAGGCGCTGGGCCTGGGCGGCAAGCTCCTCGCTGGTGGAGGCGGTTTCCTCGGAGGCCGAGGCGTTCTGCTGGATGACCTGGTCGAGCTGCTGGATGGCCTTGTTCACCTGGTCCGCGCCGGTGGTCTGCTCGCGGCAGGCGGCGCTGATCTCCTGCACCAGTTCGCTGGTGCGTTCGATGTCCGGCACGATGGTGGCCAGCATGCCGCCGGCGCGTTCGGCCACGGCCAGGCTGGCGGCGGAGAGCTGCCCGATCTCGCCCGCGGCGGAGCCGCTGCGTTCGGCCAGCTTGCGCACCTCGGCCGCGACCACGGCGAAGCCCTTGCCGTGTTCCCCGGCTCTGGCCGCTTCGATTGCCGCGTTCAGGGCCAGCAGGTTGGTCTGCCGGGCGATCTCCTCGATGAACCCGATCTTCTCAACAATCTGGCGCATGGCGTCCACGGTCTGGGTCACGGCCTGGCCGCCCTGGCGGGCGTCCTCAGCGCTCTTGCGCGCCAGGGATTCGGTCTGCATGGCGTTGTCCGCGTTCTGGCGGATGTTGGAAGCCATCTCCTCCACGCTGGAGGAGATCTCCTCCACGCTGGCGGCCTGCTCGGTGGCGCCCTGTGACAGGGTCTCGCTGGAGGCGGAAAGCTCCTGCGAGCCGGAGGCCACGGACTCGGCCGAGGCGTTGACCTGCAGCACCACGG
Organism: uncultured Desulfocurvus sp.; assembly: GCA_964446455.1. Lineage (GTDB taxonomy): Bacteria > Desulfobacterota > Desulfovibrionia > Desulfovibrionales > Desulfovibrionaceae > Humidesulfovibrio. The sequence goes on from CAYUOW010000071.1 coordinate 11,527, forward strand.
AGCGCAGGCGTCCGCCCATGTTGGTGAGGGCGGAGGCCAGGGCGCCGATCTCGTCCTTCTGGTCCACGTCGATGCGCACGTCCAGGTTGCCTTCGGCCAACTGCTTGGCGAAGTGCAGGCCCTTGTTCACCGGGCCGGTGATGGCGCGGGTGATGAGCAGCCCGGCGGCCGCACCAAGGATGAGGGCCAAAAGCGCACCGGACAGCAGCAGGGTGCGCGACCAGGCAATCTCGCTGAACATCTTGCCCTTCTGGTCTTCGCGGGCAGTCTCGCAAACCTTCTGCAGGTCGCGGGCGCTCTGGATGAGCTGGTTTTCCATGTCCTTCTGCTGCTGTACGGCCTGCACGTACGAATCCAGGCTCTTCATGTAGAAGGAAAGCTCGGCCAGGATGCCGTCGGCCTGGGCCACATCCGCTGGGCGGTTGAAGCGGCCCTTGAGGCTCGTGGCGAGGTCGGAGAGAACCTTGGCCTGCTCGCGGGCCTTCTGCAGGTGCGCGTCGGCCCCGGTCTGAATGTAGTACATGATGGTGAGGCGCAAGGCCGTGATCATCTGGGCGATGCGGCCGGAGTCGTTCGCTATGGCGATGCGGCCTTCCAGCGCGGCCGGCGAGAGTTTGCCGCGCAGCTCCGTCGCCAGCAGGGCGCTCTGGCTGGCGTCCATTTCCTCCGCGGCCTTGGTGGCACGCGCTGCAGCCTCGCCCATGGCCTTCTGGGTCTCCATGCGGGCGAACTCGCGCGCCGCGTAGCCCTTGAAGGCTGTGTCGTAGTTTTTGGCGGCGATCAGAACCTGGTTCATCTGCTCAATGTTGTTGGCAGAGTGGAACCTGGCTTTGTACTTGTCGGCGATCTCGGTGATGCTCGCCACGCACTTGGCCACTTCCTCCTGGCTCTTCTGGTCGCGCCGGATCTGGAAGTTCTTTTCATGGCGGCGGGATTCGAGCCCCAGGCGGATGATTTCGCTCATGGCGTCGGCCTTGTCCACGCGGTCAAGAACGTTGGACAGCCCGTTCCAACTCAAGGCGGCCAGAAAGGCCGTAAGGGCCAGCACCACCCCGAAGCCGAGACCGAGCTTCATGGCCAAGCGCAAATTCTTCATGGCTACCTCATTAATATATATACATTATTAAATACGAAGCTGTCTTACTTCGTACTTCAGTTCTACGGTCAAATCAAGGAGTCAGGGTCACATCGGCCGGATTTCAGTCTGCTTTAGGGGGCAATGCGACTTGACAAGGGGAAACCGCTTGGCTAATGAGTCATGCATCAATATATCTTGATATAGAGACGGAAGGGAAGCATGGACCTGTTGCGCATCCACAAGGCCCTGGCGGACGAGACCAGGTTGCGGCTCATGGCCGTGCTGAACGCGTGCGAGCTCAACGTCGGGGAGCTGGTGAACGTGTTCGGCATGGGACAGCCGCGCATCTCGCGCCATCTCAAGATTCTGGCCGAGGCCGGACTGCTTGAGTGCCGCCGCGAGGGCTTGTGGGCCTTTTACCGCGCCGCGCAGGACGGTGCGGGCAGGAAGTTTCTGGAGTGCCATGCCCCGCTTCTGGCGGGCATTCCCCAGCAGCGCCAGGACCACGAGCGCGCCCTTTCCGCCGTGCGCGAGCGCGCCCTGGCCACCCGCCGCTTCTTCGATTCCGTGGCCGGGCAGTGGCGCGACCTCGCGCGCGAGGTCCTGGGCGATTTCGATCTGGCAGAGGAGCTGTCCTCGCGCATGCATCCGGGCATGATCGCCGCGGACCTGGGCTGCGGCCCGGGCGAGCTGCTCTCCCGCCTGGCCGAGAACGCCCGGCAGGCCATCGGCGTGGACAGCTCCCAGCGCATGCTGGAGCTTGCGGGCGCGCGCCTGGCCGGGCGCCTGAACGTCAGCCTGCGCCTGGGCGAGCTGGAACATTTGCCCCTGCGCGAGGGCGAGGTGCAGGCGGCCACGCTGTCCATGGTGCTGCACCACGTGAGCGACCCGCAGGCCGTGCTGGCCGAGGCCCGGCGCGTGCTGGCCCCGGGCGGAACCCTTTTCGTGGCCGAGTTCGACCGCCACGACAACGAGGCCATGCGCGTCAAATATGGCGACGCACGGCTGGGCGTGGACAAGGAAACGTTGTATGAATGGCTCCAAACGGCCGGGTTCGCCCCGCGCCGGGTGGACGCCTTCCCCGTAAACCAGGGGCTTACGGTGCTCATCGCCGAGGCGGCGTTGAGCGAGCCACACGGCCCGACAACCTTTGGAGGATGACCAGATGCAAGCAGTCGATCCCAAGCTCAAGTTCCGCGTGGCCGATATGGCCCTGGCCGAATGGGGCTCCAAGGAGATGCAGCTCTCCGAGAACGAAATGCCCGGTCTCATGTCCCTGCAGAAAAAATTCGGCAGGAAGAAGCCCCTCAAGGGCCTGAAGATCATGGGCTCCCTGCACATGACCATCCAGACCGCCATGCTGATCGAGACCCTGCACGCCCTGGGCGCGGACCTGCGCTGGGCCTCCTGCAACATCTTCAGCACCCAGGACCACGCCGCCGCGGCCGTTGCCGCCAAGAAGCTCGCCGCGGTCTTCGCCTGGAAGGGTGAGAGCCTGGAAGAGTACTGGTGGTGCACCGAGCAGGCCCTGACCTGGCCCGACGGCTCCGGCCCGGACCTCATCGTGGACGACGGCGGCGACGCCACCCTCATGATCCACCACGGCGTGAAGTGCGAGAAGAATCCCGCCCTGCTGAAGAAGAAGGTCGACAACAAGGAATTCCAGATCATCATGGACCGCCTTGCCGCCGGCTACAAGCTTGATCCCAAGAAGTGGACCAAGATCGCCGCCAAGGTGCGTGGCGTTTCCGAGGAAACCACCACCGGCGTGCACCGCCTGTACGACATGGAGAAGAAGGGCGAGCTGCTCTTCCCGGCCATCAACGTCAACGACTCCGTCACCAAGAGCAAGTTCGACAACCTCTACGGCTGCCGCGAATCGCTGGTGGACGGCATCAAGCGCGCCACCGACGTGATGGTGGCCGGCAAGATCGCCGTGGTCTGCGGCTACGGCGACGTGGGCAAGGGCTCCGCCCAGGCCCTGCGCGCCCTCTCCGCCCAGGTCTGGGTCACCGAGATCGAC
>CAYUOW010000072.1:0-10110 GCA_964446455.1 uncultured Desulfocurvus sp.
TCACCAGGAAGTACTGGCCGATGGTCTCGATGGTGTCGCCGGACTTGCTGACCACATAGACCAGCGTGTCCTGCGCGCGCAGGCGGCAGAGGTGCGCCTCCAGGCTGGTGGGGTCAACGTTGTCCAGAATCCACAGGCACTTGCCCGTGTGGCCGGGCAGGTCCTGGCCCGGGGCGAAGGCCTTTTGCAGGGCGCGCGCGCCAAGGGCCGAACCGCCGATGCCCAGGAGCAGCATATGCTTGAACTGCTTCAGGTACCCGCTTTCAAGCTCGGCCAGCTCTTTTTCCAGCCCAGGCATGAAGGGCGTGGCGAGAAAGGGCAGCTTGCCCCCGGCCACCTCGGCCGCGAGCCTTTGCGCCATCTCGCCCGCGCGGGCGCGCAGGGCCGGGGCGGCTTCAAGCCTGTCCCAGCGGGCGTTGGTCCAGTCCAGAACGTCCTTGTGCGCGGAACCTGCTGTCATTGCGCCCCCCTGTCGCGCCCCTGCGGGTGCGGGTTGGTTCGTGATGGCGTTCTCGCCCTGGCCCGGAAACGTTGGCCTGGAAACGCGAAGCCCCGGCTATTTGCCGAGCAGCACCTTGCCCACCTTGGCCAGCGCGGTCATGAGCACCTCGTCGGACACGGCGTAGGAGAAGCGCACGCAGCGGTCGTCGCCAAAGGCCGAACCCGGCACCAGGGCCACGCCCGCTTCTTCCAGCAGGCGCGTGCACAGGGCGGCGGAATCCGGCATCTCCGGGGTGTAGTACTTGTCCACCACGGGGAACAGGTAGAATGCGCCGTCGGGCTTGGGGCAGGTGACGCCCGGCCAGGAGCGGATGACCTCAAGGGCCAGGTCGCGCCGGCGCACGAAGGCCGTCTTCATCTCGTCCACCAGGGTCCACGGGCCGGTAAGGGCCGCAATGGCCGCCTTCTGGGTGATGCTGTTGATGTTGGACGTGCTCTGGCCCTGGATCTTGCCGCAGGCCTTCACCAGGTCGGCGTGGGCGAGGGTCCAGCCCATGCGCCAGCCGGTCATGCAGAAGCTCTTGGACAGCGCGCCCACGATGGCCACGTTCTCCGGGTGCTTCTGCCAGAAGTGCGAGAGGGTGCTGGGCTTGGCCGGCTCGTACACCAGGCGGTCGTACACTTCGTCGGAGATGATGAACACGCCGCGCGCCTTGGCCCAGCGGGCGATCTCGTCCATGGCCTCCTGGGCGTAGTGGCCGCCCGTGGGATTGCTGGGCGAGTTCAGGATGAGCACCGAGGTGCGCGGGGTGCACGCGGCCTCAAGGTCGCGCACGGAAACCAGGAACCCGCTCTCCGGGCTGGTGGGCACGATGACGGGCACGCCGTCGGCCAGCTCGACCATGGCCGGGTAGCTTACCCAGTAGGGCGCGGGGATGAGCACCTCGTCGCCGGGGTTCAGAAGCGCCATGAGCAGGTTGTACAGGGCCTGCTTGCCGCCCGTGCTGGCGATGGTGTTCTCGCCCTTGGCGCACACGCCGTAGAACTGGCCGTAGTAGCCGGCGATGGCGGCGCGCAGGTCCGGGATGCCCGGCACCGGGGTGTAGCGGGTGAAGCCTTCGTCGATGGCCTTTTTCGCGGCCTCGCGCACATGCTCGGGCGTGCCGAAGTCGGGCTCGCCAACGGCCAGGCTGACGACTTCGCGTCCCTGGGCCTTGAGCTCCTGGGCCTTGGCGTTGACGGCCAGGGTGGCCGAGGGCTTGAGTTTCTTCAGTCTGTCGGAAATGCGCATGGGGGCACCGTCCCTTGGGCGTGAGTGTAGGAGGCGGTCGCAAAGCCGCCTGCCTCCCTATTAGAGCAAAACCGGGCGCGGGGGAAGGGGCGGGCGCCAGGGTTTGGAGGGAGAGGCGGAAGAAAGACGAACCGGGGGAAACCTTTCTGGAGAAAGGTTCTCCCCCGGACCCCCTTCCAAAGACTTTTCATTGGGGGGCGTGGCAATCCTTGATGACGCCTCATCGATGCGAGCTGCTTGAGCACGGCGAGGGTGTTCCGGTCACCTGCCTGCGCGAGAGCCGCCCCGGCGAGCTTTGCTCGCCGGGGCGGCTCTCGCGCCATGCGGGTCCAGGGGGTGCATACCCCCTGGCGGGGTTCCAGGGGCGGCGCCCCTGGAGCGTTTTCCGGGTACAAAACATTGGCGATTGCCTCCCGGTTGACCGCCCCCCCGTTTCTGGCCTACCCTGTGAGTCTGCGCAAGGATACCCCCCGCCCCGGACCGGGCGCGGAAGGGCCTGGCGCACAGCCAGAACCACCTCCGGAGGAAACGGATGTCGAGCCAGACCAGCTACGAGTTCTACGGACCCGACCTGGCCAAGATGCCCCCCCTGCGTGCCATCGCCGAAACAGTGATCCTAGACAGCCGCGTGCGCGCCGTGACCGCCGCCGAGGCCTACGAGCTGGCCTTGTCCCAGCCCGATGTCTCCCTGACGGACATGCCCGTGTATGCCCCGGCCGCCAAGCGCCTGGGCCTGCCCAAGGGCGCAAAGGTGCTCAACAACTGCCACGGCCGCATCGTGGGCCGCAGCGCCAACGCTCGGCGCTTCTACAACGCCCTGTCGCCCTCGGACCAGCAGAAGGTGCTGGGGGACCTGCGCGAGGCCATGTTCGACTTCCAGAAGCGTCCGCTCATCAAGGCCCACGCCATCCTGGGCCTGGACAAGGACCTGATGATCAAGGCCACCCTGGTGGGCGGGCTGGACGACGCGGTGAACATCTTCAACTGGCTGGCCAACTTCACCCCGTACGACGAGCTGGCCAAGCAGTACGAGAAGAGCCCCAAGCTGCCCATCCAGGACATCCTGGTCATCGGCGACAACTTGTGGAGCAACATGGACCCCTTCTACAACAACCACGGCGGGCCGCAGCTGGCCCTGGTGGACGAAGGGGCCAACGTCATCTTCAACCTGGGCATGCGCTACTTCGGCGAGCGCAAGAAGGGCACCCTGACCCTGGCCTGGACTTCCGGCATGCGCCTGGGCATGGCCGCCTGCCACGGCGGCATCAAGCAGCTGGACTTCAGCGCCTGCAAGGACAAGGCGGCCAAGAAGATGGGCAAGCGCTCCATCGCCTTCTTCGGCCTCTCCGGCACTGGCAAAAGCTCGCACACCAACAGCGCGGACAACGGCGGCACCCTGCCCGCCGGGTTCAAGAAGGTGGTGCTGCACGACGACGCCTTCCAGATCGACTGCGAGCAGAAGGTGTGCCGCGTGTGGGAGCCCACGCTTTTCGACAAGACCGACTCCCGACCCCTGGGCCACGGCGACTGGCGCTACATCATCAGCGTCATGAACCACGGCCTCATCGAAAAGGACGGCAAGGTGCTGCCCCTGGGGCAGGATCTGCGCAACTCCAACGGCCGCGCGCTCTTCGACCGCGACCTCTTGGGCGCCTATGTGAACCGCTGCGACTTCCCGGACGTCATCTGCTGGCTCATGAAGGACTCGTGCCTGCCGCCGCTCATGCGCTTCAAGAGCCAGCCGCTGGCCGTGGCCATGGGCGCCAGCCTCATGACGCGCCGCAACCGGGCCGAGAACGTGCCCGAGGAGGAACTGGCCAAGCTGGTCTTCGTGCCCTTTGCCAATCCCTTCCGCGTGTACGAGCTGTGGCGCGACGTGCAGGCCTTCGTGAAGGTCTTTGACCAGGGCGCGGTGGGCTACTGCTTCAACTCCGGCGGGTTCTGGAAGTCCTCGGACGTGGACCTGAAGCCCATTCCGCTCAAGACCTCCCTGCGGCTGCAGACCGCGCTGCTCTTGAACGAGCTGGAGTGGGAGGACCTGGACCTCTTGCCCGGCGCGCAGATTCCGGCCAAGAAGAGCGTGGAGGCCATCCTGCCGGGCTATTACGACATGTACCACCCGGCCAACGTGGAGAACCGCCAGGCCTACCTCTCCACCGTGCGTTCGCGCTTCCGCCAGCGCATGGTGTTTTTGCAGTCCAGCGATTTGCACGACAAGCCCGGCCTGCTCCTCTCGCTCATCAACGCCCTGGGCGTCGGCGGCGGCGAGGACGAGGCCAAGTAGACGACAAGCGCCCCCCGAACAGACAGCACCAAGGAGCAGACATGCGCGCCATCGCCGTCGTGGGCTACAAGAAGTCCGGCAAGACCACCCTGGCCATGGAACTGGCCGAGGCCCTGAAAAAGCAGGGTCACAGCGTCACCATGGTCAAGCATTCGCACCACGGGTTCGACGAGAAGGCCGAGACCGACACCGCCCGCTTCCGCACCCGGGCCGACATGGTCATGGGCTTCTCGCCGGGCGGCAGCTTCGTCTCCTGGCCGGGGGAGCGTCCCCTGACCGAGCTTCTGCCCCTGGTGACCACGGACTTCCTGGTGCTGGAGGGCGGCAAGACCCTGGGCCTCATGCCGCGCATCATCATCGCGGAGGACGAGGCCACGGCCAAGGACCTGGACCCGGAGCTGGCCCTGGCCGCCTATGGCGACCACGCCCTGGACGAGATCATGGCAACGCGCGACGTGGCGGGCCTGGCGCGCATCGCCGCCAAGGCGGGCTTCCTGCTGCCGGGCCTTGATTGCGGCGCCTGCGGCCGCACCAACTGCCGGGGCCTGGCCGTGGACATCGTGGCCGGCACCGCCACCGTGGCCGACTGCAAGGCCATGAACAACAGCATCCGCATCACCGTGGGCGGCCAGCCCCTGCCCTTGAACCCCTTTGTGGAGCGCATCCTCAGAAGCGGCATCCTGGGCATGCTCTCCGAGCTCAAGGGCTACACCGCGGGCAAGGTGGACATCCACATTGAGTGAGCCCGGCGTGAAGACCCTGGACGGCCACGGATTCCTGAACGTGGTGAGCCGCGCGGAGTTCTGCGCGGCTCTCGCTTCTTTTGCGCCCCTGGCCGAAACTGAGGGCGTGGAGAGCGTGCCCCTGGCCTCGGCCCTGGGCCGCGTGCTGGCGCAGGAACTGCCCGCGCCGGAGGACCTGCCCCAGACCGCCCGCGCCAGCATGGACGGCTATGCCTTGGCCGCGCGCAGCGCCTTTGGCGCCACGGAGACCAACCCGGCCTACGCCGACTGCGTGGCCGACCTGCGCATCGACTGGAGCGGCCAATCAACGGCCGGGTGGAGCGCCGCGCCGGAAGGCGGGCCGCTGGTCCTCAAGCACGGCCAGTGCGCGCGCATCCCCACCGGCGGCACCCTGCCGGACGGGGCCGACGCGGTCATCATGGTGGAGCACACCGGGGAACTTGGCGCGGGCACCATCGAGCTGCGCAAGAGCGTGGCCCCGGGCGAGAACGTCATGCTTCCCGGCGAGGACGTGAAGAAGGGCGAGGCGGCCCTGCCCGCCGGGCGCATCCTGCGCGCCCAGGACGTGGGCCTCTTGGCCGCCCTGGGCATCATGCAGGTCGGCGTGGGCAGGCGTCCCCGCGTGGGCATTTTGTCCACCGGCGACGAGCTGGTGCCCGCCGGGCAAACGCCGAAGCCTGGCCAGATCCGCGACGTGAACTCCAGCGCCATTTCCTGCCTGGTGGCCGAGGCGGGCGCACTCCCCGTGCCCCTGGGCATCGTTCCCGACGACCTGCCGCGCCTGACGGCCGCCTTGGCCGCCGCCCTGGCGGACTGCGACGTTGTGCTGCTCTCCGGCGGCAGCTCCATCGGCGCGCGCGACCATTCCGTTTCCGCCATCCTGGCCCAGCCCGGCGCTTCGATCCTGGCCCACGGCGTGGCCATGAGCCCGGGCAAGCCCACCATCCTGGCGCGCGTCGGTACCGGCGGCTCCGCCAAGGCCGTCATCGGCCTGCCCGGGCAGGTGACCTCGGCCCAGGTGGTGCAGGCCGTGCTGGTGACGCCGTTTTTGCGGCACCTCTCCGGCCACACCGAGGCCCTTTCCGCCTCGCCGCCGCCCTTCGTGGCCGAGCTTGCGCGCAACATCGCGGGCCGGCCGGGACGCGAGGACTTCGTGCGCGTGCGCCTGGAGGCGCGGCCCGGCCTGCCGCCGCTGGCGCATCCCGTGCTCGGCAAGAGCGGACTCCTGAAGACCCTGCTGGAGGCGGACGGGCTCATCGCCGTGCCCGCCGAGGCCGAGGGCCTCTACAAGGGCGCGCTGGCCCCGGTCTGGCCGCTGTAGCAGCCGCCTGCCCGAACCCTTTCCGCCTTGTGACAAAAGGCGCGCCGCTTGACGTGGCGGCGCGGCCGGTTCTAATGAGCGCCACGGCCCGGCCCGCGCGCGGAATCCCTCCCACGCGCCGTGCGCCGGACCCCTCAAGGAGAACGCCATGCCCCAGAAACAGCGCACCGCCCCGGACATCCTGGCCCGCAAGGGTGAAGGGAAAATCGCCGTGCTCACGGCCTACGACTACCCCACGGGCATGCTCGCCGACGAGGCCGGGGCCGACGTCATCCTGGTGGGCGACAGCCTGGGCATGGTCTGCCTGGGACTGCCCGACACCCTGGGCGTGACCATGGCCGACATGCTGCACCACACCAAGGCCGTGTGCCGCGCCGTCAAAGGTGCGCTGGTGGTGGCCGACATGCCCTTCCTCTCCTACCAGACCAGCATTTCCGACGCCGTGGCCAATGCCGGGCGCTTTCTGCAGGAGGCCGGTGCCCGCGCGGTGAAGCTCGAGGGCGGCGCGGAGTTCGTGCCGCACATCCACGCCATCCTGGCCGCGGGCATTCCGGTCATGGGGCACATTGGCCTCACGCCGCAGCAGGTGGCGCGCTTCGGCGGATTCAAGGCCCAGGGCAAGACCGCCCGCGCGGCCCGCGCCCTGGTGGCCGACGCCCGCGCCCTGGCCGAGGCCGGGTGCTTCGCCATCGTGCTGGAGGCCGTGCCGGCCGAGGTGGCCGCGCGCATCACGGCGGAAATCGGCATCCCCACCATAGGCATCGGGGCCGGGCCGGAGTGCGACGGCCAGGTGCTGGTGTTCCACGACGTGCTGGGCCTGTGCCCGGGCCTGCGCCCCGGCTTCGTGAAGCAGTACGCCGACCTCTGGACCCCGGCGCGCGAGGCCCTGGCCGCCTACTGCGCCGAGGTGCGCACCGGCGCCTTCCCGGCCGAGGGGCACACCCGCCGCATGGACGCCGCCGAACTGGCCGAGTTCCAGGCGTCATCCGAATACGGGGATGCGTAAGCCCGCATGCACGCCGTCGCCGAAACCCTGACCGCCAGCGCCCTGTGGCACGGCCTGGCCGTGCCCCTGTCGCGCCTGCTTTTGTCCGTCAGCGTGGGCCTCTTCGTGGGCACGCTCATCGAGGCCCTGCACTGGACCCGCGCCGTGGCCAAGGTGGCCCAGCCCCTGGTGCGCCTGGGACGCCTCAAGGACGTGGCCGGGGCCAGCTTTTCCCTGGCGTTCTTCTCCGGCGCGGCGGCCAACACCATGCTGGCCGAGGCCTACGAGCGCGGCGAGATCACCAGGCGCGAGGTGATGCTCTCCAATCTCTTCAACAGCCTGCCCACCTACTTTCTGCACCTGCCCACGCTGTTCTTCATCGCCGCGCCCTTCATCGGGGCCGCGGCCGCCCTATACGTCGGGCTCACCGTCGGGGCCGCGCTCTTGCGCACCCTGGGCATCGTGCTGCTGGGACGCCTGACCCTGCCGCCCCTGCCGGAAGGCTGCGTGTCCTGTCTGCTCTCCGAGGATCCCAAATGGGACTGGCGCGGGGCCTTCAAGAAGACCTGGGCGCGCTTCAAGAAGCGCCTGCCGCGCATGATCTTCTACACCATCCCCATCTACGTGGCCTTTTTCTTCCTCAAGCGCTGGGGCGTGTTCGACGCGCTGGAGGCCTACATGGCCGAGCACGTGAGCTTCCTCTCCTGGCTGCCGCCCCAGGCCATGGGCATCGTGGTGTTCCACATGGCGGCGGAAACCACGGCGGGCTACGCCGCGGCGGGCGCGCTGGTGCAGACCGGCGGGCTTACGGTGAAGGAGCTGGTGCTGGCCCTGCTCGTGGGCAACATCCTGTCCTCCCCGGTGCGCGCCGTGCGCCACCAGTTCCCGTACTACGCGGGCATCTTCCGGCCCGCGCTCGCGCTGAACCTCATCATCAGCAACCAGGCCCTGCGCGCGGTGAGCATCGCCCTGGTGCTGGCGGCCTACGCCCTCTGGGGCTAGCTCCCTCCCGGCATGTCGTCCCGCGCGGAGCAGCCGGCGGGAGTTTCAGGCAACAAAACGCGAGGATTGCATATTTCCTCCCCCCACGCTCCGGGGGAGTGGTCCAAGGGGAAGTGGCCGGGCCAAGGGCGGGTCGCCTCCGGGCAGGCACCTTGCGGATACTATCACCGCTGTCCATTGTTGACCGTTCCTGGGTGTTTCACCTATTCTCGCAACATTGCCCAATCCCGTCCCCCACCCCAATACCCCGGAGGGACCATATGACTCGCCGCGCCGCTGCCTTTCTGGTTTCCGCCTGCCTGCTGTGCGCCTGCGCCGCGCCTGTTCTGGCGGCGGACAAAGCCCCAGGAAAACAGGCCCCAAGCAAGCAAGCCCCAAGCAAACAAGCCCAGGAACTGCGCCAGATCGGCGATCTCATCCCCTACGCGCCGCCGCCGGAAGTGCTGAACGCCTATTTCACGGCGGACGAGAACGCGCCCACGGCCGTGTACGGCCCGGTCTCGGCCTATGCCAAGTCCCGCGCCTGCAAGACCGCCTGGCTCATCGAAAAGGGCGAGCTGGCCCGCGTGGAGCGCCTGAAGGGGCTCAAGGACATCCCGCCCTTCGAGTTCAGCGTGACCCTTGAGGAGGACTGCCCGGGCAAGGTGAGCCACACCGTGTTCGTGACCTCACCGGGCAGCACGCCCGAGGCTTGGTTCGCCTGGCGCAGGCAGTTCCATGGCGGCAAGGCCGCCGGGTACTATGGCGAGGCCCAGGAGCACCTGAAGAAGGCCGTGCAGGCCGGAATGGCCCCCACGGCGGAGCTGCGCTTCCTGTCCGTCAACGGCGAGCTGGTGTGCCGGAATCTTGAAGAGGTTCTTAAGGCCGAGGGCCGCCTTGCGCCGGTGTTCGATCTGGCCAAGGGCGAGCCGGTGAAGGGCGAGCGGGCGGGCAAGTAGCCATGGCGCGACGGGACCAGAGCGTGAGCCGGGCCCAGCGCCTGGCCTCCCTGGCGGTGCTGGCCGTGCTTTGCGGCCTTGCGGCCTGGATGCTCTCCGGGCGCACGCGCCTGAACCCGGCGGTGGAGGTGGCCCTGCGCGCCCCGGCGCTCAAGGCCCAGGCCGGGCAGCAGGCCGCGGCCGCCTCACCCAATACCGCCCTTGAAACCGCAACGGACCCCAACGCCCCCGCAGGCGCCAAGCCCGCCACCCTGGCCGGACTTTTGCCCGAAGAGGCGCCCGGCCTGAAGCCCCTGGCCCGGGCCGAGTCCTTCACCCCGGCCACCCTGTCGGACAAGATCGACGGCAAGGCCGAACTGTATCTGGCCGCGGGCTTCGCGGGCATGGCCTGCCGCAGCTATCAGGCCGGTTCCGCAAGAATCGACGTGTACATCTACCGCATGAAGACCCAGGACGCCGCCTTTGCCGTGTTCAGCGGCCAGCGCAGGCCCGGCGCGACGCAGAGCGGGCTCGCCAAGAACGGCTACCTGACGGAGAACGCGCTCTTTTTGACCCACGGGGCGGACTACATCGAGGTCATCGCCGACCGCGCCGGGGCCAAGCCCGCCCTGGAGACCCTGGCCAAAGCCGTGCTGGCGGGGCTGGGCGGCGGGGCGGACGAGGCGGGCGGCAAAGCGGGCAAGGGCGGAGACGTCCAGCCCGGCGACCTGTTCCCCAAGGTGGGGCTCAAGGCCGACAGCCTGCGCCTCACCGTGGCCGACACCTTCGGCTTCCAGGGCTTCGCCAACGTGTACACGGCGGAATACGACCAGAGCGCGGGCGGGGGCACGGCCTTCATCGCGCGCCGAGCCGACGCGGGCGGCGCGACCGGCGCGGCAGAGGCGAAGAAGACCGCCCAGGCCTACCAGCGCTTCCTGACCGACAACGGCTATGCCGTGCAGACGCAAGGCGGGGCTCCCGCCGGGTCCGTGGTGCTCGTCATGGAAGGCAGCGTGGAGATTCTTCTGGTGCGCGGCAACATCCTGGCCGGGGTGCACGATGCCCCGGACCTGCCCAGTGCCCTCAAACTCGCAAACTCGCTCGATGCGGCGCTCAAGGCGCGGGG
>CAYUOW010000072.1:10210-14390 GCA_964446455.1 uncultured Desulfocurvus sp.
GGCGGGCTGGCGGCTGCGCTTCTGGACACGCGCGGCCCCAAGGCCCAGCCGGATACGGCCGAGGCCAAGGGCCTGGGCGACTTCTCCATCGAGGCCCTGCGTGGCAAGCCGGGGCGCATGGCCATCGTGCGCGCCGACCCCGCCGCCGCCAGCGTGGACCGCGCGGCCATGCTCACCCGGGCGCTCACGGCCATGGGCGGGCTGGACGCCTTCATCAAGCCGGGCGACCGCGTGCTGCTGAAGGTGAACGCGGCCTTCGCCACCTCGCCCACGCTCGGAGCCACCACCCATCCGGACCTGGTGGCGGCCATGGCCGGGCTTTGCCTCAAGGCCGGGGCCGCGTCCGTAAGCCTCACGGACAACCCCATCCACAGCCCGGAGAGCTGCTTCGCCCTCACCGGCATTTCCGAGGCCGCGCAGAAGAGCGGGGCCAGGGTCATCCTCCCGCGCGAGGACCTGTTCAAGCCGGTGTCCGTGCCCGCCACCGGCGCCGTGGGCGGCAGGCTCATCCGCGACTGGCCCGCGCTTGCCGGGGCGCTCACCGGCGTCACCAAGCTCATCAACATGGCCCCGGTGAAGGACCACCACCGCGCCGGGGCCTCCATGTGCCTCAAGAACCTGTACGGCTTCCTGGGCGGGCGCAGAAACGTGTTCCACCAGGACATCAACGGCATCATCGCCGAGCTGTCCCTGCTGACAAAGCCGACGCTCTGCATTCTCGACGGCGTGACCGTGATGATGTCGAACGGGCCCACGGGCGGCTCGCTGTCCGACCTCAAGGCCGCGCACGTGCTGGCCGTCTCCACCGACCCCGTGGCCGCCGACGCCTTCGGCATGGAGCTTCTGGGCCGCGCCCTGACCGAGGCCCCGTACCTTGCCCTGGCCGAGGGAGCAGGGGCGGGCAGCACGGACTACAAGGCGCTGGGGCCGCAGTTCCTGGACCTGGGGGCGTAGGCATGGCCGCACCGCTTTTGAGAATCGTCAACGCCCGGCGCGCCAGCCAGGTCTTCTTCGTGCTCGTCACGCTCTGGCTGTGCGCGGTGACCACCCTTGGCGGGGAGTTCTGGCGGCTTTCCGGCTGGCCGGTGAACTTCATCCTGTCCCTTTCGCCCCTGACCGCGCTCGGCACGCTCCTTTCCACGCACACCTGGTACGCGCCGCTTTTGTGGGCCGTGCCCGTGATTGTGCTCACAGCCTTCCTGGGGCGCTTTTTCTGCGGCTTCGCCTGCCCCCTGGGCGCGTTGAACCAGGCCTGCGGCTGGCTGGCCCGGCGCGTGGCGGCAAAGGTGCCGGGCGCACGGGGCGAGGCCCTGCGCGCCAGATTGGCCGACAACCGCCACAGCCCCTGGCAGGCTGCCAAGTATTACATCCTGGCCTTTCTGCTGGCCGCGGCCTGCTTCGGCAGTTTGCAGAGCGGCCTGCTCGACCCCCTGCCGCTGCTGTTCCGCTCCGTGAACCTGACCCTGGCCCCGGTGGCCGACGCAGGCTTCCAGGTGCTGTTCTCCAAACCCCGGCACTATGCCTCGGCCTGGCTGCTGTTCGCCGTGTTCGCGGCCATCCTCGGTCTGAACCTCCTGCGGCCGCGTTTCTTCTGCCGCTACGTGTGCCCCCTGGGCGCGCTCTTCGGCCTCTTGAACCGCTTCGCGCCCTGGCGCATGGGCAAGCGCGATGACGACGCCCACGGCGCGTGCGGCAACTGCACCCTGTGCGACACCTACTGCGAGGGCGCATGCAGTCCTTCCGGCGTCCTCAAGACCAACGAATGCCTCATGTGCATGAACTGCCTGGACTCCTGCCCGCAGAACCGCATGACCTTCGCCGCCGCACCCTCGGCAGCGGGGGAGGATCACCTGCCCGAGCCCACGCGCCGGGGCTTCGTGGTTTCTCTCGCCGCCGGGGCCCTGTCCGCGCCCCTGTGGACCATCGGCGGCCTTGCGGACACGGGCAAGAACCCGCTGCTCATCCGCCCGCCTGGTTCGCTGGACGAGGCGCGCTTCCTGTCGCGTTGCATCCGCTGCGGCCAGTGCATGCGCGTGTGCCCCACCAACGTCATCCAGCCGGCCCTGGGCGAGGCGGGCCTGGAGGGCCTGTGGACCCCGGTGCTGAACTTCCGCCTTGGCAGCAGCGGCTGCCAGGTGCAGTGCGTGGCCTGCGGGCACGTGTGCCCCACGGCGGCCATCCGGCCCCTGGCCCTGGACGAGAAGCTGGGCCACGGCGCCTTCGCCGCCAAGGGCCCCCTGCGCCTGGGCACGGCCTTTGTGGACCGTTCGCGCTGCCTGCCCTGGGCCTTCGAGCGGCCCTGCCTGGTCTGCCAGGAGCTGTGCCCGGTGAGCCCCAAGTCCATCCACACGCGCACCACCTTCGAGCCCATCCGCTTCGGGCAGGCGCAGTTCGTGCTGGCCCAGTTCGCGGAAAAGGGCGCGGCGCGGCTGTCGCTTTCCGGTCTGGCCAAGCCCACGGCAAACCTGGGCAGCGGCGACTACTACCTGCGCCCTGCGGGCCACGCCATGGCCACCCCGGAGGACGGCCTGCGGCGCATCAATGCCTGCACCTGGGCCGAGAGCGGGCAGACCCTGACCCTGGACGGCACTCCCGACCCGAAGAAAGGCTGGAAGCTTGCGCCCGGCGACACCGTGGAAGTGCTGGTGCGCCTGCAAAAGCCCTACGTGGACCCGGCGCGCTGCATCGGCTGCGGCGTGTGCGAGCACGAATGCCCCATCGCGGGCTCGCGCGGCATCCGCGTCAGCTACGAGAACGAGTCGCGCTCCGGTCCGGGGCGCATGCTGGTCTAACAACAACGCCAAGGAGGCTCCCATGTCCGCGTCCGACACGACCCGCCGCAATTTCCTGAAGACCCTGGGCCTGGGGGCCGCAGCAGTCGCCGCAGCGCCGGTCTTAGCTGCTACTGCCAATGCCGCGCCCGCTGCGCCCGCCGCGGTCATGCCCAAGCGCATGCTGGGCAAGACCGGCGTGGAGGTGCCCATCCTCTGCCTGGGCGGCATGTTCGACACCATCAACAACCAGCTTTTGCTGCGCCAGGCCCTCAACTGGGGCGTCACCTACTGGGACACGGCCGAATACTATGGCCGGGGTCTGTCCGAGGAGGGCTTCGGCCGTTTCTTCGCCCGCAACCCGGACCGCCGCAAGGACGTGTTCCTGGTGACCAAGCTGACCCCCAAGGAAGGCAACTTCGCGGAGCGCTTCGAGAAATCCCTAGCGCGCCTGCAGACCAGCTACGTGGACCTGTTTTTCGTCCACGGCATCGACTCCATGAGCCAGATGAAGCCGGAGTTCCGCGCCTTTGCCGAGCAGATGAAGAAGGCCGGAAAGATCAAGCACTTCGGCTTCAGCACGCACGCCAACATGGAGGACCTGATGCAGGCTGCCGCCAAGGAGGGCGGGCCAGCCGCCAACCTCGACGTCATCATGGCCACCTACAACACCAGCGTGATGCACAAGCCCGCCATGCAGGCCGCGGTGGACGCCTGCGCGCGTGCGGGCATCGGCCTGGTGGCCATGAAGACCCAGGGCATGGGCCCGGCCACCACTCCCACCGAGGCCGAGCTCAAGGTGTCGCAGCAGTTCATGGCCCGGGGCTTCACCGACAAGCAGGCCCGGCTCAAGGGCGTGTGGGAGAACAAGACCATCGCCAGCATCTGCTCGCAGATGCCCTCCATCAATATCCTTTCGGCCAACGTGGCCGCCGCGCGTGACCAGGTGAGCCTGTCCACGGCCGAGCGCGCCGTCCTGGTCGAACTGGCCAGCGCCGAGGCCACGGGCTACTGCGGCGGTTGCGGCAGCATCTGCTCCCAGGCCTGCGAAGGCCTGCCCGTGCAGCATGTCATGCGCAGCCTGATGTACCACAACGAATACGAAGAGCCCGGCCTGGGCCGCGCCACCTTCGCCGAACTGCCCGAAGCCGTGCGCCAGAGGCTCGCCAACGCGGACTTCGCCAAGGCCGAGGCCCGCTGTCCGCACAGGCTTGAGATCGCCAAGCTGGTGCGCCAGGCCGTGGAAACGCTGGCGTAAAGGGAGAGGCGCAGGGGGCGCCGCCCCCTGCACCCCCGCCAGAGGGCGCGAGGCCCTCTGGACTCCCGTTGCCGGCTGATGCCCCGCCCGCGAGAACGGGCGGGGCATCAGCCGGAGCGCGGCGCACAGGGTGGGACGCCCTTTTCCGGCT
>CAYUOW010000073.1:0-14191 GCA_964446455.1 uncultured Desulfocurvus sp.
GCCTCCGAGGTGGCCGCCCTGGCCCGGGCCCGCGACGAGAAGCTGCCCGGCTTCGGACTGGAGGTCTTCGTGCACGGGGCCCAGTGCATGGCCCTGTCGGGCCGCTGCGGGCTCTCCGTGCACATGGTGGAGCGCGGGGTGAACCAGGCCGGGCGCACGGCGCAAATGGGCGCCTGCGCGCATCCATGCCGCTACGAGTACCGCCTGCGGTCCGTGGTGGAGGAGCGCAAGCGCGAGGGCGCCGACGCCTGGGAGGTGCTGGAGCAGTGGACGGAAGCGCCCTCTGAGCCCGGGCGCGGCCCCTGGACGCAGTTCTTCGCCCCGCAGGACCTGTGCCTGCTGTGGCATGCGCCCTGGCTGGCGCGCCTGGGCGTGGACGCCCTCAAGGTGGAGGGCCGCACGCGCAGCTCGGCCTATCTGGCCGTGGCGGCCGATGCCTGGCGCTTCGCCCTGGATTCCCTGGCGGGCGGAGCCTTCCAGCCCCGCGCGGCCCTTGCGGAGCTGCGTCATGCGGCCACGCGCGCCCTCACGGCCGGGCTCTTCGGGGCCGATGCCCGGCGCGAGATTCCCGGCCTGGACCGCCTGGCCCCGCGACGCATGCCCATGCTGCGCGTGCTCGGGCAGGCCGCTTCCGGCTCTGGCTGGAATGTTGAATTGAAAGGCACCTTCGACACCCGACGGCCGGAAGGCCTCACGCTCATCCTGCCGGGCCTTGCGCGTCCGGTGCTCGCGCCCGGGAGCTTCCGCCTGGAGCACGGGCCGCAGTCCAGCACGCCCGGCCTGCCCGCCGAGGTCGGCCATCCGGGCATGCGCGCCGTGCTGCGCGCGGAGCACCCGGGCCTGCGGCCCGGCATCTTTGCCCGGTAGGTGCGTCCGGTGCGCGAGTCGCGTTGATCTTTTCGGCGGGTGCGCGCCCCCCTTGGCAACCGCCCTGCGGCTGGTGTAGGGTGGCGACAAATGGAGGAAAGTATGGCCGGTACAGTGACGATTAATGAAGACGAGTGCATTGGCTGTGAAACCTGCTGCGAGCTCGCCCCGAGCGTGTTCCAATTCGACGCGGATTCCGGCAAGGCCAAGGTGGTGAACCCCACCGGCGCTTCCGACGACGAGATCCAGGCGGCCATCGACGCCTGCCCGGTCACCTGCATTTCCTGGGAATGATTTCGGTCCGGCCGTAATGTGACGGCGGGGGAGGGCGGCCTCCTCCGCTGTTTCGTCTCGTCCTTTTCCGGGCCGCCTAGCGGCCGGACTCGGCCAGTTGGGCCAGGGCCTCGGGATCCAGCAGCGTCACGCGGTTGCCGGAGATCTCGATGAGCCCCTGGTCCGTAAGTTTCTTGAGCGCGCGCGAGAGGGTCTCCGGAATCGTTCCCAGGTAGGAGGCGATCTGGCCCTTGGGCAGGTCGAGCGTCAGGTCGTCGCGGTTCTGCGAGGCGCGCAGCAGGAGCAGATAACCCGCCAAGCGCTCCGGCACCTCCTTCAGGCTCAGCTGGGCGATCTGGCTCACAAAGGCGCGCAGCCGGGCCGACAGAAGCGCCATGACGCCCAGGGCCAGCTCCGGATCGCGGCGCAGCACCTCCACGAACTCCTTGCGCGGAATGGACACCATGAGGCTGTCCTCCAGGGCCTGGGCGCTGGCCGGATAGGTCTTGCCCTCGAACACCGGCACCTCGGCAAAGGCCTCGCCCCCGCCGAACACGTGCAGGATCTGCTCCTTGCCCGAGGGCGCGGCGCGGTACACGCGCACCTTGCCCGAAACCACGGCATAGAAATGCGTGCCCGGCTGGCCGGCCTCGAACAGCGGGTCGCCCGCCTTGACGCGCTTGAGCAGGGTGATGCCCGCCAGGGTCGCCAGTTGCGCCTTGGGCAGCCCCTCAAACAGTTTGATGCCCGCCAGCGCCGCCAATTTGTCCTTTTCCATGCCCACCTCCGCGGTTGGCTTGACTTTAGTCATGGATGCGGTGGAGCACAACTGGAAGTATGGAGCGGACAGCTGAACAGGCAGGGGGATTCCGCAGGGGCGCTGCCCCTGCACCCCGCCGGGGGGAATGATTCCCCCCGGACCCCCTCGTGCCGGTTGGGCCTGGGCGGCGTGAAACGCCGCCCAGGCCCAACCGGACATGAAGAGCTCACAAAGCATTGAGCCGAAACATCCCCCGCCGCGTTTTCCGGTCTGGCTTTGCAGACCGGAAAACGCGGCGTACAGGGAGTCCAGAGGGCGCATGCCCTCTGGCGGGGTCAAGGGGCGGCGCCCCTTGCTTTCTCTAAAAAAGGAACGCCATGACGCCATTCATGCTCACTCTCGCCGTGCTGGCCCATCTCATCCTGGCGGCCCACGCCTTGCGCCGGGGCGACTGGGCCCTGTGCGCCGCCCTGGCCGCCCTGCCGCTGACGTTTTTCACGCGTCTGGGCGCGGCGCGTCTGGCGGCGGCGGCAGTGCTGCTTTTGGGCGCGGCGCAGTGGGTCTCGGCCGGACTGGAATTCGTGCAGCTGCGCCTGGTCCTGGGCGAGCCCTGGCTGCGCCTGGCGTTCATCTTGGCGGCGGTGTGCGCCCTGACCCTGGCTTCCGGCCTGTGGCTGCTGGGACAGCGGGCGCAGGCGGTGTTCCACAAGGGACGGGAGGGCGAGTGGGCGCAGGCGGCGGCCTTTGCACTCACTGTGGGATTGCTGGCGATTGCGCGGAGCAAGGCCAGCGTGCCGGTGCTTCTGGCCGACCGTTTCCTGCCCGGCTCCGGCTGGCTGGAAATGCTCGTGCTGGGCTGCTACGCGGCCTGGTTCGCCGGACGCATCCTGGACCCGCGCGAGCACAAGCGTTTGCGGCCGCGCGTCTGGGCCCTGTTCTCGCTGCTGTTTTTCGGCCAGCTGGCCCTGGGGCTGGCCGGGTTCACGGACCTGCTCATGACCGGGCGGCTGCACCTGCCCGTGCCCGCGCTCATCGCTGCCGGGCCGATCTTTCGCGGCGGCGGGTTGTTCATGCCCATCCTGTTCGCATCCACGGTGCTCTTTGTGGGGCCGGCCTGGTGCAGCCATCTGTGCTACATCGGCGCCTGGGACGACCTGTGCTCGCGCCGGGGGCCGAAAGTGCCCCGGGTTCTGCCCAAGGCCTGGACCGTGGGCGGGCGGCTGGCGACCCTGGTCATCGCCTGCGGCGGGGCGCTGGCCCTGCGGCTTTTGGATGTGCCGGGCGCGACCGCGGCGTGGCTGGCGGCCGGGTTCGGGCTGGTTGGCGTGGGGGTGATGCTCGTCGTTTCGCGTCGCCTGGGCGCCATGGCGCACTGCACGGCCTTCTGCCCCATCGGGCTTGTGGGCAACGTGCTGGGCAAGCTCATGCCCTGGCGCGTGCGCATCAACCTGGGGGCCTGCACGCGCTGCGGCTCCTGCGCGCGGGCCTGCCGCTATTCGGCGCTGACGCCCCTGGAGATCGAGGCGGGCAAGCCTGGGCTTTCCTGCACCCTCTGCGGCGACTGCGTTGGGGCCTGCCCGCACGACGCCATGCACTACCGCTTTCCCGGGCTTTCCCCGGCCGCGGCGCGGGCGGTATTCCTGACCCTGGTGGCCGCGTTGCACGCCGTGTTCCTGGGCGTGGCGCGCATCTAGCGTTCGCTCGGCTGGGGAACCCTCCGGCCTAGTCTTCCTGCTTCTTGGACTTCTTCTTTTTCTTGGCCGGGGCCTCATCGGCCTCGGCCTTCTTCTTTGCGGACTTCGTGGGCTTGGCTTCTGCCTCGGCCTGGTCCTTCTTGCTCTTCTTCTTGGAAGCCTTTTCGCCGGAGTCAGCAGGCTCCGCCTTCTCAGCCTTGCTCTTTTTGCTCTTCTTGGACTTGGCGGGACGGTCTTCGTCGTCGCGGTCAGCACGGCTGATTTTGGCAGCCTTGCCCTTGCGCTTGGGCTTGATCTCCGGTTCCGGCTCGTCGTCCATGTCCTGATCGTCGGTTTCCGGGGCCTTGCGCAGGGCCGTCATGCCCTGCATGGCCGTGAGGTTGCGCGGGAAGATGTTCAGCGAACGCAGGAACAGGGTCTGGGCCTGCTGGGTCTGGCCCTTGCCCATGAGCGCCCAGCCCATGCCGCCCAGGGCCGAGGCGAAGGGTTTTTCCGGGTTGTAGGTGCGCAGCCAGTCGAAGGAATGCAGGGCCTTGTCGTATTTCTGCTGGTGGTAGGCGCTCCAGCCGAGCTTATCCATGAGGTGGCACCACTTGTCCCAGGAGGAGCCGGTCAGGGGTGCGCGCGGCAGGATCTTGTCGAAGCAGGATTCCGCGAGCTGCCAATCGGCCTGCAGGTAGGCCGTGGCGCCCAGGCCGAAGAGGGCCTCCATGCTGCCGGGGCTGGTGGCCAGGATGCGTTCGAATCCGGCGCGGGCCGCGGGCAGGTTCATGGCGTACAGCTGGCTCCAGCTCAGGTCCTGGGCCAGGGCGGAGAGTTCCGCGTGCTGGGCCAGCAGCTGCGAGAGCTCCTGCTCGTCCAGGTAGGCCGGGTCGAGGTTCAGTCCGGCAAGGAGCTCGTCCTTGGCCTGCTCGTGCTCGCCCAGGGCCACCAGGGCGAAGGCCAGGCCGTAGTGCGGCGCGGCCAGGCCGGGGTCCATGGTCACGGCGCGGCGGAAATCGCGCACGGCGTCGCGGATGCGGCCTTCGTTCAGCGCGGCGAAGCCGCTGGTGCTCATGCGGTCCAGGCGCTCCAGCCGGGACTTGGGCGCCTGCTGCTGGGCACTGACGGCTTCCTTGTCGCGCCCCTGGCGTGTCAAGAGCAGCACGAGGGCGCGCCACGCCAGGGAATTCTTTGGTTCCAGGCGCACAGCATCGCGCAGGTGCGGCTCAGCGAGGTCCAGGTGCCCGCGGGAAAGCAGGGCCAGGCCATCGCCCAGGTGCGCGTCCGGGTCATCCTTGTTCACGGTGATGAGGGTTTGGAACAGGGCGTGGGCCTTGTCCTCCTGCCCGGCCCAGAAACTGGCCCAGGCCAGGGCGCGGCGGCCGGGGCGGCTGTTGGGGTTTTGGCGCAGGTATTCTTCCAGGTAGGGCGCGGCCGTGGTGGGATAGAGCTTGCGGGCATAGGCCTCGCCCATTTCCAGGAACAGCTCCGTGTACTCCGGGCGCGAGCGCATGAGCTCCAGCACCTCGGGCGTGGCGGCGAAGTCCGGGCTCAGGAAGATGGCCTCGGCCAGGCGCTGGCTGGCCTGATCGGCCTTGCCCTGCCGGGCCAGGGTGATGCCCATGCCGTAGGCCGCGGCCGGGAGGCCGGGGTTCTGGCGGCGGGCCTCGGTGAAGGCGGTCAGGGCGTCGTTGTACTGGCCCAGGCGCAGCCGCGCCCAGCCCAGGCCGTTCCAGCCCGTGGTGGAGCGCTTTTCCTGGGTCACCAGGCGGAAGTATTCGGCCGCGGCCGCGTCGTATTCGGCGCGGTCGTACAGGATGCGCGCGGCGGAAAGGCGGCTGTCCACGTAGTCCGGCCGGGACTTGAGGGCCTCGCGGAAGCGGTCCAGGGCCGTCTGGGTGTCGCCCTGCGACAGGGCCAGGTGCCCCAGGGTGTTGAGGGCCAGGGCGTTGCCCGGCTCCATGGCCAGGGCGCGGTCCAGCAGCTCGCGGGCCTGGGCCTGCTGGCCAAGGGCCACGGCCGTAGCGGCCATGCCCACCTGCGGGTCGGCCGAGGTGGGCTTGAGCCGGGCCGCATCGCTGAAGGAATCCCAGGCGCGGCTCAGGTGGCCCAGGCGCAGGAAGCTCCAGCCCATGCCCAGCTGGCAGGCGCTGTCGTTCGCGTCCACGTCGTCCAGGTAGGCGGAAAGTTTGCCCAGGGCTTCCATGTAGTCGCCCCGGTGGAAATAGGACAGGCCCCAGTCCTTGTGCACGGGACGCAGCAGCGGGTCGGCCTGCACGGCGCGCTCAAGGGATTCGGCCATGTTGGGGTCCAGGTTCACCAGGCGCTTCAGCACGGACAGGGACTCGGAGGCGCGGCCCTGGCCCAGCAGGGTGCGCGCCTGGCCCAGCAGGGCCTCGGCCGCGTAGTGCTTGCCCCCGGCCAGGGAGGAGTACAGCGACAGGGCCTCGCCCGGATTGCCGCCGGTTTCGTACAGGCGCGCGGCCTTGAGCCGGGCCAGTTCGTCGCGCGGGGCATCGCCCGGGAAGCGCGAGCTTTTGCGCGGCACCTCGGCCCAGGCGGCCAGTGCGCCCCGGGTGTCTCCCGCCAGTGCGCGGGCGTCGCCCAGGGCGATGTACAGTTCCTTGGGCGAGCCCAAAACGTTCGGCCCCTGTGCCGCGGCTTCCAGCTGCTTCAGGGCTTCCTGCGCGCGGCCGCGTCCCAGGGCGATGAGCCCCAGGGCGAGGTGGGCATCGGCGGGCACGGATTCGCGTAGCATGTCCAGCATGGTGCCGGGCGTGGCCTTGGCCAGGGCTTCGTTCAGGGTCTCCACCGCGGCGGAGGTCTTGCCCCGGGCGTACAGCGCCCAGCCTGCGCCCAAAAGGCCGATGCTCTCCATTCCCGGATCGCGGCGGGCCAGGGCGAATTCGTCCTCGGCCTCGGACAGCTGGTTCAGGCGCAGCAGGGTGAAGCCCAGCACGGCATGGGTATGCGGGGCTTCCGGTCCTTCAAAGGCAGGGGGCGGCGGGGGCACGGGGGGCTGCCCCAGGGGCGGCTGGGCCATGGCCGCGGGCGGCGTGGGGGGCTTGGGCAGGGCGGCGCGCAGGACCTTGAGCGCATCCTGGTAGTTGCCCTGGCGGTACAGTTCGAGCCCCTGCACGTAGGGCGACTCGGCTCTGGCCGTTGCCGGGGCCGTAAGGCACAGGCACAGGGCCAGGGGCACAGTGAGGGCGATGGTGGAGCAAAGGCTGGCGAACAGGGCGGACACGCGCACGCGCATGGATTCTCCTTCAGGTGGGCTCGCCCCGGCCAGAAGGAGGGCTGGCGGGCGGCCAGGGGCGACTATGCCCCAAGGAGAGCGCTTTCGTCCACCATCTTGCGGCCTGCGGAAGCGGAGAACCTCCCGGCCTGGCGGCTACTTCGCGGGCTCCTGCTCCTGGGCCTTGGGCCGCGAGAGGGACTGCTCCAGGCTCTTGTTCAAACGGTCCAGGGCCTGGCGGGCGGAATCCATGACCTCGCCCAGGGACTGGCGCAGGGCGGCCCGGGGTGACTTGCCGGGCTGGGCGGATTTGGTCTGGCCCCCGTCCAGGGCGGCCATGCGCTGGTTGGCCTCGTCCAGCGAGTTGCGCAGGGCGTCCACGTCCTGGCCGAGCTTGGCCCGCTCCTCGGCGCGCTCCTGCTCCAGGCGCTCCACGCGTTCGCGCAGATCCTTCAGCTCGGCCTCGCGCGCGGCCTCGCGGGCCGAGGACGGTCCGCTGCAGGCGCAGAGCGCAAGGACGAGCAGAAGCAGCAGGGGCAGGGCGCGCGGCATCGGCCTAGTATTTGGACAGGTCGATGTCGCGGTTGAACAGGCCCGGCACTTCCTTCACCACGGCCTGGCCCGCGATGACGCGGGTGCCGTCGAAGGTCAGGGTGGGGCCGCCGTGCAGCGCCCAGCCGTTGTTCAGGGCCTCGCTTACGCGGAGGCAGAAATTGGCGTCGTCCGGGCCGGTGAGGTAGCGGTACAGCTTCATGGAAAACCTCGTTCGGGTCAGGGGGTTTTCTTGGGCAGGGGCACGCGGGCCACGATCTTCTCGTAATAGGCCTGCTCGGTCTCCAGGTACACCGGGCGGCGGCGCGTCTCGTTCAGCCTCGTTATCATGAGATTCAGGCGCTGCATCTGGCGGTAGCGCTCGGCCTCGTCGGTCATGGCGGAAAGCAGCTCCAAACCGTTCTTGATCTCGCGCTCGGCCTCCAGCTCCGGGGGCAGGCAGCCCGCGTTCTTGAGCACCCGCCAGGCCATCTTGAGCTCCGGCGGCACGTGGGCGTCGTCCTCAAGGTCAAGGGGCTCGCCCCGGCCAGGGAGGTCGTCGAATTCGCCGCTCTCCTGGGCCGCGCGGATGCGCTCCTCGGCGATTGCTTCGATGAAGGCCAGCGACAGGCTCATGAGCCGATGGTGCTTCGCCCGGGGCGGAAAGTCAATATTTGCTCCGCGCGGAAAAAATGCCCGGCCACTCTTTACACCGTGCGCGCAGTGCTTATTTTTAAGCTACAAGGGGCGAAAGCCCCAGACGATAGGACAAATGGCAGGAGGGAGGCAAAAACCAGTGTGCAAAGCTCGCAAAATCTGGCGGATTGAGCCGCCCCTGACCCCGCAAGGGGTCCACACAAAGAAAAGTGCGCCGTAACAAAGAGCCCCGATGTCCCAGCAAGAACGGACCGGAGCCAGCCGGGTGAACCGGCAGCGGCGCACGACTCTTTTGTCGTGTCCGGCGTTCCGTCAATCCCCGCAAGGAGCTTCATAACAGCCATGGCACCCTGGTACGTCGCCATCCTCATGGGCCTCGTGGAAGGCCTCACCGAATTTCTGCCCGTCTCCAGCACCGGCCACCTCATCCTGGCCGGGCACCTGCTGGACTTCACCGGTCCCAAGGCCGACACCTTCGAGATCGCCATCCAGCTGGGCGCCATCCTCTCGGTCGTCGTGCTCTACCGGCACCGCTTCACCGGGCTTTTGAAGGCCGATCCCGCGCGCACCTTCTCGGGCCTGCGCGGCATTTTGCTGTTGTTTCTGACTTCCCTGCCCGCCCTGGGCATCGGCTTTCTGGCCCACCACGCCATCAAGGCGCACCTGTTCGGGCCGCGCACCGTGGCCATGGCCTTTGTGGCCGGCGCGCTCCTGATGTTTTTCGTGGAGGCGCGCAACGCGCGGCAGAGCAGGGCGCGCAAGGTGGGCGGGCTGGATTCCCTGAATCCCGGCCTGGCGCTCGGAATCGGCTTTTTCCAGTGCCTGGCCCTGTGGCCGGGCTTTTCCCGCGCCGGGGCCACCATCATGGGCGGCATGCTCTTGAATGTGGACCGCAAGACCGCTGCGGAATACTCCTTCCTGGCCGCGGTGCCGGTCATGTGCGCCGCCGTGGGCTACGACCTGCTCAAGAACTGGCGGCTCTTCGAGTCCGGCGACCTGGGCTTCCTGGCCGTGGGCTTCGTGGTCTCGTTCTTCGCGGGCTGGGCCGCGGTGCGGGGCTTCATCGGCCTGGTCTCGCGCATGACGCTCATCCCCTTCGCCCTGTACCGCCTCGCCATGGCGCCCCTCATCTGGTTCTTCTGGCCCGCGTAGGGACCGGTTTTCCTGCAACGGCGGCCCGTTCGCCCGGACTTGAAATCCCGCGTCCAATACGTTATGCTGCGCTATTGGGCGAATAGCGCCCCGTTTTTTTACGCCATTTTCCAGGAGGATTCCGCATGACCCGCAAGGACCGCACCGAGGGCATCTACAGCCGTCGCGAGGTGCTCGACGATTCCGAGCGCCGCCAATATTATCAGCTTCAGCTCAAAGACCTCTTGTCCTACGCCTACCGCTACTCCGAGGACGTGAAGAAGCGCTTCGACCGCGCCCAGTTCAACGTGGACAAGTTCAAGGCCCTTTCCGACCTGAAGCACGTGCCCATCCTGAAGAAGAAGGAACTCATCTTCCTGCAGAGCATGGGCCCGCGCCTGGGCGGCCTGTTGACCAAGGATCTGGGCGAACTGCGCCGCGTGTTCCTGTCGCCCGGCCCCATTTTCGACCCCGAAGACCGCATGGACGACTACTGGGGCTGGACCGAAGGCTTCTACGCCGTGGGTTTCCGCCCCGGCGACGTGGCCCAGATCACCCTGCCGTACCACATGGCCCCGGCGGGCCTGATGTTCGAGGAGCCCCTGAAGAACCTCGGCTGCGCGGTGATTCCCGCCGGCCCGGGCAACACCAGCTCCCAGCTCGACATCATGCAGAAGCTGCGCGTCACCGGCTACATCGGCACGCCCAGCTACCTGCTGCACCTGGCCCAGAAGGCCGAGGAAACCGGCCTTTCCCTGCGCAAGGACCTCTTCCTGGAAGTGGCCTTCGTGACGGGTGAAAAGTTCTCCGAGAAGATGCGCACCACCCTTGAGAAGAAGCTCGACTGCGTCATGCGCCAGGGCTACGGCACGGCGGACGTCGGCTGCATCGGCTACGAGTGCTTCCACAAGTGCGGCCTGCACCTCTCGAACCGCGCCTTTGTCGAGATCTGCCACCCGGACACCGGCATTCCCCTGAAGGACGGCGAAGTGGGCGAGATCGTGGTCACGGCCTTCAACAAGACCTACCCGCTCATCCGCCTGGCCACGGGCGACCTGTCCTACATCGAACGCGCCCCGTGCCCGTGCGGCCGCACGTCCCCGCGCCTGGGCTCCATCGTCGGCCGCGTGGACACCACCGCCCGCATCAAGGGCATGTTCGTCTACCCGCACCAGGTCGAGCAGGTCATCACCCGCTTCGAGGAGATCAAGCGCTGGCAGATCGAGGTCACCAACCCCGGCGGCATCGACGAGATGGTGCTGTCCATCGAGGCGGGCGCCTTCAAGCGCGAGGAAGAGCTGCTGCACACCTTCCGCGAGCGCATCAAGCTGCGTCCCACGCTCAAGATCCTTGCGCCCGGCACCCTGCCGCCGCAGATCCGTCCCATCGAGGACAAGCGTTCCTGGGACTAGCCCACGCCCCATACAAACCGGGAGCATTCATGCCTTCCCCGACCCATTTCCGCGCCCTGGCTTCTGCTGTTTGCAGAGGCCGGGGCGCGGCCCTTTGCGCCGCAGTGTTGTCCCTGTCGTTTCTCCTGGCCTGCGCCCGGCCCGCGCCCACGGGCGAGCCCCTGGCCGTGAACTTCCTGCCCGCGCCGGGCGAGCTTTTGACCGACGCGGGCGACCGCCTCTCGCCCGAGGCCTTCATGGCCAAAAGCAAGAGCGCGGCCTACGTGCTCATCGGCGAGTCCCACGGGCAGCCCTGCGACCACGAGGCCGAGAGGAGGCTCTTGGCGCTGCTTGCGCATGAGGGGCAAGGCCCGGCGGTGGGCTTCGAGATGGTCCCGGCCAAGAACAGCGCCGTGCTAGCGGACTTCGTGGCCGGAAAGATCAAGCCCGAGGATCTGGAGGCCCGGCTGGACTGGGGCAAGACCTGGGGCCATCCCTTTGGCCGCTATCTGCCGGTGTTCAACGCCGCGCGGCAGTGGAAGCTGCCCGTGGCCGGTCTGAACGTGCCGCCGGACGTCATCCGCAGGCTCTCGGCCGCGGCCATGGACAACGCCACCGCGGGCGATCCCGTGGCATCCCTCTCGCCCGAGGACCGCGCCTGGCTGCCCAAGCGCATCATCGAACCCGCGCCGGAGCAGCTGGCCTTTCTCAAGGACGTCATGGGCGGGCATCCGCAAGGGCGCGACGTGAACGACACGCGCCAGACCGCGCGCTTCCTGCTCATCCAGAGCGTATGGGATTCGGCCATGGCCGAGCGCGCCGTGGCCCTGCGCGCCAGCACCAACCGCCAGGTGGTGGTCTTCGCGGGCACGGCCCACGTGGAGGGCGGCCTGGGCATCGCCCGGCGCATCAAGGTGCTGGACCCCGAAGCCTCGATTCTGCTCGTCTCGCCCTGGCGGGGCGACGACTTCGACGCCGCCGACGCCCAGGTGCGCGTGTACTGCCCGCTGTCCTTCGAAAGCCGCATGGGCATGGTGCTGGAGCACCGCATGTTCGGCGAGGAGAATGAGGTGGTGGTTGTCGAGGTCCGGCGCGGCTCCCGCGCGGAAGGGGCAGGCCTGCGCCCGGGCGACGTGGTGGAGCGCGCGGGCGGTTACCGCATGACCTCGCTGAACGCCCTGCATTTGGCCGGCAGCGACGCCTTCCGCCAGAAGAAAAACCTGGTGCTGTCCGTCAGCCGGGGCAAGGCCTGCTACAGCGTGGACCTGGGGCCCCTCGGCCAACAAGGTGGCCAGCAAGGCGCACAGCAGAATCAGCCGGAAAAGAAGCCGTAAGCATGCCCGAATTGCCTGAAGTCGAAACCATCGCCCGCACCTTGGCCCCGGATGTGCTGGGGCGCGAGATTCTTGGCGTTGACGCGCTGGACCCCGCGGCCCTGAAGCCGGAGCCGCGCGCCTTTGCCGCTCTTGTCACCGGGCGGCGCATCCAGGCCGTGAGGCGCCGGGGCAAGCTGCTGCTGCTTGATCTGGAGGGTGGCGCGGTCATCGCCATCCACCTGCGCATGACCGGCCGGGTCATGGCCTATGCACCCGGCCAACAGCCCGAGCGACCCCGCGCCGTGCTGGAGCTTTCCGGCGGCCTGCGCCTGAGCTTCGCCGACGTGCGGCGCTTCGGCTCCATGCACGCCTTTGCCGCGGGGAGCATCGAATCCTGGCCCTTTTACGCCAGCCTGGGGCCGGAGCCGCTTGAAATGACGGCAACAGAGTTTCGCGCCCGGCTGGGCCAGGGCAGGGCGCGCATCAAGGCGCTGCTCCTCGACCAGAGCGTGGTGGCGGGCATCGGCAACATCTACGCCGACGAGGCCCTGTTCCGCGCCGGAATACGGCCCGACGCCCCGGCGGCCACGGTTTCCGCCACGCGGCGCGACGCGCTGTTCGCCGCGGTGCAGGCCGTGCTCACCCTGGCCATAGCCGAGAACGGCAGCTCCATCCGCGACTACCGCGACGCCCACGGCGACGCCGGGGCCTTCCAGAATCATTTTCAGGCCTACGGGCGCGGCGGGCAGGCCTGCCTCGTCTGCGGCGCGACCATGCAGGCCATGCGCGTGGCCGGGCGTACCAGCACGTTTTGCCCGTGCTGCCAGCCCGAAGGCCGCGCTCCCAAAGGCTGCCTCCTGCCCTGAGCGTCTCCCCGGCCTCTTCCCTTTCGCTTCGGCCAGGCGTATGGTCGCATCAACTCACCACCAGAAAGAACGGAGGAACGTCATGCAAGAAAGACCCGGCAGCGTCACCATGCGCGGCAACCCGTTGACCCTCCTGGGGCCGGAGATCGTCGTGGGGCAGAAAGCCCCGGACTTCACCCTGGTCAACAACGAGATGGCCACGGTGTCTCTGGCCGACTACGCGGGCATGGCCCTGGCCCTGGTCAGCGTGCCGTCGCTCGACACGCCCACCTGCGCCATTGAGACCCGCCGTTTCAACGCCGAGGCCGCCAAGCTGGGCGCCGGCGTGCGCATCCTCACCGTCAGCATGGACCTGCCCTTCGCCCAGAAGCGCTGGTGCGGGGCCATGGGCATCGACAAGGTGGAGACCCTCTCCGACCACCGCGAGGCCTCCTTCGGCCAGAACTACGGCGTGCTCATCAAGGAGCTTCGACTGCTGGCCCGCGCCGTGTTCGTGGTGGACAAAAATGGTGTTATCACGTATTCGGAACTCGTTAAGGAAATAGCCGACGAACCCTTCTATGCCGGGGTGCTTACCGCCTTGGCCCAGGCGGCGTCCTAACCGGCGCAGAGCAGACCGGCGCGGCCAGGAGGCTCCCCATCATGCGCATCCTCGTGGTTGAAGACGACGACGCCACCCGGCTGTGCCTCGTCAAGGTGCTGGAGCCTGCGGGCGAGGTGGTCAGCGTGCCCAACGGCGTCGACGCCTTGGCCGCGGCGACCCAGGCCCTGGAGCAGGGGCGTCCCTTCGGCCTTGTCTGCATGGACATCAACATGCCCAGGCTGGACGGCCAGGAGGCGCTCAAGGGGCTGCGCGCCCTGGAGGCGCAGCACCAGGTGCCGCCCGGATGCGAGGCCAAGGTGCTCATGATCTCCGCCTGCGACGATACGGGCAACGTGTGCCAGGCCTTCTTCCGCGGCCTGGCCGACGGCTTCGTCAGCAAACCGCTGCGCGTGGCCGCCTTCAAGGAAGAACTGCGCAAGGTGGGCTGTCAGCTGGCCTAGCCATTCCCTTCCTCCCAGACAAAGAAAAAGGCCGGGTTTTCGCCCGGCCTTTTGTTGTTCTCTGCGCTTGAAGTCTAGCCGCCCTGCTTCATGGTCTCGATGAGCCCGCGCAAGGAGCCGGCCTGGCTGGCCAGGTCGCCCACGGCCAAGGCCGACTGGTTCATGGCCGTGGCGGTTTCGCTCGATATGCGGTTGATCTCGTCGATGCTGCGGTTGATCTCCTCGCTGGCGGCGGACTGCTGCTCGCTGGCGGCGGCGATGGAGCGCACCTGGTCGGTGGCCACCTCCACCAGGCTCACGATCTCCTGCAGGGCCTCGCCGCTCTCGTTGGCCAGGCGGGTGGCCTGCTCCACGGTCGTCACGGCGCGTTCCACGTTGTCCAGGTTCTTCTTGGTGCCCTGCTGGATGCCGGTGATGGCCGCGCCCACCTCGCGGGTGGCG